>JAFGQG010000175.1 GCA_016935765.1 bacterium
ATGGGACGGCAACGCCCCGAACGGCGAACCCCTCCCCAGCGGGGTGTACCTGCTCCGCCTGCGGGAGTACAATAGAAAGCACGTTCAGAAGTTGCTTTTAATTAGATAAGCAGGGAATAATTAAAACAGGGGAGTACAGATTGATTGCAGAATATCGATTATTAGATTAACGATTTTAGAAGTAAAAAAACATTAGGTAGCCGCAGCGCTTTAGCCTGCGATTTTATATCAATAAAAAATAAAAATTCCGGGTAGGTTTGAGCCTCCGCTAACCATGGAAAATACTCCGCCCACCTTGGGGCTTGTGTTTTTGTGCTTAACATGTTACTGTAGTACCTCGCCCCCTTCGGGGCTGGATATAATAAATGTAGAAAACCCACAAACCCGTAACCTTCAAAACCCTCAACCCTCAAAAACCTCCTCACCGTCATTGCGAGGATTTAAAGGCTCTTATTTTTCGCCTTTAAATCCGTAAGTGAAACGTTTCAGTCTGATTGAAAATTGTATTCTGAAACTTTCACTAGTAATCTCATGCGCAATTAATCCAACAAAAACTCCCAGGAACTTCCTGTTTCATCACTTAATTCACTTGCTGAGATCGCGCCAACCTGCGGTTACCGGACGACGAGAAATAATAGTCTCGAGATGACAGTGATTTTTTTGTTTGTTTTAAACCCCTAAAACAAAATCAGCTTGATTTTTCAAAAATAACAACCCATACGAGAAGGGTCTATTTTATCACGCCCTTTCTTCTCAATTCCTCGTTATACTTGTAGAATTTCTGGATCTCCTTGCTGTTCTTGAACTCTACCGAATGCTTGGTGCAGCCTCGCCGTGTGCAGAACTTGATGATCCCCCCTCCGATAATGTGCGCGTACACCTGCGGCGCGCCACATGAACAATAATCTATTACCGGGAATCTTTTCCCACAATGAGGACAGGATAGGTCGATAATCGCGCCTTCTTCGATCTTAAAATCATCACCGCATTCGATCTCGTAATCGTCGTATATGGAACTGAGATAAATAACACCTTTCTTTGAACCGTATTCAGCGTTTATCTTGATCGACGGCTGACCCTTTATGGTCTTCTTTTTATCGATCAACGATTTCTTGCAATCGTCATAAGGACATTGCGCAGGGACAATATACATAATTCCTCCTAAATTCGTATTTCGTTTCCTGATAAAATTATAAGAAAGTATATAGACTTTGTAAACATTTTTTTTTGAAGTAGTAAAAATACTGGAATCCTGTACGATTTAGTTGAATAAATCATTATTAAAATTTCCACAATCTCCACCGGATGAGTGGATGTATGGACTGGTGGACGACTGTTAATATTATGATCATTTTATATCTCATTTGTTATTATTTCCAAAAGTTTAATTGGTAAGCTTCTTTCCTTAATTCTAAATGAGCGCAAGTTTAAAGATGCTAATTTAGCATACGAACTTAGAAAATTGCTAAATAAATTAACTGCGGCGCATAAAAAGCTTGTATTAAATTAAGTAAGTAATTATATTAAACCTTTTATTTTTAATTATACTGATTGGAAGCACATACAAATTATGAAAAGAACGTTTTGTTGGTTGGTTATAATAGTATTGATTTCGGGTTGGCTGAGCCTGTTATCGGCTGAACCGGTAGCGAAACCGAGTGGTTTTTCCAGTTCTGTTGACACGGTTCAGATAGGGGAGATCCAACAGGATCCCGCAAGCTACTATTCTGTGGCATTTGAGGGGGTAGTTACTCTCGGTGCGGATATCATAGACACGGCTAGGTTCAAAGCGTATATACAGGATGGTTCAGGGTATGGCATCCTTTTGTTCAATTATGATTTCACTGCGGCGATGGTGTCGGTCGCTCAAAGAGGGAATTTGCTGGGGGTGACAGGAACTGTAACCGAGTATTATGGCGTTACGGAGATAACGGGTGTGAACCTGACCCTGATCGACAGCAGCCAGGCTATTCCGGCGCCGGAGACCCTGAGCACTGTCGAGTTGAACGATCCACGCTGGGACGGAACTTTGATCTATACCGAAGCTATGGTCACCGACGTTTACTCAACGGGAGCTGATTATAACGTGAACATCGATGACGGCTCCGGTGAAACACTCATAAGGGTTTGGTCCACAGCTAACATCCCTATGGAGACCTTCGAAACAGGGCACTGGTATTCCATAATCGGAGTAGGCTCGGTATATATCGATTATGATGACGATACGACCTACCAGGTGCTGGTTGGATACCTGGATGATATCGCTGAGCTGGATACTACTCCCGTTGATACGATCCCTGAGGATATTACGCTGATTTCGCAAATCCAGGCAGACCCGTCAGCTTTTCATGAAGTGACGGTTGAAGGAGTGGTCACTCTCGGCGCGAATATCATTGATACTTCATATTTCAAGGCTTACATACAGGACACTTCGGGGTACGGAATAATGCTGTTTGATTTTGATAATCTGCCTGATATGATTACCAAAGCCCGAAGGGGCAACCTGGTTCGCGTGAAAGGGACGGTGGAGGAATACAATGCTGTAACGGAAATCACTGATTTGACCATCACCCTTCTCGATTCGAACGTTGCCCTGCCCAATCCAGATACGGTTAGCACGGAAGATCTTAACGACCCGCGGTGGGAAGGTACTTTTGTGTATACCCAGGGAGAAGTAGTGGACCTTTATTCGACAGGGAACGCTTTCAATGCGCACCTCGATGACGGCTCGGGGGATGTACCTTTAAGAGCCTGGGGAACTACCGGTATTCCGCAGAGTGTATTCGATTTGGAGCACTGGTATTCCGTTCTGGGTGTCGGTTCGATCTATATCGATGGCAGCGAAACGACCTACCAGGTTCTCCTTGGATATGAGGAGGATATATCCGAGATAGATACGCTGTCCCCGGTTACTCCGACGTCCGAGGAAGTAAAATTGACCGTGGTCCCCAAGACCTTCGCGCCGAGCCTCGGGGAGAGTTACCCGGTGACTGTTAATATCCCCCGGGAGGCGGAGGTAGTGATAAGGATATACGACATCCATGGCAGGCTTGTCAAGACACTTTTTGATGAAAGCACTTCCGGTTTGATCTCGATCGAATGGGACGGCAAGAACGACTACGCGCGTACTTTGACCTCCGGGGTTTACCTCTGTCATCTCGAGGTGAAGGAGATCGCCTCGGGAGATGTGGAGAATAAATTAGCGCCAATAACAGTAGGTTTGCCATTAAAATGAGAATATGATAATGAAGTTCATGTTAAAAATAAAAATTTCAGTGCTTGTTTTTCTGCTTTTTAAATGTTCCGCGCTCGTTGCTGAACCGTTCGAATTTCCACCGCCGTTACCGCAGGTCGGCGCGCTGGGCGGAATAACAACATGCCTGGAAGGGAACCTCTCAGGGAGTGTCGGGAACCCCGCAAGCCTCGCCGATTGGAAAAGTTACGGTATCGCGCTTGCCTACTCGAAGCTTTATAATCAATCGTTCCTGGGATATACGACTATCGCCAGCGGGATAAAACTGCCCCGGTACGGAACCCTCGGAATGGCGTATAGAGATGTCGTGGTAAAGTACCAGGAGGTGGTTTTAACTAACGAGCAAACGTTCACCTTCTCGCACGGGTTCATAATCATGCAGGATATCCATTCATCCCTCGACCTCGGTTATGCTCTGAATATCTACACGCTGCAATATGCGGAATCCGTTGAGGGAAGGAACCTGGGATCGAGTTACACGTTCGGATTCAACATCGGGGCTCAAGCAAGGATATATGACCGCACCTACGTCGGCTTGTTCATGGAAAACGTGAATTCCCCAAAGATCGGGGATGAATTCAAGGAAAGCCTGCCTCAGAGACTGAAATTGGGTCTGGGTTACGAACCTTACGATAAGATATTGACCCTGTTCGAGGTTGAAAAAGAGCATAACCACGATATCCAGATGAGGTTCGGGATCGAGGTCAAGCCTTACGAAGAGTTGAGTTTAAGGGTTGGAGGTCAGAACAGACCGGAGAAATTCAGCGTTGGGTTCGGCGTCAACATCATGGGCACGGTATTTGACTATTCCCTGCAAACCCATCCGGTGCTGCCTTTAACACATCATTTCATGCTGGCATTCAGCCTGAGTGGCGGTAATTCAGAAGAATAAAATGCTTTACAATAGTAAAAATACATGTTATACTATTATTGTATTTACTCTGTCGATAATGCTGTTTATCCCGGCGGTAGCGGAGACCCAGCTTATCGATATTAATAATGCCTCGTTGGATGAGCTTAAGAAGCTCCCCATCAAGAAAAAGGACGCCGAAACGCTTTACTGGCACATCTATTATGGGGGACCTCTGGAGAGCGTTTACGAACTGAGGGAGATAATGCCTTTCAGCGACCCTGAAAAATTCAATTTGATAAAGCCACTGGTGAAGATCTCTCATGAGCAGACAATTTCCGAGAATCTTGCGAGGTTAAAGAGAATCGAGTACAAAATTGAGAATTGGGTCTTCGAGGAAGGTGTGAACGAGAACATCTCCGATCTCTGGGTGGATATCGCCTCCTACCTCATTAATATAAATGAAGCAAGCATGTTTGATTTGATGAACATTCCGGGTATTACTCCCCAGAGCGCTCTCAGGATAATTAAATATCGCAGGCAAAGGGGTGGGATAAACAGCCGGCAGGAATTCCGGTCCATTCCCGGGATAACAGGGTACAGCTATATAGGCGCAAGGGATTTGATAAGGTATGATGACCCGAAAGGTTCGAAGGATCTGAATTTTCACTACCAGTTCAGGATGTCGGATTCCCCATACGAAGAGGAGACCCAGGCTATATTTACTGAGAATTTTGCGGAGTCTGAAACCGTTTATGATTCCTGGTATCACAGGTTGGATTTGCTTGACGCGCATTCAAAATTATTTCATAAGTTTAACATCGGTTTCGATAGGTACAAGGCTGGCTTTCTTGCTTCCAGGCCTCTCGGCGGAGAAGTTAAAGGAAACCGGCTTTATAACCCGTTTGATTACCCGCTGAACAAGGGGTTCATCAGCGCTGAAAACCTTTGTTATGGTCCGTTCTGCATGGATAGACTCATTCTCGGTAACTACTATGTGTCGCTTGGTCAGGGGGTCATCATGGAGAACACCGACGCGTTCAAGCCCCGTAAATATGGATTCTACAATAGCAAGAGATTCTCCGGGATAATGGGTGACCTCTCCCAGACATCAGAATATCAACTGAACGGATTCGCGTTCCAAAGTAATCTCTACCGAAAGATATACCTGACCTCGTTCTACTCGATTGACAATAAGGACGCTGTCTTGAACCAGGATTCCACTTCGACAAACTGCGATAATTCCTTCGCGTCGTACATCGACCTGGGCGACATGTTCAGCAATGACGACCTCGAGAGCGCTGGATTACTCCCAATGAACGATGTGCTCGAGGAGAGGACATTCGGTACTGACCTGAGGTTTCACCCTATCGATGAAATAAGCTGCGGATTCAGCTTCCTGCAATTGAATTATGACCGCGAGTACGACCCGCAAATCTCAGCCTTCGTCGATGATGAAACCTTCGAGCAAAGGCGAGCCCTGGTCGATAACGAATACCTGCTGCTGAGTTCACCGGGCGGAAAATCCCGCAGAATGATCGGTTTCCACTTCCAGGCGGTTCATGGTGATCTGTCGTTCCAGGGAGAATATGGCGAGCTCGCGGATATCGGAAAGGTCTTCAAGTTGGGGGATGAACCCAAGGGACTGGTCCTGAGTTTACTCCTGCACACTAATAAACTGGATTTCTTGACACTTTACAGAAATTATGATATAATTTTTGATAACCCGTATTCCAGGTCCTTCTCCAACTACCAGAGGTACAAAAGCACGATATTCACCAAGCCATATTACATGGATAACCCAGTCTATGGGCTAATATACAATAATTCCGCGTCGCCCCAGGCAGAGGAGGGCGTGTATTTCGACCTGTGGTACCAACTGACCTCCGCTTTAAGGACAGGTCTAGAGTTCGATGTGTGGAACAGGAAGGCTGATGGCAGTAAGTACAACAGGATAGTCCTGAAGCTTTCATATCAGCCGATTAGAGGTTTGAATTTCAACCTCAGGCAGAAATGGCAGAGCAGGAACGAAGATAATGTGATAACCATGAACAAGTTCGAAAATCTGGAGACGAGGCTGACGTCAAGATTCAGGCTTTCGAAGTTCGATGAAATTGTATTTTTGTATTCGAAGAACGATACATATTTTCCAAGTTCGCCGAGGTTCAGTTTTGATGTCGAACCCAACGGTGAGAAGCCCCTGTCGGGGAGTGTAGTATCCCCCGGGGAAGCACTGGGATTCGAACTTACGCATAATTTCAACGACGATATATCGAGTACGATCGCGGGTATTTTCTACAAGGGTTTTCTGTGGAATTTCGAGGAGGGCGAATTTGTAGTCCTTGAAACCGAGAATAACGACGCCTTCAGATACTGGATTTCTATCAAGGATAACATTTCAAAGCACATGGTTGTCAGGGCGAAATACACCTGGGATTATGAGTTTGCCCTGAACAACCCGGACATAAGAACATATAACAACGAGCCGGAGGAACTGGATGGTGAATTGGACAGGGTCCAGAGAGCTTCCGAATCCTTCCGCTTGCAGATCGATTATTTTTGGTGGTAAATATGAAATCAAAGATCAGCCTGTTGGCTTTAATATTTTTACTCTGTTTAAGCTTCAATATTCTTTACGGGTACACATTCCTGGACAAGTCGTTTTTCGGGGACAGGATCCATACTATCGATGTCAGGAGTCTGGGAATGGGCACGACCGGTTTCGCTTCCGGGAAAGGTACCTTTTGCGTCAGCAAGAACCCGGCTTTGTTATCTGAGCTTCCCTTGCTGGATATTGCCTTTGCCGGGCAAGCGCTGGTGTACCAGGAAGCGCATTCCTTCCCCGCTCACGGCTTCGAAATGGAATTCGTAGCGGATAACATATACTCGGAGAATATGACCTATTACGACGATTATGCCCTCGGGCTTACTGTTAATCCGAAGTACGAATATGCACCCGCGATCGCAATGGCTTATATCCCTTTGTACGATTTCAGGTACCAATTCGAGGAGGAGGTCAGGGGTGTCGAATCCCCTTACCAGGATGAGCTGATAGGGTGGAACAATGTGAATTGCAGTGGAAACATTATGGGTTTTACAGTGGGGATGTCCAAGGATTTCCTGAATATCATCAACCTGGGTTTAGCCTACCAGTACCTCCTGGGTGACAGAACGACGCAGGTCGATGTCATATACCTGGTTTCCGAAATAGACAAACTTAACGAAACGAGGCTGACCAATCTATACGGTAACCGACTGAAATTGGGATTACTGGCAAAGCCGCATGACAGGTTTTCGGTGGGTTTGGTCTATAACACCGCAACTAAAGCGAACGCGAAACTCGAGCATAATTTTACTGGCAACTATAACTTTTTCCCAGAGTTCGAGAATAAACTATCGACAGATGTCGAGTTGAAGTATCCTGCTTCGTTCGGAGTGGGTATCGAGTACCGCCCTCAGACTAATCTCTTCTCCAGGCTGAATGTAGATTGCGAATATACGTTCTGGGAGAACGCGAAGGTGCAGAAGGATGATGGGGAGGACCTGCTGGAACTGGAATTCGAAAATACTTTCGAACTCGCAGGCGGGGTTGAGCATATTCTATATAATGATATCCCGCTTAGATTTGGATTTCACATTGTCCCAGAGTACACGGATAATGATATTATGACCACGTATTTCGATCTTGGGACGGCGTTCAAGTTCTCGTACTTCCAGCTTGGAATATCGCTGGAGTACGGCTCAAAGGAATACGCTGAGATGGATTTCTTCCCCGATGGTGACTTGTACGGGGGATATGGGGGTACAAACCGCGAAAGTAAGGATAAGATAAAGATAAGGGAGCTAAGGATACTGTTTAATTTAAACGCGGTAAAAAAGTGAGGGGGGACAGACTGAATTCAGAATAACGATCAACGATTGTTGATTTGAAGAAGAAAAAATTCTTTAAAAAAACGGGGCCGATCCAGTTAGATAAGCTTTCGATATAATTATTGTTGAGATCCCATTAATCATGTTCGCTATCGAACGGGACAGGCGAGACTTCCCGACTTATCGGGACGACCTCCGGCTTAAAGCACTTTAGAATGTTATTAAAAAAACGGGGCCGACGAGACTCGAACTCGCGACCTCCGGCTTGACAGGCCGGCGTTCTAACCAAATACTGAACTACGACCCCGTTAACATTTCAAAAATCAGCAAGAAATATATATTTACCCAGGAATATGTCAATACAAAAAAATAAAAATCAAATAATTGCTGGTTTCTGAATTATCCAGAATCATGGAGTTTCGATAAAGATAGGTTATACTTAATTCAGACAGAGGAAGGATTCTTTTCTTCCTTTTTCTTTGATCCATTGAGCATAATTGCCAGGGGCATGAAAACACAGTACCCCAAGACCAGTAGTATAGGCGCAAGAGTGATGGAGCCCTGAACCAGGACTAAAAAACCTGCGACTATCGAGATTATTGCAAGTCCAAAAAATAAATAATTCTTACTGCTGAACGGCAGCTTGGATCTTGACGCTTTTTGTTTAACTGGTAGTGTTTCTGTTTTTCTTAATTTTCTCGCCATATCAAATATTCCTTTTTTCTCGTTCAATTTTTTCTAACAATATAAAATCCCTTATCTTAAAAGCAACACTTTTTTTATGATATTCTGGTCCTGGACGGTGAGTTTAACGAAATATATCCCTGAAGGCTGCTCTTCCGGCATCTCCCATATAGTCCGGTACACACCTTTGATGACCTTTTCATTAAAAACGGTGCCGACCTTTTTACCCAAAAGGTCATACACTTCCAGGCTGGCAGGTCCGTGTCTATCGATGGCGAAGTTCAAATTCAGGGTTGCGTTGAAGGGGTTGGGGTACGTAACGAGCGCTAATTTGTCAGGGATTTTTATGACCATATCATTTAAACCCGTCAGGTCGTAAAGTTCAAGATCGTCAACGTACCAACCGGCGGCATTTGAGTAATTATCAGTTCCAATTTCAAAACGGATGATGGCAGCTTCTCCAGAAAAAAAAGTTAAATCGAAATTCACTTGATGCCAATAGTTACCGTTTTCCATGCCACCAAATGCAGGTTGCCCACCTAGATAAATATTGTGACCGGATATTAGTTTATCGTATCCTTCTACCGGTACTACAACCGTCCAGGAAGATCCTGCATCCACAGATATTTTTAAATTTCCTCCTTCAAAGATTTCGAAGCTTGTTTCACCAATGAATTTATACCACTGCATAAAGCGCACAGCTGGATATTCAGTAATTCCTAGAAAAACATTCATATCAAGCATCCAATTCACACTATCTCTATAGTATCCATCTATGTTAGTTCCCCAGCATTTTGATCCAGAATAAGCGGATGTAGGACCATGTACAAAATCTGGTATCCCCCATTCCCATCCGCTATCGGGAGGTTCTGCTTCCAGATAACCATCATCCAGTTCAAAGTCACTTTCATATAAATCGGGCATCATTTCAAAGTTATAAACTGCAGTATCCAACTCACTTATCACAACTCCAGAAGTTACAAATGTAACGTAATACGGCTTTGATATCTCAACATGATAAGTTCCTGTTTCTAAAGTATCAATTAAATAGTAACCATCAATATCAGTAGTATCTGCTCTACCCAACTCAACGATTTCTACAATCACACCTTCATCAATATCATTGTAAAGAAGATCTACATTTCCCCTAAGATGACCAAAATCTGGATGAAGTATGAAATCGAGGAAAGTGGTATCATATTCAGTTATCGTAACTCCAGTTTTTTCAACAGTTAAAAAGTGGCCTTTTGATGCAAATACTGTATGATCTCCTAGTAACATGGAGTCTATCATGTAATTACCATACTCATCAGTAAGGGTATTGATTGCCAAGTCGGGGATTTCAATCAACACATTACCATGGGTTTCTTCTCCTAATAGTTCAACATTGCCACTAAGACTTCCATACCTATGTGCAAGTTTGAAATCATCTATATACCACCCGTGGAAATTATTAAACCGATCAGCACCAAAGTGGAACTTCAGCTTGATTACTTCTCTTTCATAAGGTTCAAGAGAAATATGTACCAATTCCCAGCCATCGCTGTGCCCGGAGAATGCAGGTTCTCCAGCGATTGTAGAACCTGAATCCATCTCAAAAACAGGATACCTTTCATCAGGAATTAAGATTTCCCAGGTAGCGCCAGAATCAATAGAAATACAAATATTTCCTCCATCCTTGTTTGCCTCTGTTTCGAACCAGTGCCAGAATTCAACATAGGGATATACTGTAGTAGTCAAATTGATTAAAGGGGAAAAAAGGGTGTAATCTGCTGGATTAGAATATAAGCCATCAACATTGGTTCCGAAGCAATATGGAATTGAATGGGCTTCCCCGGGACCATCTCCTTCTGGTGTGCCCCATTCCCATTCTCCCAACAATTCATCCTCAAGTAGAAATGGGAAATGACCTTCATTGAAATCGTTAAAATAAAATGGGATTAAAATAATGCTTTTAAAAAAAAGGATTGTCAGGTTGTCATGAATATTACTTGTATCACGTCTATGCTCTCCATATTGGAGTCCGATTGTTCCAGTTTCATTTTCAACGCCAATATATGCAACTCTATAAGAGGATATTACTGGCTCAATATCAAGATATTGAAATATTATAGTATTTGTTCTAAAATTTAAAATGATTTCATAAGTACAAGGTGGATAACTAGTTCCTCCTGGGTATTCTCTTATCCGGAAATATTCAATCACCAGTTTACTACCTATGAATTGATAATACACTCCTCCCCCAGGACTGTCACTTGGGTCGAGGTCCATATTTAAGATACCCAATACATTATTAGGAATGTATGAATTGGGGAAAGGACCTACGGTGATTGCAGAAATAGCATCTGAAAAACTTATCCAGCCATTTGAGCAGATATGAACTTCGTTATAATTATTGCCATAATAAAAAAAGGGCTCAGCGAGTACAATAGTTTCATAATCGTCATCGTAAAGGCTTATATGGGTACCAGTACTACATAATTCAATCCAATTAAAAGCTATTCCTGAATATTCGTCTGAATCTACCCACAAATAACCAAATTCATCTGGTCCACCGATGCTTGCTAGGCTAATCCCAACACATGCTAAGCTAAACATTATTATTAAATGTTTCTTTATCATTCCTTTATGCCCCCTTAAATTCAGCCATGTTTTTGATATTAGAATCAAATAAAATAGTGTTTTACGTCTGTATAATATAAATTTGATACAAACTTATTGAGCATAAAAAACGATTTTTTCTATTTCAAAAGCAGTACTTTATTTATTATAGACCGATTTTGTACAGTGAGTTTAACGAAGTAAATTCCTGATGGCTGCCCTTCCGGCATCTCCCACGAAGTCCGGTACACCCCCTTGATGACCTTTGCATTAAAAACGGTACCGACTTTTTTACCCAAAAGATCATACACTTCCAGGCTGGCAGATCCGTGCCTATCGATGGCGAAGTTCAAATTCAGGGTTGCGTTGAAGGGGTTGGGGTAAGTCACGAGCGCTAATTTGTCAGGGGTCTTGATAGTGGCTTCTGGAACATCCACCCATTCGTAGACCTGAATATCGTCGAGGTACCAGCCGGCAGCGCCTGAATGGTAATCGGTTCCGATCGAGAACCTGATGAGGGCGCTTTCACCAGCGTAAGGTCTCAGGTCATAGTTCACCATGTGCCAGAAATTTCCGTTATCCATGCCGCCGAAAGCTGGTTCGCCAGCCATGTATATATTGTGGTATGAAACCGGGTTTATATATCCTTCAAGGGGGACAAGCAGTTCGAAATTATCTCCACCATCGATGGATATCTTCACGTTACCACCTTCGAAAAGCTCTGAGCTGGTTTCCCCGTTGAACCTGTACCAATGCATCATTCTCATTGCGGGGTATTCTGCAATGCCGAGGAAAACTGAGAGGTCGAGTTTCCAGTTGACGTTATCGCCATATTCCCCGTCGAGGTTCGTACCCCAGCAGTTTGAGCCGGAGTTAGCCCAGCGTGGTCCCTGCAGGTAATCTGGATCCGGGGTGCCCCATTCCCACGCGCTGTCAGGTGGGTCGGGAATTAAAGCCCCGTCCTCCAGTTCGAAATCGCAGTTGTAAAGTTCGGGGAAAAGATCGTAGTCGCGAATGACAGTATCAAGCTCGGTTACAACTACTCCTGAATCCAACGAAGATACGTAGTGCGGTTTGGTTACTGAAATGGAATATGTCCCAATTTCAACAGTATCGATGAAATAGTTGCCTTCTGCATCGGTTGTATCAAATTTCCCAAGTTCGAGAATTTCCACTACTGCTCCTTCGTCCACATCTTCGTACAGTAAGTCCACATAGCCTTTTATGAAGCCGAAATTCGGGTGAAGCTCAAAGTCCACGACAGTAGTATCGAATTCAGTGATCGCTACATCCGGTTCTTCGATCGTGACATAATGGTTTTTCGAGACTCTTATAGTGTAACTTCCTATCATGACGGAATCGATGGAATAATATCCTGCTTCGCCGGTAAGGGTCGCTTTTCCCAATTCTACTATTTCTACTCTGGCGTTCCTATCGTAATCATCGGCAACGATGTCCACGTTACCTTCGAGTGTGCCGAATTTTTCCAACAAGCTGAAATCGTCGATATACCACCCTGGCATGGTGTTTTCCGCGTCAGAAGCGAAGTCGAATTTAAGCCTTACCTCTTCCAGAAGGAACGGTTCGAGGTTGAGTTTAACACGTTCCCACCCGCCACTGCTTCCGGAGAACGCTGGCTCGCCGGTGATAGCAGTACCGGCACCCATTTCGTCGACGGGGTACCCATCATCCGGAGTAATTAACTCCCAGGTTATACCATCGTCGGTAGTGATCTTGATGTTGCCGCCGTCATGGGATTCCTCTGTTTCGTACCAATGCCAGAAGAGAACGTAAGGATGTTGAGCGGAATAAAGGTCCATTCTTGGAGCTAATAAAGAATAATTCGCGTAATCAGTGTGGTTCCCTGCTAAGAATGTGCCGAAACAATATGGTGTAGAGTGTGCGCCACCGGGACCGGCGCCGATAGGAGTTCCCCATTCCCATTCGCCAATAAGCTCTATATCTTCCATGAAATCGTTGCCCGATAATGTGAAGTCATTGTAATAGAACGGGGCGATAACGATGTTGCTTCTGAAGAGAATTGCCAAACTGTCATGTATGTCGGAATCGACTGAAGTGTGGGTTCCGTATTGCAGCCCAATAGTGCCTGTTTCGTTCTCGATCCCTACGTATCCGGTTCGGTAGCTTGTCAATTGCACAACCAGGTACTGGTATTTTATTGAATTAGCGACGAAATCGAGTATTATCTCATAAGTATATGGTGGGTATGAAGTTCCCCCCGGATACTCTCTAATCTGGTAGTACTCGATGACCATAAGGTTGTCGATGAACTGGTAGTAAACACTTCCACCCGGGCTATCTGCGGGATCAAAATCCATGTTTACAATACCCATGACTGCGTTTGGGTAGCTGGAGTTGGGGAAAGGTCCCACAGTGATATAGGTAGTTCCATCCAGAAGGCTGATCCAGCCGTTCGAGTTTATGTGCACCTGGCTGTAATCGATACCATAATACTCAAAGGTTCTATCTGTAAAACGTACAGTGGAGTAAGCATCATCAGATAGTGTAACTCTCGTCCCGGTGGTGGATATTTCTATCCAGTCGAACGCGGGACCTGAGGGCTCCTCAGAGTCAATCCATCTATATCCAAACGCGTCGGGTCCTCCCGTGCTTGCCAGAGCCCCAAGCGTAAAAACTGACAGGAACAACAAAATTATATACAGATTTTTCATTTTATGTCCTCTCCTTGTTATAAAGACAAATCAATCATGGGAAATAAGAAAATTAATTATGAAGGGAGTCATTGAATGTGCTGCTCCATCTTGTATTGTTTTTTCATAATTACCCGAATACAAAGTTTCTATATTTTTCAGTTTTTATTTGATTAACAATATTTTCTTTGCTGTGCTGCTTTTCCCGTTAAAGTAGAGTTTTACGATATATACTCCGGAGGGCATGGGGTTTGATTGATCGTCCATACCGTTCCATTGGGTTTGGTGTCTTCCCGTCCCCTGGGGAGCGTCATATAAAGTCTTTATGTTTCTCCCTAGTAAGTCGAACATACATAGCTTAACGGTTCCTTTTCGGAATGTGGAATAGCGGATATTGACGTTCTGGTTGAATGGGTTGGGGTAACAGGTCATGTCGTAATCCTCAGGAAGCTCGCTTTCATCTTCAGGTATGGCAAGTCCTTCCACTATTCTCAGGTCGTCGATATACCACCCCGAGGCAGTACCATAGTAATCGGTGCCGATTTCGAATCTGATTATGACTGATTGGCTTGCGTATTCAGTCAGGTCGAAAGAGGTCATGTGCCAGAAGTTGCCCTCGTCTTTTCCTCCGAATCCGGGTTGATTCCCAAGAAATGGATTATGGTTGGATATGACTCCCGGGTAGCCTTCAGTTGGGTAAGCCAGGACGAATGAAGGATCTTCGATATTGTTGCTTATCTTCACGTTTGCGCCATCGAAGAACAAATCGCCCATGTCGTACCATTGCCAGAACTCCAGTCTTGGGTGTTCGCCTCTGTTCAGGGTGATGTAGAGGTCAAGCAGCCAGTTGCATGTATCCTTGTAGGATGAGTCCAATTTTGTCCCCCAGCATTTTAGTCCGGAATGAGCGTACATAGGCCCCATCGTATCGGCGGTGTCAGGGATTCCGCATTCCCAACCGCCGAAGATCGGTGTATGAATCACGGGACCACAATTCTCCTCGAAGTCGTTAGTATAAATCTGTGGAGCCAACACGAAATTTTGAGTGGTTGTATCCTGCCGCGAAATGCTTATATATGCTTCGCCAGGGGCGTATTCGAATGAGGTTGCCCTCAGGTTCCAGTTTCCAACTAAAACTGTGTCGATAAAGAAAAAGCCGTCGTAACCCGTGGTATCGGCAATCCCTTGCCCCACCACTTCGATGATCGCTCCACTGTCATGGTCCATGTAGGTCAACTCAACGTGCCCGGTTACGTAACCGAAAGCTTCTATCAGAGCAAAATCGTCAATGTACCAGCCCGGCGAGCGACCGCTTTCGTTCGATGCAAAGTGATATCTCACCCTGATCTCCTCGTCCCTGAATGATGAAAGATCAAATTCCTCTTTTTCCCATCCATCGCTTGCGCCTGAATAAGCAGGCATGCCTTCGATAGCGGAACCTTCTTCCATGTCCGAAACGGGGTACCCTCCGTTGGGGATAACAATGAACCAGTTTATGCCGTCATTAGTAGTGATCTCAAGGTTTCCACCGTCCTGACCCTCATCCATGTCATACCAGTGCCAGAAGTTCATGTAGGGATAATTAGTGCCGCTGAGTGCCATTCGAGGGGAGTATAAATAGCTGTCAGTAGAATTGGGATAGGATCCATCTATCGTAGTTCCAAAGCAATAGGGTCCCGTACGGGGATAACCGGGACCTGGTCCTGACGGCATACCCCATTCCCAGCAGCCAGTGTCTGCAATATCCTCCATGAAGTCTTCGGCAGTCTCGTCGAAGCCGTTGTAATAAACCGGATTAATCACTATGTTGGATCTGAACATTATTGCTAATTCATCGTGAAGCACACTTACATCATGACCGTGAGTTCCATATTGAAGCCCGATAGTACCGGTCGAATTTTCAATACCGATATAAGCTGTGCGGTATGTTGAATACACAGGTTCAATGTCAAGGTACTGGAAAAATATGGCGTTCCTGCGAAAATCGAGCACTATCTCGTATGTACATGGAGGATAAGTGGTTCCCCCTGGATATTCGCGTATCTGGTAGTATTCGACAACCAGCTTCCTATCGATGTATTCATAAACGACCCTTCCGCCCGGACTGTCTCCCGGGTCGAGGTCCATATTCAATATTCCAAGCACGTTATTGGGGAAATAGGAATTTGGAAAAGGACCTACCGTGATCGAGGAAGTCGCGTCAGTGAAACTAACCCAACCGTTCGAACAGATATGCAATTGACTGTAACCGACGCCGTAGTAGTCGAAGATCTCTGGCATTGTAATGCTTTGATAGGAGTCATCATATAGACTTAAGGCAGTTCCAGTCGATGAGATCTCTATCCATTCGAATATCGGTCCCGATGGTTCGTCCGAGTCGACCCATCTGTATCCGAATTCATCCGGTCCACCTTCGCTTGAATAAATATTAATAGAAAAAAATATCAAAAAGAAAATTGTAAAAAAAACTAATTGTTTATATTTCATAATACACTCCATTTATGATATTTTGAAAATTAATTAAATATTAAAATAAATCTAATAAATAAGCAAGTAAAATTCTATGAAAATTTAATTTTGAGATAGGAAAAATTAGAAAAAGTGTTGTAAAAATACTGTTAATGTATGATTCAAACCCAAGAAATGATTGCAAGAAAGTTCGGAATTTGGGGGCAGTGAATTGTGGGGGGAAATGCCCAATATGGATGATATTTCTACTTCAGTAGAACCAGTCTCAGCATTTTATTAATATTCCCTGTTTTGAATTCAGCAAAATAAATTCCGGCAGGGCACCCGGTGCCATGATCATCATGCCCGTTCCAGGATACTTCGTAATTGCCGGCTTTCTGCCAGCCGTGGTTAAGCACCGCAACTTTCTCTCCGAGTATATTAGAGATTGCTACATCGACCGCGCTGTTTTCCTTCAATGTGTAGCTGACGGTAACTTTTTTATTAAAAGGATTGGGGTAGGCTTTGATTTCGGAGTAAACGGGCAGGATTTCTTCTTCTACTTTCAGAGGGCAAGTGCTTAAGCTGTCCATGACGGTTCCATCAAGCCTGATCGCTTTGAAGTTCAGACAGGTGCCATCTACAGTAATATAGCAGAAATGGTAGGTTCTTTCGGAATAGACGGTCCAATCTGAATATCCGACGCTATAAAGTCCAGCGCCGCCGCCACCGGTTACAATGTAGTGAACGCCATCAGCCAACCCGTGTTCATAGGCATGGTCGTGCCCGTTGAAAACCATAAAAACTCCATGTTCCTCAATAATAGGACATATAGTATATCTTAGTGTAAGTTCGGAACCGTGATTCCCTGAGCTGTAAGGAGGGTGGTGAAACATAACGAATATGAAATCTGCCCAGCTTGATCCTTCAATCAACTCATTTTCCAAGAACGTTGGCTGTTCTGAAAATGGAACCAGGTATGGAATACTGGAATCAAGGACGATGAACTTGCAATTTCCATATCGGAACGAATACCACTTTTCGTTGTTTGGAAGTTCAAAATACTCGTGGAAAAAAGTAGCCGGTATCTCATGGTTGCCAATCGCGGGATAATAGGGGATATTAGCCATTAGCTCTTTATTGATATTAAAAAAGGTTTGAAAATCCGAAGCAAGGAAACCATCCGCAACCAGGTCGCCACTGTTCAAGACGAAGCGTGGTTCGTACGAAATCATAGCATCAACAATCGATTGATGGGTCGCTGAGTCGGAGCGCGTGTCTCCGAATGCAATAAAACTGAATGGAGTAGAAGTATTAACAGCAGTGTAAAAATGATAAACATCACTGGAGGCATCGCCCGAGGTTACCTGATAATAATAAAGAACATTTTCAGATAAACTGGTCAACTGGATTGTGTGGTGTGTTACAGATTCATCGATATTTGAGTGTTCGTCAAATGTCTCAGCACTTCCATAATGCCTTTCGTCAGCATAATCCACATGGGTAGGTGAATTATCGGTGGTTTCCCAGGTGATACGAATGCTGCTTGTAGTAACGTTTGAAAGGTATGGGCCTTTAATTATTGTATTAGCGTGAATATTAACGATTAGTATCAAAACAAATGCGAGTGTTATGGACTTTTTTATCCCCCTGATCGTCATCTTTTTGTTTCTCCTCGTTTTTGAACAATAGTACAATAAAATTATAATAAAACAATTTCGTAAAAACAAGGAAAAATTTGATTAAAATTTTGTTAAGGGATAAAAACAAGGCAAATTCAGCTTACATGTTTCTAGGGATTTGTTATAGGTTGAAGCAGGGAGTTCAACCTACCCGGATATTATGGTTCAGAAATATCCTGGAATAAAGCTCTCAGGGCAGCTGCCAGATAGGGTTTATATTTTCCCCGCGACTGCATGAGCGACTTCGAGAGTAGTGGAGGTTCCTCCCATATCGTACGTTCTGACTTTTTCCTCTTCGATAACTTTTGCTATTGCGTTTTCGAGTTGCCCAGCGTAGTGGTCTTCATCTAGATATTCGAGCATGAGCCTGATAGAGAGGAGCATAGCGATGGGATTGACCTTGTACATTCCGGCGTATTTGGGTGCGGAACCGTGGGTGGGTTCGAAGAGCGCGTAGTTGTCGCCGATGTTACCGCTGCACGCGAATCCGAGTCCGCCGACGAGCTGCGCCGCAAGGTCTGAGATGATGTCACCGAACATGTTGGATGTGACGAGGACGCTGTAATCGAGAGGATTTTTAAGCAGCCACATTGCCATGGCGTCAACGTTGGTTTCCCAGAGTTCGATGCCCGGGTATTCCTCCGCGATCTTCCTTGCTTCACGCACCATGAGGCCGGAGGTCTCCCGGATTACGTTCGGTTTCTCCACTACGGTGACTGTTTTCCGCCCATCCTTTTTCGCGTACTCGAACGCGCTTCTGATTATCTTCTGACAGCCCTCCCGCGTGAATATTCGGCAGGATATCGCGATATCTGCAGGATTTGTATTCTTAAATAATGCCATGTTCCTACTATTATTCATAAGTGCGTCATACACTTCCTGTGGTACCGGGTGGAATTCGACACCGGAATAGAGACCTTCAGTATTCTCCCTGAAAACCGCTAGATCGATGCCTTCCCTATAGATAAGCGGATTCCCCTTGTACGCCTTACAGGGGCGGAAATTAGTGTAAAGGTTAAATAACTGGCGAAGTCTCACGATGGGGCTGCGGTAAATTAAACCCTTACCCTGAAGCTCGGGGATAAGCTCCTTTTCAGCCTCCTCCTTAGGCTTGGAGGTGATGGCTCCAAAGAGGCAACAGTCGGTGCTTTTTAAAAGTTCAATGGTTCTGTCGGGGAGAGGGTCTCCCTCGGTTTTCCAGAATTCCCAGCCGATGTCGCCATAGGTAAATTCGGCATCGAGGTTCAGCTTTTCCAGTACTATCATGGCTGCTTCGGTTACGTCGTTTCCAACCCCGTCGCCGGGGAGAACTGCTATTTTGTGTTTTGACATATTCGCTCCTTTAAATTTCAATTTTTTAAAAAAAAGTTTAACCACAGAGTCACGGAGACACGGAGACACGGAGAAAGAGTAAGCAGTAGGCAGTAAGCAGTAGGCAGTAGGGAGTAGGCAGTAAGCAGTAAACAGTTGCAGCATAAAGAAAAATACTTAACGGGGAGGGTGTCGGAGTGCACTAACTGTGCTAGTGCGTATTGGGGCGGTGAATAGTGGAAAGCAGGCAGTAGGAGGTAAACAGTTGGCAACAGAAAGAAAACGGAAAAGGAAAATATCATTAACCAGATATACGAAAGTGATTAGTGACCAGTGATCGGTTATCGGTAGCTGCAGGTTTTCAGTCTACGAGTCATAATATGGTTTATTTAATTATCAAAGAAAAGTAGTTTTAATTTAAATTCCAGAATGCAAATTGCAAGATATTTCTTGATTGTTGAATAAAATCCATTAAGTTTGGTATTATTAAAAAGCAACCATGACGGAAGGGGGAATTATGAGTGTTAAGACATTGAAGTTCGGTGTATGTTTATTGTTTTCTGTATTAATCATATCGATTTTTGTGTTATCCTGTGACAACAAAGGAATTGGACCTAACGGCGGGAATGGAAGCGGTCCGTTCACTATCACAATCACGAATCCTGAAGAGGGGGATACAATAATTAGCAGTATAATTATTGAGGCAGAAGCTGATTCCCTTCCGCAATATATGGAATTTGATTTCGACACTTTCGCTACAATAAAGGACAGCGGTGAAGCTGAAGTTTTCATGGCCTGGTACGATGTATGCTTATATCCTTCAGGGTATTATACTTTTTCAGTATCAGCCTATTGGGAGGATACAACCACGACCGCTGAAATTACAGTATTTATCCAGTATGTTGAATGTGACCCAACTCAACCCGTTGAACTAAACGGAGATACTATTCCGGAGAGTAAAGTAACCCGGAATGCCGCAGGCTGTGTTAGAGCACTCACTTTGCAAAGCATGGGCTGGACAGATCCGAATTGCATTAATGGCGTGGAAGAATACAGTGCTACTTTAGTAAGGCTCAGCCTTTCGGGCAATCATCTATCTTCCATAGACCTGAATCCACTTTCTTCGTGCAGAAATTTATGGATGCTCAGTTTATGTGTCAATCAAATTTCAGGAATAGACCTTACACCACTTTCTAATGTTCAAAATATGGGCTTTTTGGGTCTTTGTTTTAACCAACTCACCTCGATTGAACTAGCGCCCCTTAGTGAATGCCGAAATTTTCAGGAGTTATATTTGTCCTTTAATAGCCTTAGCCACATAGACCTTACTCCGTTGTGGGATTTAAAAGCCTTTAGATACTTTTCTATCGATTTTAATGATCTTGGTTCAACTTCATGTAATCACGTCTGCAATTTTATTGACAGCCATCCGGATTGTGATGTTTGGACCGATTGCGATTGTTACGGAAAGAGCATGATACAGGTTAATGAAAGAATGAGCAACAGAGAAAAAAGATTGATGCGGATTATGGAACAATTTCATGATTTGTCAGATAGAGTTGATTAATCCCAAAATTAATTATAAAATGAAGTAGTTTTTAGTTCCGTTACAAACGGAATACTTATAGCATTTTAAATCCAAAATATACCAGAAGCACCCTTTAGGGACGAAATATTATTAAAAACTTAGCTAATCTAAAGAAATTCAACATGATTTCTCATTTATTCAACTGATACTGTTTCAACCAAAAGTTTTATTCTACGAATTATCTCGCCTATTGAGAGTTTTTGCTGGTGAACAAAAATGATTCCTTGGTATTCTTTACCTTGTAATCCCCATTCTGTTGCTATTCTTACAAGGTCATCATCATGAGTAA
The DNA here is from genome assembly GCA_016935765.1 of bacterium. Taxonomy (GTDB): domain Bacteria; phylum UBP14; class UBA6098; order JAFGQG01; family JAFGQG01; genus JAFGQG01. Next base: position 21,249 of record JAFGQG010000175.1, read on the forward strand.
AGAAAACTGCATCATTTGCTGATGCAAATTCTAAAAGGCTCTCATCATCCTCATTTGATTTATTCAACTCTTGTACTGTAGTAATTTCAACCCCCCGTCTTCTTAATCCCATCACTATCTTATAATTAACGTTTTCATCAGCGTGGATTTTTATCTTTTTCATTCTGGAATCACTGATCTGAATTTTTTTTGTGCTTCTCTAATATATTCCTGCCGGTTTTCTATTTCATTATCGATACCTTCTCGGTTTTCGTAATAGTAAGACAAAACATCATGGATCTGTTGAAGATTAAGTTGTGGATGGGCTTCTATGATTTCATAAGGTGTGTAACCCAGCAGTTCATACTCTATCACGATATCAATAACTCTTATTCGAGTATTTTTGATAATTGGTGTGCCTCCACAGACACCCTTTTTTTGCTCTATGTATTTATGAAGTTCTTTTGTTATATTATCCATATTTTCTCCAATTATTATTAAGAAATAATACAAATGCAATCTAAGGCATGGAACGATAAATTGCAAGAATTTTCTTGCCGGGTACATCAATTTTGCTATATTTAAGTTTATTAAATTGAATTTTAATAGGCGATCTAAAGAAGGGGGAATTATGAGTGTAAAAGTATTGAAGTTTGGTGGATGTTTATTGTGTTCTGTATTAATGATAACGATTATAGCGTTATCCTGTGATGATTCAATCACGGGATCTTCACTGGAACGAATTAAATTCTGTAAATTTAAGCCCACTTGCTGCACACTCTAATCTGTTAGTGCTATTCCTTAACGATAACAATTTAACTTCTGTAAACTTAAGTCCGCTTTCAGCTTGCCAAAACCTGGGAGAACTAGACCTTTCAATCAATGAATTGACTTCAATAAACCTTAATCCTATATGGGAAATTCAGATGCTTAGACGTTTACATCTATATTGCAATGATTTAAACTCAGTCACTTGCAGCCATGTCTGCGATTTTATAGATGACCATCCTGATTGTGAGGTTGCTACTGATTGCGAATGCTGTAAGCAGCTTATTACCGGTATGAGTAATGAAGAGAAGTATAGAGCAGAGGTGCTTAATAGAAATGAAAGGATGGAGCTTATTCCTGGTAGGTCAAGGACGGTCGATTAATCATTTACAAATAACAGCACTATGCTCTTTAGTTCCGTTAGGAACGCCATATTTATAGGATTCTAAACCCCCAATAATACTAATCCCTTTAGGGATGGAATAGAAGAGAATTCTTTTTCACATTTAAATATCTATCTCAAGTAAATCAATTCTTTGCATTTGTTTATTTCTCAGGAATAAAAAAGTTCCAACTTATTTATCTCTCAGGGATAAAGATTTATGAAAAAAACTTGCCAAGTTATTTGATGAAACGATTGACAAAATATAATAATGATGATATAATTAATGGTAAATCATAATACCATTTCATATTCAATCTCATCTTTAATGGGCACCCTGTTGACTCCGAACTTGGGGATCTCGGGCTTTAATTTACGGGATATTTCTATAGCATTTTTATGTACCGCTGTTTTTTTATAACCCCGGTGTTCGTAAAATTCCATAGCGGGGGTGTTGTCGTTAGTGGTTATCAGCCAGAGTCTTTTACAGCCGGCAGTAACAGCGATGTGGTACGCAGCCTTCATAAGGGCGGTCCCGATGCCGTGCTTCTCCCAGAGAGAATTCAGGGAAGTTATCTCGCATTCCCGGTTTTCGATGCGGTATGTCAGCAATCCCACGGGTTTTCCATTTATCTCGGCTATTACAGCCTGAAGCTGGTCTGCCTGGTGGGCTTTACCCCGGGTGACTATCACTTCGGAGCCCCAGTACTCACGGAAAATTTTCCGGATCCATACCTGGTCCTTGTTATTGCCGTTGCGTATTTTTAAAGTAATCATGAACCACTAAAAATATTTAGTCTAAAGTATTTTAGTTTATTAGTAAATTTACATAACTGACGTTAGATTGTGAATAACATCTTTACACTTCCTGGCCTGCGGGTGAACCTTCTCAAGATGGAATTTGTTAAGATGTTTAATTAAAATGCATCAAAGTTTTATAGGTTTTTCTTTTTTTAAAACAATGAAGATTTCTATCCTTTCTTCCTTAATAAAGATATTCGAAGTCTTCCTATCCATTAATAATTTTAAAATTGATGTGTTTATTGATCAAGTTGAAATGTTTATCAAATGTGAATAGGATTAAATTATTTTGAATAACATTGTCCAATACGATCAAATCAGGTATCCCCACGTTATTGATTCCATTTTGAAGACAAATAGTCTGAAATTTGATGATGTTATGCCATTTGATTTCGAGTGGAATAATACCTAAAATGTGCAGTAACTTTATAACAGCGTATTGTTTTTTTACCTTCAAAAATGGAATCAATTCAGCTAAAATTAGATCATTTGTATATACGAGGTTTTGATCGATCAACTGGTCCAATTTAGCTGATTTTTCACCACTTCTAAAGTAATCGATCCATACAGAACTATCGATCAGAATTTTCATTCCTATCCCTCAATACATTCAAGTTAATCTGCAGGTCGATTTTACCTTTGTAATTCTTTAACAATTTGATCTTGTTTTTTTGAATGATATTTTTCAAAGCGTTTTTAATCAACTCTGTTTTTGTTTTTGACCGGGTTATCTTCATCGCTTCTTCAATCAAATCTTCAGGGATATCTAAAGTTGTTCTCATTTTTACCTCGTTTAAATCTATGCATAATATATAAAAAATTTATGCATAGTCAAGAAAAAAAATACATATTAAAATGCTGTCATTTTATTTAACTATTCATATTAGTAAATTGAATGATTATGGGTTGGAGCGGAGAACTCCAACCTACCCGGTGTTTGAACTTAAGAAACCTTGGTTTTAACAATACCGCTATATTTTTTTTCATTATTTTTCTCTGTGACTCCATGGTTCTGTGGTTTTTTCTTTCACTTCTCAAATCACTAATCGCTAATCGTTATTCTGCATTCAATTCAGCCCTGTTTACTTCATCTTCACTGCCCGTTCCTGCACTTCATGCGTCTTCCCGCTGCTCTTCACGATTATCTTGTAAATATATGTTCCATTCGCGATATGGTCGCCATCATCATCCCGTCCATCCCAGGGTTCGTAGTTGAATCCAATATTCCCGGATGCGTGTTTGATCTGCTTGATAAACCTCCCGCTCTCTGTATAGATCTTTATTGTAACATCAGTTACGGGAACTGTCAAGAAATATACGAACTCCGTCCTGTCCTCGAACGGGTTGGGCCAGTTCACAACATCCTGGATGGGATCCCCACCCTTGCCGATTATGTCGTACTGCGCGGTGTTGTTGCTCTCATTGGACTCTCCGAATATACCCTCGGGATCAACCAGTACGTTTATCCTGTGGTAATACGAAGTAATTGTGAATGGTACGGATACGGTCGAGACGCTATCCACCTCGTTCAGTTCTTCGATGACCTGGTCATCCCCGATCTGGAGGTCGTTCTCGTAGAACCGGACCAGCACATCCTTTGCAGGCGCTTGCCCGAAGTGGTGGACCGTGGCATTGATGTCAATTTCCTCTCCCTGCGCCGGGTTTGAATTGGAGAGGCTAATATCGTCGCTATATATGCTCAGGTCCAGGGAGTAGCGCAATGTATCCGAATGGAACGCCTCTCCTATTCTGAAGGTCGTGTCTCCCGCAACCACCCTGTAGTAAGCATATCTTGCGACATAAGCATACAGCAGATCGATGACATCGATTCCTTCAACTTTTGCAACACTGAGATGCAATGGTATATTTCTCACTTCTCCAGGGGGTACCGGATTGATGGCAGTGATATTCAACAGGGTGTCGCCTATCAATGGGCTTATCGCGTACTCCGAGTTGACGCTGTCGAGAACTACCTCCTGCCCGATGACTACGGAGAGTTCCGGGTCGAAGCCGATATCGTTGCCCCTGTTCTTGAGCTGCAGAATTGCCGTTATCCTATTCTCGCCCTCATCGAGTATGTAGTGACCCCGTTCTTCAACTGCTTCTCCGTTCACCTCGCTTATGAATTTATCCAGCCAGAATTTGGGACCGCGAGCTGCAATGTACATCGGGGAGGTCGTGGTCGTTTTAGGGGAGCCCTGGAAGTTCAGGTAATCGACAGCGGTCGCGGAATCGAGGGGGATGTCATCTCCACCCGCGTCGAGAGTAATCTGGCCTTTCGCGCCGATCCAGAAGGATGTATGGTCTTCGTTGAACGGGAACGCGCCGGAGTACGGTAAACTGTTGATAGTTAGCCAGTTGGACGGATCGACCATTGCGGATACGCTGGGTAGTGTTTCGAAATTTGCGAATGTCGGTTCGGAATCCGACCATCTAACTTCGGTAGAAGGAGAGCCGATCTCGATATAGGAACGCAGCTTGGTTCGGAATTGGGTTAACTGCGCCTGCCCGATGACGAAGCGAGGGTCATCTTCAATGATACCGCTGCCGTCCCGGTCAACGATTGCGAATTTGCAGTCAGGGACCGCAAATGGTCCGAAGGGGGTAGCGCTGCTTTCGAAGTACTCACGCTCTTCGCCAGAGATGGTGAAGTTTATGTCGTATACCTTTTCTTCTTCGAGGGTTGGATCGACGAGGAAGTGGAACACGAAGTAGCCTCGGCGGGAAGCCTGTATCTCGGGGATCATAGCGCTGCCGTCAGCGTCTCCGATACGCAGCCATACCTCCTCAGCGGAGGGGTTGAATCTCCAGCCGGCGTGGAAAGTGCGCGGATCATCGCCTTCGTAGATGACTTCGCCGGTAGCCGGATCTACGTGGGCTGGTACAAGTGGACGCGGATAGCAGGAGTACCAGAGCACCGTGTGAGTTGAGCCTAAACCACTCAAATCTGGTCGAATCGTGGTATTGTACCAGTGCTTGTTCGAGGCGTTGTCCACTTCGATGACTACCTGGAGGAACGCGCCGTTCTCGGTTCTGGGATAGCCGGCGGCTTCGAGAACGCTGTCACCTGCCGCCCATGGGAGAATGGTCACGGTGGCTATGTCAAAAGCGGGGTCGATACGCGCGCCGGTGACGATGTCCGGCTCGAACAAGCTCAGGGGCTCCCGCCCCCCCACGTAGCTCGATATGACCACGTCATCATACCCGAATGACTGCACCCAGGGATCGAACATGACGTCGAATTCATGAGGCTCTGTCCAGCGCCCTCCATAGTATGAACCCCAATCGTAAACGAGGTACTTCATCATTACTGTGTCTGGAAAGAGCGAAACGATCGTTGGGTCGGGTTTGCGGTAAAGCCGAACGTTGTTAGCAATAGAGTATGCTGATTGAGCGTGGGAGAACTGCACCCATGGCGACCCTCCGAATATCTCTTCGTTCACAAGCCACGCGCCGTCGTTAATTTTTAAAAGCCCTTCTCTCCCGCGCCCGGTGAATTGCGTGTTTATCGTAAATTTAACCTCACCGAGTTTTTCAGGGAGGTCGTCGCCGTAGGTCCCATCCCCGCCTGGACACCAGCCTTCGTGCGCGACCGAGAGGTCGCCTTCTATTTCCACGAGTTCCCATGGGTCGATCGCATAGAGTGACTCCGCGTACTCGCCGTTTCGTGGAGGCCATAAATCATGGATGTAACCGGTGGTGTTCACGAAGCGGTCTCCGATGTCGTCCAGCCAATCATCGACGCCATCGAAGTTGTCGTCGTCGAACGCTGGTGGAATGAGTATTTGCGGGATGTAAACCGAGTAGTAGAACGGGCGTTCCCATATTTCGATCCCGGTACCCACTGTGGTATCATCGAAAACGAACGGGCTGAAATCCGGGCAGATAGTAGCGATGTCATAAGCGCTGTCACCGAGCGTGGGGAGTGTTACTTCGTAGCCACCGAGCCCTTTGGGTATGTTCTCGATGATGTATCCGAACACACCGTCACCGATACCGTCACGGGTGGTGGAGAGCTGCCGCCATTCGCCATCCACGTAGCCGTAAGTGCCGAAATCCTTGCCAACGTTGGCGATCCAGTAGAATGAATATTCCGTGGACGCGGTTATCTGGAAGCTTAATTTCGCCTCGCCGTTACCGGGGAGATAGAGCAGTTCCTCCCGGGTTGCCGGGTCGATAATTTTAAAAGTCTTGGATAAATATTCGAACTGAAGTGGGTTTGGTAAAGGTGTATAGTAAGTGTAGGTTGTTCGAATCGGGGTTACCTTTTCCTTCTCCCAGATGGTTTCATAAAAGATGTTGGAGTACAGCGAGGATTCGGGAGTCGGTCGGGTCATGGTCGGCTCTTCGCCGCCGAGGTTCATCACCGCGATATACTCTCTACGCGGATAAGGTACCCAGCCGAGGTCGGTATCGTAGGCTTCACTAAGCACGTAATCCGAGTCCACGAACGCGAAGCCTTCGTAGCTTTCGATGGATTGGAGGACAAGCCGCTTGAGAACCACTTCGCCGGTGATGGAGTCTTTTTCCATCCAGTTTTCCCAGCCATCGTAGAAGTAAATGGGATTTCCGAGGAGAGTGTCGCCGATGGTTTCGGTACCGATATAGCCGGTGCCTTCAGTGATCGCAGCGCCAACTGCCATCTGTACGAGTGGCGGGGGATCTATCCAGAGTTCCCAGGAGGTGTACGGATCGAAAAAGTTGTAACCGGGGACCGTCCCGATGTTCCAAACGGTTCGGTACGCGCGTATCTTATCGCCGGGTTCTTCAACGTCCACAACGCCATCGGAGTCGGTATCCTCTGCGCGGAAGCCGTCCTTATCGATGTCCTCATAAAGCCCTGACCAGGGATTCAGCCAGTAGATCTCCTCGAGAACAATGGAATCAGGGTATGGGTGAAATGTGCCGAGGTCCAGCCAGGCGTCGGGATCGCTATCATTGTCCATGTCGTAGAGGATACTGCCAAGGTCGAGAGAGCCACGTAGGAGATCAACGAATTCGCCGCCGGGTGTGCGAATTATGGGTATCGTTGCCGGAGCTACCCAGTATATTGGCACGTCAAGTGGAATGTACTGCACATACTTTGTGTACCGGGCTTCCGTGCGCTCCTTGTTCTCCATTATCATGAAAACTTTAAAGGGCTGGAAGTATTCACCGAGAATGTTCTTCCAGTTGAGGTCGGCGTCCGCTTCGATTCGGGCGTTAAAGAGAAAAAGCGACCAGAGGCTGTTGCGGTAGGTCCACCTCTCCGTGGAGGTGGCTGGTTCAGTGAAGGTCAGTCTGCAGGAGGAAACGCGCATTTCGGTTTGATAATCGAGGTACGAATCAATGTTGTCCACACGGGCATCTCCCACAGGCGGAGTAGCAAGCTGGTATTTAATTATCTGTTCCGAGTTGCCGCCCAGTGAAGTGATGTCGAAAGAAATGTCGTTCCCGGAAACGGTAGGGGACGGACCTTCAATCGTATTAACATAATCGAAGTAAGCTTTTTTTGTTTCTACATGGTTGAGGTCTGCAGTTGGGGTGTTCCAGAGGTTACGCAGCCTTATGGTGACTTCGAATGTATCGCAGTCATCGACTGGGAGCGCCATTGGTGCCACGTCTGTGGATTCGATCTCCACCCCTGTGTAAATGCTTCTGACCGCTATCACCTTTTCGCTGAATGCTGAAAGTACTACGTTTGCGAGGATCTGCCACTGGGGTTCATCGACGGGGATGAGTGTTGCAACTGCCGGCATCCCAGATGATACTATCATCCGACCTCCGTAAGCGTCGCTTCCTTCCAGCTTCCCGATAGCGGTCTTGCCGATGTCGGACGGGCTGGATGTGCCGATGAACGTGGCAATAGGGTCGAGACCAGTAAGGGTGGGTCCCATCACGGTGTACAGGTGTGAGCAGGAGTTGGATAAGGAGATCGGGTGATCGGGGTGTGTGAATTCTATTCCGGCGAGCGCAAGGTCGGGACCGTCGATCACGTCGATGAGGTCCACGCTGCCGGAGGGCATCAGCCCGACCGCTTCGAGAAAATACGCGGCGTTACCCTCCGTGTAGATGGTGTTGCCTCTTCCCAGGAATCCCCTGAGCGCGTCACCAATGCCAGGGTACAATGCTACAATGCTGTCTATATAGGCAGAGAGTGGTGATGAATATTCGAATGCGGGGATGATGAGCAGGCGGACGTTTGAGGGGAGGGAGGAAAGCCCGGTTTCGTTCACGGTTCTAACGTAATCGCCCATATCGAGCCCGGCGATGTTTACGAAGAACTGCTGGAAGTAGAAGTATTCCCAGCTCACCGTTTGCTCGAAGGGATCATTTAGCGAGCTTTTAAAGACAGCGATGCCGGGATTGCCGGTGTAGTTTATGCAGTATGCTTTATCGAGTGATGAGATATCGAAGCCGTCATCGTATGTGGATGTGAAGCTTCCGGTGATATCTTCCGGGTAGAGGAACGAACCGTAGGAAGCTGCGTATGTTGATGCAGACCAGAGGATGGGGATTTCGCCATACGGGTATGCGATGGCTGGGTCGAAATCCCCCTGTTTTTGCCATGAATTTATTGATTTGTCAATCACAAATTTATATGCTGCCTGAAGGTTGGTCTGTGAGGGATCGGTAGGGATGATCGATACCCCTGCCAGGATGGAGGTGACGAAAAATGTGATTATAAACAAACAAAGCAGGAATTTTTTCATAATATATCCTTCTGTTAATTTTGAATTTCTAACTATATAAACAAAATAGGAGGGCTATTCGGGAATTGCAATTAATTTCTTTATGAAAATTCAATTAATTCTATAGATTATATTTTTATTAACATAAGACCTAATAATTGACAGCAGGATGAGGAATAATTATATTTGCATTGAATTGCATTTAATTAAAGTCTTTTAATTTTAAAAGGATATCGATACCTTTAAAAAGTATTTACAGTATTTTCAAATGACAAAAATTAAGAAAATTGGCTTAATGTGTCCTCCTATGCAGGGGCATATTTTCCCCATGACTGCAATCGCAGATCACCTGCTGAAGGAGGATTACGAAGTTGTATTCATTGTCACGGAATACGCAACAAGGTATTTAAAGAAATATCCGCACATTGTGATTGGGGAAAGGGAATTCCCATATAATAAGGTGGCGAAAATTGCGAACCTCCTTTCCAGGCGGCGTGGAATACGCATGGGCAGAACCTGGCAGAGAAGATTCACTCGAAAATGGAACGATGTTGTCTGCGGATACCTGCCAGATCTGCTTAAAAGAGAGAATGTAGATCTTGTTTTGTGCGACCAACTCGAACCGGCGGTTGGATTGGTGTGTGACTATCTGGGCATTACTTTCATAACCATTTGCAACTCGATGGTAGTGGTCATGGATGAAAAGCTCCCGCCTTTTTTCATGGATTGGGATTACGATGATTCAGAACGACAGCTTAAAATCAACAGAGGATTCTATAAGATCACCAGATGGATTTTATTAAGGGATAGCCGAAAGCTGAGGAAATGGGAAAAGTTATGGGGTATCGAACAACTCTCGGGAAACGGACTTTTTTTCGCGACCTCTAAATTAGCTACGTTCTGTCAGCAGGTGCCTTCACTTGAGTTTCCGCTGGTTGATACGAACAAGTCGTGGGGATACTGCGGACCGTTTCGATCGAAATCCCCGTACGAGGTTCCTGAACTTCCAGTCTCGAATAAGCCGTACGTTTATATTACATTAGGATCGTTGCAGGGAAGCCGGTTTGCCCTTTTGAAGAAGTGCGCGGAAATCTCGGTAGAACTCGGTTCAACACCGGTTATTGCCCATGGGAATAAATTGGGTGAAGAACAGGTGAGGGCATTGGAGAATTATGGGTTCGTTAAGGATTACGTCGCGCAGCCCCGGATTTTTCAAACGTGTGAATATGCCATTTGTAATTGCGGGTTGAACACGGTTCTGGATGCTCTCTCCTATGGCAGACCGATACTCGGGCTTCCGTTGGGGATAGAGCAATCAGCGATAGCAACAAAGGCAGCAAGAATAAACTGTGGAATAACGGTGAAGAAAAAAACCGCAAATAATATTCGTGGAGCCTTAAAAGAGTTGATGAAAAATCCATTGTATAAAGAGTCCGCCCAGAAAGTGAGAGATGAAATTTCTAAGAGAAACGGTGCGAAAGAGGTCGTGGATTTTATTAAGGGATTAGGATGACATCAGGTGCTTGGTAAGTTCGAAGGGAATAAACAAAAGCACTCTCCACCCAAACTCAACCATTGTCATTCAGAACTTGACATTGGGATTTATCTGAAGAAGATTATAGAATCCTTTAACAGGAATTTACTTTATTCCCCTAACCTTGTGAAGAACCTTATTCAAACATCAGCAATTGATACGCAAGAATCAACTTTGGAATAAGATCCCACGCGAAAATAAACACAAAAGTCCGATATACACTAAAGCACGATGATAGTGTTTTATCAATTGGTTTAATATTGTCGCTCTGGATGACATCGGAGTTCACTGGTGATTCGAAGGGAATGAACAAGCTAGTTTAATGTACTCCCAAGCAATTCCTACTATGGTTGGAATCACTTCAGGTATATCACTTTTTTTGATATGGCTTCCTGGTTAACCTTTGCTCGGATGAGGTAGACACCGGAGGGGATTGAGGGTAAAGGTTGCCAGGTAAAAGAAAGTAGATGAGTTGAAGCGTTTACGGGTTGATGCGTCCAGTTCCCTTCACCCCTGTATGGATAGGCATCCCTGCCTGTCATCGAAACATCTTCAATAGTAGAAACCAATCTTCCATTTATATTATAAATTTCTATTTGTGGAGACGTTGCTTTATAATGTGGGAGCGTCACATGTAACGCTCTTACTTCAGCAATTCTAATGTGTACAATTGCGTTGAATGGATTAGGATAACATGTAATCTCTAATTTGTCAGGTATTATAGAATTTTTATTTTCCACCTCCAACCCACTAGTCCTTACGAACATAACCGCGTCCGCAATTACAACTTTTGATTCCTCTGCGCCAACATCAGTAATTACAACAAAGTTGTCTGCCCCTTCAGTGAGCAAATATGTTCCAAGCAGGTTCCATATGCTGCCATTTACGGTTTGATCGATTGTGAATATATCCTGCGTGTCCGGGGAAGATACGATGTATTTGGCGTTCACCGCCCGGTTCGATCCTTCCACGTACCAGGTGTAAATCTCCCAGTAATCGGTGACCGGGATGTTCGGTCTGAAAAACGCAGAGTCGCCCTGGAAAGTTGTGGAGGTGTAGTAGTAGTCGCCATCCCAGCCTCCGTACTCAGTGCTGTGGTTCCAGCTTCCCGTGATGGAGAAACCGGGCTCTTCGTCCTCGATGATCAATGTCTCCGCGGTATCTGTGCTGGCAGTCGCGAAGTAAGATTCTATCTGGTCCCAGATCTCGGTGTTTCCATCGTCGTACCCCAGCGCCCAGAACCCAACGCCGAGTAAGTTCTCGTCAAGTATGAACTGGTACTTGGGTCCAAGGGACATGGTGTCATCGTACCATACCTGGTGGTAAGAACCGTAAAGGTACCATGGCGCGGGGGCGTTCCAGTCGAAGTAATGACCGTAGGTGAACGTGTCTGCGATGGCTTCATAGTAGAATATAGCGTCGCCGCTGCCGGTGGTGGAAGCTCCCCTGGATGTCCCGGAGCAGAGCCAATCGAAGCCATAGAGCGGCAGTCCCAGGATCAGCTTCTCCCTGACTCCTGAACCTAATGATGTATAATGGTCGAGGGTATATGAAATGTCGTATGTTTCACCGGGATCATCGAGAGGGGCTACCGGTCCCGTGGTTGGCGCGGCAGACCAGTGGTAATCGTATCCCATGATGAAGAAGATATCGCAGCATGGAGCGAGGTCATCCAGGAGAAAAGTCCCGCGCCAGTCAACTGCCGGGACATCGATAGATAGTTTAGCCCCTGGTATCCTGGCTTGCAGGCTCTCGGATAATTCACACATAAAATTCATAAGTGGGGTCGCGTCTCCCAAAGCCGGAAGCTCGAAATCAATATTAATTCCGTCAGCGTTTCCTGCTTCAACCTGGTTGATTAAATTGGTGATCAGGTTTCTCCTGGCAGTTGGAGTGTTCAGCAGGTAGTGCACCTGTGAGCCGTCCCAGTCGAAGAAGCAGCAGACGAGATCGACTTCAACACCGTTGGCGTGCGCATCATTTATCAAATCCCAAACAGGCCAACCGTGAAGTGTGGTCAAGCTGCCTGATGAGTCTGCATCAACTCCGAAATATGCAATCGTAGAGACCAAATCCCATCTTGGAGGTGTATAACCCCAGCTATGCACCCAATATGGAATGAAACCGTAAACCTGGCGTTCAAGGGCAGCTTCGGCGCGATAAGGGTGAAACTTATAATCCCTTTTTGTTATTTCTTTTCTCAGGTAATCGTAATATTGTATATATTGAATGCTATATCGTTCGGTTTGAGAGTAGTTGGTCGAATAAGTGCCAAATGCAAACAGCGCGATAAGGGTTATCCCGATTTTGTTTATCATGAATTTATAGTTCTGTCAATTGTTTATAGGGGTATCAGAAAGAGAACAATATTCCAAAAACCGGCGTATAGATGTTCCGGTATCCTATCACTTTATAAATAGTTGCGGAAACAGCGGCTTCTATGACGAGATTCTTTGTGTTCACATACTGGATACCAAGGCAAGCCTGGTGAAAATTCTCCTTTTTAAAATCCACTCCATCTATGAAGTAGCCATCCAGTTCCCCCATTATATTCGCGAACGGTTTTTTATTCCTCAGAATGGGAATTTGAAGCGCGAAGTTGTAGAAGTATTGTTCCCCTATGGAATTCCCTTCGTAATCGTCGGTGTTCAGCCAGAGACCGACAGTTGAGTAGTTTATAGCGCCGTAGAAATCGCTCATCGAATAAATACTGAATACCACATCGTAGGAACCGTCGCCGAGAGGGGGGAAATGATCATAGTCACCGGTGGGTAACCTGGCGCCTGCCCAGAGAACTACACCAACGGATTCTTCGTCCTCGGTTCGAAGCGGCTGGTATAGAATAGAGAAAATCGCGTCTCCTATCCCTTTATTTTCCTCGTCGCCCAATTTCGCATAAATTAATGGTAAAGTCAATTTCAGAGTGACTTCCCGAGCGGCTCCCCAATAGATTTCCGATAATATCTTCCCTGAAGTATATCCGGAATCCTGGGGGAAATCGACCCATTTCTCGTTCCACCAGTATTGGTCATAAGGAAAATAATAAACATGGTTTTCAATCATGAATTCACCTTTAGCCAGCAAGCTTGTGGCTGAACCAAATATTGGTGAACAAAAAAGAATTGTAGGCGTGAAAACCAAACAGATAAGAATTATAAGATTAGCTATGGAAAGAAACTTCAAGGTCATTCTTCTTTTTTAAGTCTTGCTTTAAGATCCTCCAGTTCTTTGGTAACCTGGTCCAATTTTATCTGGTATTTCTCTAACAAGCCTTCTTTGGTTTTGGTTCTAATTCTGTAAAACATACCAAGGGCTATCAGCATAGAAACTAAGGTATTCCAATAATATAATTCGTTTGGGAATTGCCAGAGGATTCCGAGTAAAAGGATATAGTTAATAATCACCAGAACTAAAGCCCAAATTATCATATTTTAATCCTCCTCAACTATCTTAAATTTAACTTATTCATAATAATAAATAAAATATGATAATAGTAATAACAGCGCAACAAGTTTTTGGGAATAATCCCGATAATTCAGAAAAAAACCATTAAAAAGGTTCAAAGTTATTTCAATATGAGCACTTTTCTGAACTTTTTAAACTTTTGAGTTTCAAAGCGATAGAAGTAAATACCGCTGGGTATTTCTTTGCCGTTCTGGTCGATACCATCCCACAAAGTTTTATGTTTTCCTGGTGTCACAACATCATCTAGTAATGTTACAATTTTCTTACCAAGAATATTATAGATTTCCATTTTAACAGGAGTTTTTTCAGGAATTGAATATTCTATATAAGTACTTATATTGGACGGATTCGGGTATGGGATTCCTAAAGAATAGGTGAGTGGTTTTTCGGCAGGCTCATCAATTCCCGCATCTATGACGGTAAGAGTAACTGGAACGTAGACCAGCGGTGCATCCCAGTCGTTTGTAACAATTTTTAGCCATGTTTGATAATCTGCAGGAGGGAGGGAGCCGGAATTCAGGCTAAGGGTGATATCCTGTGGGGATGTAGTATAAACAACACCTTGAACAGGGCTTTCGGTTATCCAGGCAGCTTCTATAGCGGAATAGAAAATAGAGCCGTCATCGGGGAGTATATCTTCAGGGTATGGCATCGACATTAGGTCTCTGACCGTGAATACAGCTATCGTGAATGCTTCGGGGTTATCGATCACGGAGAATGTGATACCGCACCCGACAGAGTCGCCATCTTCAGGGAAGAAGTACCAGTGCGGTTCTCCAGTCGGCATCCATCCGTAGGGACTTTCGGGCGCGTATTCCAGCACCTGCCCTTCCCAGCCCATAGGTAACGCCCCTATCGCTACCATGAATTCAATACCCATCCCCGGTATAGAGCCGTCCCCGGTAGATGGATCGCAATCGGTATCAAGAGCGAAAGCGAGTACGAAGTCGGAGGTCGGATCCCCCATTGGATTATGCGCGGTGACCAGGAAGTACAGGAAGTTTGATGCGTGTTGAGCATAAAGAGCGGCAAGGTTCAATTCAACGCCCTCTTCGTCAGGGTCGGTTGCAAGAAGCCGCCATTCTCCGCCAGGCGGGATCATTGGCGAGGCGAGATCGGTCTCATGGCTGATCTTTCTGAAGGGAGATTCTTCGGGAGGAGTTACCTCCTCGAAGATGTTATATTCAAGGTAGCCGGAACCCAGGTTGCTGATTGTCAGGAAGGTATCGAGTTCGGTTCGCTGCGGCATAGTGATATGGAATGAATCGGGAGTTACCCCGATATCGGCATTGAAAGCCATAGCCATAGTCTCGTTTGAAGGTTTACTTTCCCCTTCAGTGTAAACAGATTTCACAATATAGTAGTATTCTACCTCGTTCACAGCGGTTAAATCGATATATGAGGTATCGGTAATAGCTGTCAGGTTTATAGGTGCGTCTCCATACTCACCTGGAACAGTTGTGCGATACACGTTATAACCGGTGAAGGATTCGGGGGCAAGGCTTCTGTACCTGGCTGTGGCGAGGCTTGGAGCTTTCCAATTTATCATGATTCGGGAGTCGTATCCACTGGTAGCTCTCACGCTGGTTGGCGGCAGCAGAATTTGTTTTTCAAGGACACCGACGTCATCGATATACCAACCTGGTCGTGTCGAATATTCATCGGACATGAAATGAAATTTGAATTTTACCGTTGAACCGACGTATGGAAGCAGGTCAACCTGTACCCTTTCCCAATTCGTGATGAATCCTGAGAAGCCTTCCTCATCGAGAGCGCGGATCCTGAACATTGGGTATCCTTGAATTGGATATATCAAGTTCCAGGTATATCCATCATCGGTTGATATTTTGACGTTTCCGCCGTCGAACGTAGTTTCGGTTTGGTAGAAGTGGTAGAATTCCAGGGTAGCGCAGGAGAAGTCAGACAGGTCTAATGGAGGGGTAACCAATTCAGAATTGCTGTTATCTGAGTGGTTGCCGCCGATATTTGTTCCCCAGCATTTTTCACCAGAGAACGCGGTTTCAGGACCGGTTTCGGTAGGGGTTCCCCACTGCCAATCGTCAGTGGAAATGAAATCGCTTTCACCCTCCTCGAAGTCAAAGAAAATGCTTTTCACCACCTTGAACTTATGAAAACCTTCTTCGGGAAAGGTTGTTACATTGTGTGCCAGCGCGGCGTCGACAGCGAGCAACTTATACTTAAAACTGTCCCCGACAGCTACAGTTGGAGTTTCCATGTAGGCGTGGTATCCGTCCAGCGTGTCCCCCTCCATTTCCAGGGTATCTAGAGGATCGTCATTGTGCTGATAGATAAGGATTAAATTATCGATACCGAGGTTGTCCTTTGCTTTTGCCTTGACAAAGTAAGGATGTAATTCCAGTGCCTGGTCTTCCAAGGGGGAATGTTCCATGTAAGGGTGAATTGTGTCCTGACCGACATAGAAAGAGAATGCCATATCAGGGGCTTCCTCGGGTAATCGAGCGTAATTGCCGAATGTGTCCATCGCGAAAATGTAATAATATACTGTGGTACCCTCTGATTGCGGGGGTATTTCCCCTGTATAATCATAAAAATCCCCTGTAGAAGTGAGTGGAGTTGAAGAAAACAATCCCCCAATGGAGTAATATATGAGAGTCGAATCTTCTTCCAGGGGTATTGTAGATACGATCTTTGCGGAGATGGGGTACGGGCTTTCAGTGTCTTCGGTATCCGGTCTTCCTTCGTGTGATATCTCCACCCTGAATTCACCAATTCCGTGCGCCTGGAATGCGTCGTATATTTCCCAGAAATGCGGAGAACCGTTAGCAAGGTTGCCATCATCGTCATCGACGACCAGCACTTCGATTAGAAAATCCTCGAAGTTCTCTGCCCAGCCGTACCTTGCGAAGTGTACCAGTGAGTCAGTATAATTGCGTCCGAACAATTCTCTCATGTCCCAGAAAGCCCCGCTTATGATAGCCCCGTCGGCATGGACTTCTCCAACCCAGTTATCCGGGTATCTTAAAACGTTATCGAGGTTCCTGAACGGATTTACTGAACACACATCCTCTCCGTGTTCGCAATCGTCAAGGATAGTGCAGGCGAAATAGTCTGAGAATGCTTCATCCATTGCGCCTGATTGCCCCGTGTACTCCAATCCTCCCATGGGATATATGAAATGAGTAACTCCGTGGGTGTATTCGTGGTAAACTACATCGGAGAAATGCCCGAAGTTGTTGCAGCTGTTTCCAGCTCCGAAGTGCATTCCGGTGCCATCCCAGAAGGCGTTGTCCGGGGTAGGTGATACTGTGTCGTTAACCACGACCGGCATGGGATAATCGAGAGCGTCGAAATCGGGATCGATCGCCTTGTACCAGTCGTGTACCAGGTTTGTATGATAGTAAACGTTCACTTCAGCGGTCTCTGTCTCCGCCGCGGTGAAATTAATATAATATAATGAATCATTCCTGCAGAATTCACCCCACATGGCGCGGGATGTGCCTACCGGAACAACGTCCGCGTACAACCCCCTCAGGTTGATCCAGGTTCCCACTCCGTAACTTGGCGCATCAAAAGGAACGATAAAGACTCCAAATTCGTTAGCGGTATCATTGACTCCTTCCTCAGTTTCCACAAAAACGTAAGGAAAAGGAACGAGTTCCAAATCATCAGTTGGGTATTCGTAGAGTTTCTCTCCCATAACATAACCGCCGAATTCGTACCTGATGTCGTCGTATTTCAGGAGTAACTCACCGTCATGCGCATCTATATAGAAATTGAATTTTGTGAGTGGGTAGGGATTGACTGTCCTGAGCCACCACGCGAGATGGTAGCCGTCCTTAGGGAAGACCACTAATTCACTTTCATATTCCTTGAAATCTTCTGTCGCCTGCGCTATTTCCGCCGCTTCCCGGAATGAGAGTGTCGGGTTGGTGTCGATGTCGATATTCGGGTGGATGTCAGAACCGATCAGGATTATATGATCATGTTTTATCCTGAAGTGGATTCTCGCATCATGCACAGGAATCCCGTTGAATTTCTGATCGAATATAACGTACCATGTTCCTGCCCTTTCCTTTGAGCAAGCTAAATTCAAATCGCTTATATCGACAGGGAATAGAGTGGGATTGGTCAGGATAAAACCGCGGCACACGTTTTCCGCCTGAGAAGGAGTACTGATTTTCCCGACATATATGCCTTCCCCCATTATTCTGTGGGGCAAACCTGTATCGTCGTTCCAGGTGAACCGCCAGTCACTTCCGTATCTCGAGGTAAAATCTTTGGCTATATGGTTCCGGTCAGCTTGATAAGTGTATGCGGTTAAAATATTAGAAATAAAAACGATTGATAGAATCAATGTACAGACAATTAAAGTATTAAGATTTTTGCGGCTCATTGGTCTTCTCCTTTATGTTTTTATTATTACAAAAAAATTAAATTTATAATTAAAAATAATCGAGTCAAGTTATTTAATTTTTGGAAAAAACCATTTGCTTAAATATCAAAATGATTTAAATTCTTTTTTATGTATAAAACTTCATTGAGTTAGAAAGATAATTATATATGGAACATAAAAAAACCGTTTGTTTAATACCAGTAATTTTATTCGTTGTTATTTATGGCTTTTGCTCAGGTGTTTACTCAGCGCCGTTATCGTGTGAACTTGAGTTATTTGCCAACTCAACGGATTCTGTTTGTTTTGGAGAGACGCTTTGGGTAGATGTCAGTATTGATATCCATAGTCACGCTCCCCCGTTTCTATTTCTTATTCTCTGGGGTGATGGTGATACTACGAGGAATTTTCTCTTGAACCCGCCCTGGGAATTCACCAGGGGTCACGTTTATGAGTCTGGTGGGGATTTCGTCATCACTGTACGGGGGTGGTTGCCTGCGCCGGATACATGCGCCGATACCGTTTATTTGACAGTCGCCGCAGACCCCGAATTTATCGTGGATGCAGGTCCGGACAGGTGGATGTTTCGCGGAGATACCGTTACGATAGGCGGGAGTCCCGCGATTACCGGGGGTACGCCTCCATACCACATTTCATGGACACCCCCTGTCAACCTGACCAATCCAGCAGTGGCAAACCCCGGTGCCTTCCCGGTTACACATACCACATACACAATGTCAGTAACCGATGATTTCGGGTGTTCTGCGACCGATAGCGTCCGGCTCATGGTGGACGCGCCGCCAGAGATCAGCAATGTCGTTTTCTGGCAGACGACAGACGGTTCACAGCAGGTAACGATATGTTATGATTTTAATGACGATGACGGCGATTCCGCGGCTATATCCGTTGCAATCTCATCGGACGGTGGCGGAACGTGGACGGTACCGGTCAGCACGGTGTACGACACGATCGGGACACCGCCGAACCTTGGGTCGGGGGTGATGCCCGGCACCCATTGCTTCGTCTGGGACCTCGGAGAAGACCTCCCCGGAGTCGAAAGCTGCAACTTCATAGTCGAAATCACCGCCATGACGGGCTTGCGGGAAACCCTCGTCGTGCTGGATTCCTTTCTCCTCGCCGAAGCAAGAGGGATCACATTCGACGGCACCGCATTATGGGTCAACCAGAGTCCTGGACTCCCTCCGCCGTCTTCCGTCGATAAAATATTCAGGATCGACCCCCATTCCTATGCTAAGCTCGACTCGTTCTATTATCCGACCTTCCCATACGGGCACATGGAAGATATGGCATGGATCAATGACACCCTATATTTGTTCAGTTTCGGAATGTTCGTGCCGGATGTCAGGGCAAAGATCTTTAAAATTGACACAGCTACGGGTTTTATGGTCGATACCTCAGCAACGATATTCCCGGGAAGCTACACGGGACAGGGATTGACGTCGGACGGAGTGAACCTCTGGGCGGTCAGCTCTGTAGGCTCGTGTTACAAGGTCGATCCGCATACATTGAATGCAACTTTCTTGTATAACGCCGACACTACCGCCGGTGGGGATACTGTTTTCGTAAGTGGGCGTAACTCAGACGGCGCCGCTTTCGGAGAAGGTTACCTCTGGCTGGTCAGGAATCAGCTCGGGTACAGGATCTTTAAAGTAGATACCGCGCTGGGGATAGTCGTCGATTCGACATACGCGCCAATGAGCAGTACTTCCGGTCCCGAAGGGCTCGCCTATGATGGGCGCTACTTCTGGTATGTGGAAAACAGCATACATGGCGGTACTGTTTATAGATTGGGCACTCACGAACTGGAAGTAAGTACCTACTCCAGCAGGGGATGCCTCGACTCCAGAGACCCGGTTATAGTCATCGATCCAGCTATATGCGGCGACTACTTGTGCGGAGGGATCGACTATAGTTTTCTATGGGAGGTTATCGACGAATTCGTGTTTCCATACACTCCATGCTCCCTTTTCATTTCCTACGATGGCGGCTCAACCTTCGATTTACTTGCTGTTACTACCAATGATTCCACGTACCTCTGGTCACCGGTACCCGATACGTTCCTGACTGATGTCGTTTTTAGTGTTTCTGTAGTGGACAGTTTTGGGAATCCCGGGTACAATGAAAGCTGTTCATTTGTTATCGTTGATGCAGCCACGCCGGTGGAAGTTTCGATCATCTGCCCAGACCCGTGCGGGGTTTATACTTCCTGCTTACCACAATCCTTTATTCTAAGCTTATACGATTCCTCGGGAGCAGGCATTGATACAATGAGAACATACTTTACGTTGATAATAAACCATTTAAGAGGGGGTGCTGATACGATATATATTTCCGAACCTTCACCCTATCTCACCTTCTTTTCGGACACACTGGTTGAGGTTTCATACAATCATTTTGATGGTGATTCTGTTGTTTTGACTTTGGATTCGGTTTATAATATCTACGGGTGTTCGATTCCCCTGGGAGTCCCTGTCGAATGCTCGTTCATCAGTGATAATTCTGCGCCATACGCAGCCCCGGAAGATATGTTCCCTGTACCTGGAAGCTGGAATTTTGATACAGTAATTTCGGTTTTTGTCAACTTTTTTGATAATGGAGCAGGTGTCCTCGATGATAGTACAACTATGGAGTTGATAATCTGGAATGATGGCGTTCCGGAGACGTTGTTCTTCCTGGGGGATTCCGTGGAGGTTACTTTTAGCCCGGGTGAAAGCGTGTACGTTTACGCGCGGACGATCGACGCTATTCCCCAGCATCC
The DNA here is from genome assembly GCA_016935765.1 of bacterium. Taxonomy (GTDB): domain Bacteria; phylum UBP14; class UBA6098; order JAFGQG01; family JAFGQG01; genus JAFGQG01. The sequence goes on from JAFGQG010000175.1 coordinate 42,000, forward strand.
GTTCTGTTCGTGTCCGCCAAACGTTGGTAATGCCTCCTGGTCTTTCTATGTCTGCCGCGACAACACTGCCCCGGAGATCACGGACGTGAGGTTCTACCAGAGAACGGACGGTTCGAGACTGGTGGATATTTACTACTTCGCCGACGACATCGATGGCGATTCGATGTATGTCGAACTTCAAGTTTCGAATGATGGCGGATTTACCTGGGATGTGTTACCAGTTACGTTCATTACCCCCTCTGATACCGGTTGGGTGTTACCTTCAGCCTCCGAGGAGAAGCGAATCACCTGGGACATGGGGGCTGACTACGGCGAATGCGATTTCGAGGAGAGCGACATTAGAGTCAGGATCAGGGGTGAAGACGGGGTGTATGGCTGCGGGTGGTGATAAACAATGACGAATGAATAATGACGAATGATTATTCCCCTATCACTTGAAACGGAGATTTTCCCCTAAAATTTATTCTTTGTTGCGCGGATTTGCGTTAATCAGCGGTTTCTTTTGGTCTATCAGCCACTTAACCCTGATTACGCTGGATATATGATGCGCGGAGCCGTCAATCCTAATCCCCAATATATTCCTCTTCAAGCTTTTCGTGTTCCTTGAAAATGGTCTCCATCTGGCTCTTGCACGTCTTCAACTGGGTCACCATCTCTGAAAACCTGTCATTGAACTGCTTGAGGTTCTCTTCGAACTCCTCATGCTCCTCCTCGATCTGAACCAGGGGGACCTCGCCATGATGCTCCTCCATCTCCTCATGTTCAGCCTTCCGCTTATCAAATTCCGAAAGCAATTCCCTGCACTTCTGAATGACCTGGATATGCTCTTCATCCCACTTATCATGCTGTTTCTGTTTGGCTTTATCCTCTTCCGAGAGTCCCTTTCCGGCAAGCTTAATGTCCAGTTTCATGTGCATTTGGTCCAGTTCTTCGTGCTCAACGATGAGTTCATCAAGAAGGGTTTGAAGGCTTTTCGCGCGCTTGGTCAACTCCTCGGTTTGAGCCTCAAATTCCGCGTCGAGCTTTTCCCTTAGCTTTTCCCTCTTACGTTTATCACAGCTTGTCAATAACATTAATGGGATAATCCCAAGTATCACATAAGCTTTTATTCTCATTTTTCCTTCCTTTTGGTTAACGATTTCGTTATCAATATTAATTCATTGAAATGAAAAATAATAAGATATTCTGTATTGAAAAGTTAAAAATTGGTTAACTTCATTTTTTGTATTTGCGTATCACAATTTTTCATATAACTTGAATAATATAATATTAATCCTGAGAACTCATAGAAAAATATGCCGATAAAACCTAATAAAGATTCGGAAAACCAGGGTAAAAAACCCATCAAATCCGCTCGAAAAGTGAGAGGGGAGAATCCTGATAATAATGACAGCAGACTTAAAGCGCTGGTTAAAGCTTCGGTATTTGCTATAATTGCGGATATCTTTTTAATAGCACTCAAATACATCCTGTCGCGGTTCACCGGAAGCGAAGTAATATTGGCAGATTCCATTCACTCGATGGGGGATTTGGGCATAAGTCTGATGGTTTTGCTCTCCATAGTTATTAACAGCCGTTTTTCCAAAAACGTGATTGCAAAGCAGGCTGAGAGAATTGCAGCTTTGATAATATCCTTCGCGCTTATTTGGGCAAGCTACAGGGTGATCTTCAAATTCATCTTTCAAAGCAGTGGCGAGAGAATTATACAGACCGGGTTCCCCTTAATAGTAGCGTTGGTTGGAATAGTGATAACCATTATAGTGACTTTCCTGATGTCAAATTACAAGCGGAATATCGGGAAAAAACATGATTCAGTTGCTTTTGAAGCTGAGGGGATACATACTTTCGCGGATTTCCTGACCTCTTTAGGTGCCTGGGTGACTATTTTCCTGCTTTACTTCGGTCTCAACATCGAAAAGTTCACCTCGTTCATTATCGGGTTGGCTGTCCTGCGCATCGGTATAATGCTTTTCATACGGTCTTTCGGTCTATTCGTTTCAATTCTGAAGTTAATCTACCAGGGTATAAGTTTTGTATGGATCAGGATCACTCCCCAAAAATTCAGGGCGTGGTTGAAAAAGCAGTTTGTATTGATTGGCGCAGAACTCAAGCCTTATTTAGCCCCACTGAAACTTAGCGTTTTTTTCGCAGCGATAGGGAAGTGGATCGCAAAACAATATACTTCCGCTGTGAACTTCCTGAGCAAGCTGGCGATTTTTAACGAGAACTGGCTGAAGCTGCATTTTCCCAGGCTTATCTGGGTGGTTTTATGTATAATACTCGTATTATACCTTGGCACCGGGTTATATACTCTTGAGCCTCACCAGAGCGGGATCGAATTGCTGTTAGGGCGCGTAATAGCGGTGAGGCAGCCGGGACTGCATATCCATTTCCCGGAACCGTTTGGCGGAGTACTGAAGATCAACACGGGAATGGAGCACCGCCTGGAAGTAGGTTTCCGTACAAGCCTGGACACGAATGTGGAAGAACCAGAAGCCTATTTATGGGAATCCACACATATAAGTGGCAGGTATCAGAAGATTACTACAGAAGCGATAACTCTCACTGGCGATGAGAACCTGCTGGATGGCAATTTCCTATGCTACTACATGATAAAAGACCCTATAAAATTTGCTCTCAATACTGCTCAACCGGAGGAGATAATTCGAAGCTTGTTGTGCCACCATAGTCACAAGTTACTCGGAATGTATCACCTGGACAGCATATTAACCAGCAGCCGTCTCGATATTCAGGAGCAGCTAACTCAAAAAATGAAGGCAGCGGTGAGCGCTCTACCATTGGGAGTTGAAATAACGAGGGTTTACATGCGCGAGACACACCCTCCGATTTATGTGGTTCCAAAGTACCGGGCGGTTTCATCAGCTCGGGAGGAGAAGGACGAGATAATCCACATCGCCAGTGGATATGCCAATGACCACATACCCAGGGCAAAGGGTGAAGCCAGTTCCCTGCTCCTTGAAGCGCGCGCTTACGCCCTTGAAGAAAGTTTGAAAGCCCATTCAAATACTCTGAGTTTTAAATTACGGCAACAAAATTTTAGTAAATATCAGAACGCTACACAGATCCGGCTGAGGTGGGAAAAATTGGAGACTCTCCTTGCTGACCGGGAATTGATTATTCTACCCTCAGAAGCCAGGAAACGTGTATTTCCATCAAACCAGGGAAGGTATATTTATGAATAAACCTAAAATCAGAAGGATAATAATTTTATTCTGCGTCATCGCTGCTCTCAGCCTGTTCTATTTATTTTTCACAACGGTTGTTTACGAGGGTGAGATGGCAGTTGTGACCCGCTTTGGCAAACCTGTGCGCGTACTTGACAAGCCCGGATTCTACCTGCGCTTGCCGTTTCCGTTGAACCATATCGGGCGTATCGACAGCCGCTTGACCATGCTCGAGCCCAGACCTTCAGAGTATCTGACCGCCGATAAAAAGAACCTTATTCTTGAGAGTTCTATATGCTATAGAATTTCCGAACCAATTGTCTTCCTGAAGACGGTAATCGACCAGGAGGGATTGAATATAAGGCTGACCGACCTGCTGTCATCTCATACCGGCTTGCTGCTATCCATACATGAATTAAGCGAGATAATAAATGTCGAGGCTGCCAAACTCAAGTTCCAGGAGTTGAACGATAAGCTTACCGAATTGATCAGGAAGGACGCCAGTTCGTTCGGGATATCCGTCGAGCAGGTTTTTGTGAAGAGAGTGATGTTGCCGGACGACAACAAACGCGCGGTTTATAAAAGAATGAGCGCTGAGAGGGAACGGATTGCCAAGAAGTACCTGGCGGAAGGAGAGGAAAAAGCGCTCGAAATACGGGCTGAGGCAGATAAAGAGTACCGGCGAATACTCGCTGAAGCGCAAAGTGAAGCTACGATAAAGCGCGGTAAAGCTGATGCCGAAGCGATGGAGATCTACGGCGAAGCATACAGCAAGAACACCCAATTCTATAACTATATACGTACACTTGAAGCTTACGAGGATATTTTCGGAGAAAAGACCACAATAATCCTGGATGAGAACTCGAAGTTGCTGAAGATATTTTTCTCCGGCGGGAATTAATATGAAACGAAAAGGGAAAATATTTACCTGGCTTATAGTCATTACCGTATTACTGGCTGGATATTTCGGGACCGGTTTTTACAGCCTGAAAAGCGGACAGCACGCGCTGGTGCTCCGGTTTGGAAAATATGTTAGAACCGACAAGACACCCGGAGTGCATTTACGGCTGCCTATTCCTTTCGAAAAACAGATCGAATATAACGTTAACAAGGTACAAACAGTCGCTATTCCAGTTGATGAAAAGGAAGACATCGAAAGAATGACCGGGGACGCGAACCTCATAATGGTTTCAGCGGTTATAACATATGAAGTGAAAGACCTGAAATATTTTCTGTTCAATGCTCGGGATCAAGCGAGTATGATCCACGCAATAACTCAGCAGAGTCTGACCAGGCAGCTCGTGGAGATGAACGTTGACGACGTAATGACCACGGGCAAATCCAACATGAGGGTGCTATTGAAGGCGAATATACAGGAAAAATTGGATTCGTTAAGGTCCGGAGTGTGGATTAAATCGGTGGAGTTAACTGATATCGCTCCGCCTCCGGAAGTGGAGACCGCGTTCAACAAGGTTTCTGATGCCCGGGTGGAGAAGCAGGAGATCATCAAGAGCGCTGAGGGTTATGCTAACGCCGTGGTACCCAACGCGAGGGGTCAGGGTTCTGCGCTAATCTCGGGTGCTGAGGGGTATGCAGAGGAACGTTTGAACGAGGCGCGGGGTAAGGTAAAAGCATTTCAGGATATCTACACTGAATATCTCAAAAACCCTTCAATAACCTTGAAGCAAAGATATCTGAATACCCTTGAAGTGATTATGAACAAATGCGATATCACGGTTGATTCTGACCCTGGAAACAGTATCTATTATCTGGGCAAGGAACCAAAAGGCGAAAGCAAATAACCCAGCACAATAAAACTCTTGACAATTATTCTATTTTATGTATATTGAATTTTGATTGATTTGTTCAGGTGTTTCTTGTAAAAATAACTATAAAAAACCAACATCACACAAGGAAGGAAAATATGAAAATTCGTACACTTAAAATCTGTATATCAGTAATAATGCTGCTTTTGTTTGCAGGTGGTGTACTATCATTCCAGGGAGAATATCGTGACATCCCGCTGAATGAATTACTTGAACAAATAGCTGCAGAAGGTGGGTATATTGTAGATGTTCCCTCCGAAGCTGACTGGCTTGCATCATTTGATACGGGAACAAAGGATGTTCCTGCCTGGAAAGCGCTGCATATTGTTGCTGCCGCTTATGGTTTAACCCTCGTTGAGACAGATAAAGACCATTTCCGGACCGAAATTATCGGGAATATCACCGGCGATCCTGCGGTATATAGAACGACCGGGATGCAGCCCGTGTCTGGCGGTGATATTAAGAAAGGGATAGTCTGGGCTTACGGGAAGAAGGTGGAGCCTCCATACTCGATAGAAGTGACCAGTGATGAAGTTACGCTTTGCGGAGTTACGATCTACCCGACGCCGGTGAGGGAGTCTCCCGTTCCACCAATGACCGCGGATATTCTCGAAGAGCACGATCTTTCGGGCCGGATAATAGACATCGGGAACGAACAGGGTTTGGAGAAAGCTGCGGAATTCGCGCTTCAAAGTTCACTGGTTGATGAAGCAGTAGTCATCGAAGACGCTATAGAAATAACATACACGGATGGCGAGGAGGAACTACTTTATTTTGGTGAGATGAAACACGGAACGGGGGAACGAACAATTTCGGAAGAAAACCTGTCCATGTTCGCTGATGCGGTAAAGGAAATACTTGAGGATGAAGGGATGGTAGCGTTCGGTTATAATTACTATCGTTCCTATCCTTCGAAGGATTATGGTCAGGATGTGGACAAGAGAATTCTGGACGCGCTTTCTTCCGGAGGCAGGTTGAGGGATAAGTATTCGCGAATATTCGGAGCAACCTGGGAAAAAGATTTCACTCTAGAAATTATTCACAATAATTAAAAGAGGCAATAATGAAAAAAGCACTAATATTTTTGTTTATTTTTACCACTGCGTTTCGGGTTTTTGGAGTGAACGAAACCCCCGGTGAGAATTACCGTCCGAAAACCTTCGCGGAAGCCGATCTTGCTCGATGGGATTTCAGCGACGCGGATGAAAAAGTTTGGTTGAAATACGTTGTTGGCCATCAACATTACCGTATGGGAACGAAGATAATTGACGGCGCTAAGGATTGCAGCGAAGGTGGTGCAGGAATTTGGAAACTTTTCGAGTTCATTTCCGCCAATGCTTATGATGTGATTCTGATAGCCAGTCACGGTTTAAGTACTACTGAACTGGTAGCAGTTTATCTCGATACTACAGCAGCGTGCAGAACGGTGCGCGATAGCCTATATACCAGGTATAACACGACCTTTCCCGGATGTTTGAGAAAAGTACGGTTCACCAGCAAACGGTATGGGCTGCTTGTCAATCAGCAGTTTTTTAGAAATTACTTCATGACGCCAGATGCTTTTTTCTGGGGTCTATTTTGTTATTCATCAAAGTTTTCAATGACAGGCACTGCTGAAGCAAGGGAGTATATTGGATATAACAATGCGGTTTATGTCAATAATGGTACTCATGACCAGGAATATGTTTTAAACCGTATGGATGGTCAGCAGGGGCAGGATAAGCGACCGTTGAAGATTGCTCTTCAGGGGTACACTACCGGAAGTCCTACGACACCGCGCGATGCTTTCATAGTGCATAAAGGACCCGGCAATACAGTTCTATCTCCGTCAGTTCTGGAAAATGAACCACAGGGGATTGTTTGCGTACGAACACCGGGGCACGTGAAATTCGATTGTATCATGGACACGAGAATGCCTCCCGATATTGTGATTCGCGCTGAAGGCGGCGGTCACCTTGAAAAGCGTAAATGGGTCGGTAACGATAAGATCGAGTATGAAGTTGTTCCTGATGTTCCTCCACCTTTCGTGATTAAATATATAGTAAATTCTATCTATGCTGTTTCACGGGATAATTGGTCGGACCTGGACGGCAATCTCAATCCGGCAGGATCCAACGCTCGCGGTCCCAATTGGGATGACTTCGTTTGGTACACATATTGCCCAATCATTCCTTGGGTGCCAGTAGTTACACCTCCGGATACTTTCTGGATCGATAATCCGGATTCCTTCACGGATATCCCCGTGGATATTCTTAATCCCACGGATTCTGTAATTACGATTAAAATCACCTGGACAGATTCGCTCGTATGGATGCCGATAGAAACATTGGATTTAGAAATCCCACCTGAAACGGACACCTTGATACCCATAAAAATTGACTGGCCAGGATGGGTGTTGGATTGGAATCATATCTGGTTCAAGCTTTGGACCATAGACTGGATCCTTCTTGATGAAGGTGAGACATGGGCAACCCCGATTTCGCCCATCAGGATAAGGCCTTTTGACCCACCGCCATACCTCTGGGTCGATAGCTTCTTCGATGTGTTCGTTGAAGTTCATCCTGCTTATGATGGTCCTGATATTCCGGTCGAAGGAATGCCTTGGTTCGAAAATCCTACCTGGCCGGATGCCGTTGTAATACCTCCAGGTTTCAACCCGGTTCCCGATACCGGAAGGTCCTTCCGAATATCCTTCCCGGCAATCGGGGGTATAGACTTTCCCGCTGAATCGTTCTTTGATGTGTTCTTTGAGATCCTCCCGGGATTTCCATACCACGGAACTCATCTCGGGAAATTCAATACTAAAGTTGGTCCCCCGATACAGATACTGGACGACATCCCCAGGGATTACTATCCAATCGAACCTGAAATGATCAATTTAGACCTCATTTCTTCAGAGCCAATTACTGTGGTCGCGCGCGTTAACGATACGCAAGCATGGACTACCCTGCTCGGAGATACTCTATTCGGCTTAACACCTTATGAACCATACACTATAAACATCGAAGTGGTCGCGGGACCTGTCGGTTTTGAGGCTTTCGATGATGATATTCTCGGTTCAAGTCGAGTTACTGTAAGTCTTGAAGATGTTGAGGGGCACGATTTCTATGTAGAAAGAGAATTTACGTTTAACTGCCTCAATCCGCTTGTACTTCAGCCCGTTTGTGATACTTACGACCATCGTGCGCCGGCAGGGAGTACCGTGGACCTGGAATGGATGCTGACTAACCGTTCGGGTATAGACCGAGTGTTCCAGGTAAATGTGTTCGATTTAATGGGTTGGCCGATTGTATTCCCTGAGGATCCTTTCACACTCGCTCCCGCGGAATCATCGTATATTGTGGTAGTCGTTAATGTGCCAGATGGACCCGTAGGTTTAATAAACGAGGTTACACTTTACGCAGATGACGTCGAAGAATGGAGAATAAGCCGCCAGCACACTTTCAGCTTAAGAAGGTCTTCGGTTGTCCTCGTTGACCTCGAGGGATTAAGATATTATTTCAGCAGACCCGGGCATCTATTGTCGTTTAGTGTTAGCCTGAGGAATGAACTTTCATCTCCGGCTATGGTAAATATGGAAGGTCACGGAGAACTTGGCACAGTTGTGGATTTCGATCCCGCTTCATTCATGGTATTCAGTGGAGATCCTGTTGATGTTACAGTTAACGCACTCTTCGATGCTGACTTGCCTGTGGGAATTATATCAAAGCTGACCCTTATAGCTAATGCAACCGATGCAACCTTATCATTGCCTGCAGCGGATACGATGTTTGTCGGAGTTTATATGGAACCGGATGTCGGAATCGGTGAAAAACCTGGCATCCCGAAAAGCTTCGCATTGATGGACGCAGTGCCTAATCCATTTAATTCAAGCGTGATGATAGAATTCGATGTACCGCGAGCAGAGAAAATTACTATCGATATTTTCGATCATCTCGGCGAAAAGGTTGCCACTCTTGTGGATGGTAAACATTCTGCCGGAAGCTACAAAGCTGTCTGGAATGCTGAGAATAGTCTTCATGAAACTGTGTCTTCGGGAATCTACATGTATCAAATGAGAGCTGGGAATTTTAAGGATACTAAGACGATGGTTTTTATTAAATAGGGTGTGACTGGAAAGCCCAGGATACCGGCGTAAGTAAAATACTTAAATTACTGAGAAACTCACGCGCGGGATTTGTCATGTTAGGATTGAAGGCAAGAGGTAGAGCTTGCTTCCCTTTGATAAATCATTTTACCACGGGTTCAAAGGATGAATTCTGTATCTTATTTGAAAAACATTTAACTTGCGCTAATATGCTTTTTTTATATTATTGATAAAAAATATTTTAATGTGAAAAATTTCAGAAAGGAGTTGATTTATGAAGATCTTCAAAGCCTTAGTGATTACGATATTTGTTTTGGTGGGTTTAGTTTCAGTTGCATATAGCCAGTTCGGCTCATATTATATCCATACGATGGGAACCGGCGAGATTACCGAGGGAAAAGGCGCAGTCAAGCCTGAAGGTTTGCCGGAAGAGTACAAGGTTATCCTGACACCGCTTGGTGAATGCGGTCAGCTTTATATTGCTGAGAAATCAAACGAGGGATTCGTGGTTGGTGAAAATTATACAGGGGATAAAGGTTCGACGGTACAGTTCGATTATTTCATTGTTGTGGAACGGGCACACCGAAGCACTATGGATAACACTAAGCTCGAAGAGATGAGACAAAAGTTCGAGGAAATGAACTCAGAGAAACAAGAATTGATGCAGCAGAAAATGGAGAAACTCAAGCAGGACAGCAACGATAGCGAGCAGGAAAGTGAAACGGGAGAAACTGGTACACCAACAGGTAATTAACAGGTTGGTTTTGAATTTGCGGTCTTTTATCTTGCTATTGTTATTTTACCTTCTAAATTAATGATAGTAACCGAAGGTAAGGATAGTGAATTAGTATCTTTTTAATTTGCTTATAATAGTCTTATGGGAAAACGGTTGGTTTTTATCCTATTTTTTGTCTTGTTGATACCTCTATACAATGTGGTTGAGAGTACGCTATCGGTTTCTTTCGTTCTGGATCCTGAACCTCCCCGCATTGGTGGTGGGGGATTTTTTCCGCCTCCCGATACAATTATCCCTGAAACCACTCTGACTATTAGCGCTGACGTGATAGACTTAGGCGCTGGTGTCTGGAGGGATTACATCGCCTCGTCTTCCGAATGGGGCGATAGCGTTTTTTCTTTTATTACCTGGAGTGTTAATGGGGCAGGTTTTGCAGATACCATTCGAGACGCCTTCTCATTCACCCGTACATTTAGTAACAGGGATACGGTTGAGGTGTGCATAAACGCTATCGATGAAATCCACAATTACGATTGCTCATGCCCCCCGAATATCTTACATACTTGTTGGTCTTTCATTTGCTGTGTTCCAAATGCGAATCCACAAGTCTGGGATGTAAATTTTGCCCAGGCTACTGATGGCTCCCACCTGGTGGATATCTATTACTTTGCGGACGACGAGAACAGCGATCCCGTTAGAATTCACCTGGAGGTTTCAAATGATGGTGGTCTGACTTGGGATGTAGTTGATCTCGTAACGTTCATATCGCCTTCGGATACTGGCTGGGTAGAGGCGTCTGACACCGAGCGGAGACATATAATTTGGGATATGGGGACGGATTACCCGGAGTGCTTCTTCGAGGAAAGCGATATAATGGTCAGGGTGTGGGGTGATGATGGGATTTACTATAGATGTGAGTAGTAGATTTTTCAACCATTACCGGTCGTTTCCCCGACCGGTCGGGATTACCCTGATGCACCCCGAAGCAAGCGACATAAAGGTTAGTATCATTGCCAATGATGGTATAAATTTTAGCTGCGAGTAAGAAATTTTTTGTGAACAAATTTTTTAAAACTAATTTAAAGATGAACTGGATTTTTAACTTGCTATAAATTAGGAATAATGTAAATTATTCTTTAATAATTTATATGGTTAAGGTTTAGTCCAATGAATCCAACGGTGTCCAAAGTTTTTCCAATCGATCCAACGGAATCCAAAAGGAGAAAATAATTATGCAGACTTTAGCTGAACTTACAGTCGAAGAACTCAAAACTCTTATTCATGAGACTGTCGAGGAGAGTATTGAAGACTATATAGAGGATTTAATTGCAGCTGCGAGTTCAGGTTACATCCAATCGATACAAGAAGCCAGGCAGGATTATAAAGCTGGGCGTGTCAAAATTTTTGAGAATGTTTTTAATGTATAATATCATCATTACTGAAAGAGCGCTTCGGGATATTAATAAACTTGATAGTGGATTAAAAAATCGCATTGGTAAGAAATTGAAGCAGTTTACAAAAAACCCTTTAAAATATGCAAGAAAGCTTAAACGACCGGAAATAGGCTCATTCAGATTCAGAATTGGTGATTATAGAGTCGTTTTTGATATTGATGAAAATACTATAGTGATTTTAAGAGTAGGGCACAGAAAGGATATTTATAAATGAAATCTAATGAATCCAACGATGTCCAAAATTTGTACAATCAATCCAGTGGAGTTTTTTAGACATTTTATTAGAATTAAAGGGGATATTATATGAGATACAATAATCTGATTTTACCAATTTTATTAATTTCACTCGTATTTTTTAGCCAGGTCCAGGCGGATTCAACATCGGCGGTTTCGGACCTGGGAGTCCTTGACAACTGCTCTCCACGAGTAACGATCGATTTTCCCGGACTGAATGATACACTGATCTGCAATAGTGACAGCGTCTTACTGTGGACAGCTATCGATAGCTTCTTCAATCCCAATCCCATAATTTCGATAGAATACTCTTATGACGGCGGACCATTTACTTCCCTCGCTTCGGATGAGGAGAATGACGGTATCTGGGAGTGGTTATCCATTCCACCAATCTCCTCGAATAACGTCCTTATTTTACTTACCGCGATCGACAGTCTGGGGAATATTGGAAGCGATACTTCGGAAGTGTTCACTATTTACTGCAACGTTGTTGGTCCGGTCGCTAGAATTATTGAACCGCTGCCGAATACCGTAACAAGCTGCGATGATCAGGAAATAATCGTAGAAATCCTCGATGTGGATGGAGTGGACGCCAGCACTATCCGTCTGTCGATAATTTCAAGCTGGATCGCGGACACATTCGATATCTCGGACAGCCGCTTGACATTCGTGAACGACACCCTGAGGTTTACTCCAGTGGGACCAACCTGGGAACATTGTGAAACCGTCCAGGTATGCCTGCTCGAAGCTATGGATAATTTCGGCAATTCCCTCGCCGCCGGCGAATTATGCTGGTCGTTCCTGGTTGACCTGCTGCCGCCCGAACTGGTATCATCATACCCGATTGATGGAGGCACCGTTTATGATACTCTCCAACCGATTACGATAAGACTCGTTGATGATTGCAGCGGTATCGACCCGGATTCACTCCTGCTCATCGTTAACGATTCGAACCTCACTCTCGATGATCCATGCCTAACCCTGGATGACACTATGTTATACTTCGATCCGGCGCTATGCGGAATGTCGTTTCCATTCGGGACAACTGCTGAGTACTGCCTCATGTACGCTAGGGATTTTGCGGAGTATTGCGGACCGAACGTCACACCGCCAAATTGCTTTCAATTTTTTATCTGGCTCATGGATACCCTCGGACCTACTGCCAGATTGATAACCCCGCACGATGGCTGGATCGTTGCCTGTACCGACCAGATAATTATGATAATGCTCACAGATACTAACCCGGTTGAACCATCTTCGATAATTCTTGAGGTAAACGGGATCCCATATACCACTGATAGTACACAGCTTGAATACACCGACCTGCTTTTGATATTTACACCTTCCGAATGGTTTGTGAACGGAGAGCTGATTGAGATAAACCTTCTCGCTGCGGAGGATGTGTTCGGTAATCCTATGGCGCGTACGTATTACTGGTCTTTCACCATGGATCTGGCTCCCCCGATTTTTGTTGGTTATTCCCCGACAGACGATACACTCCGTTCAGCAACACCAGAAATCAGGTTCGAGATCTTAGATTCCATCTCCGGAGTTGATCCGTTCACGCTGCAGATAACTATAAATGGCTCTTTGTTTACCTTTCCGGGGGATTTTAACTGGGAATTTGATGAGATAATTTTTGATCCGGCAGACCACGGAATGGCTTTCTCTAATGGCGAAAATGTGGAGGCTTGCCTGGTAATTGCGGGGGACTCCCCGGACACCTGCATTCCGAACACGCTTAGGGACACCTGTTTTAACTTTATTGTTGACCTGGCAGGACCACATACATTTATCCATTCGCCCACCGGGTACACATCATGCGAGTACCAGACTATCGAGATCGATTTTTCGTCGCGGTTCGGTGTTGATTCAACCTCTATCAGCTTCCGGCTGAATGCTGACATAATGGATATTTACGACCCGGAATTAAGCCTGAGTGGTCTGACTCTAACTTATACACCAACAATCCCGTTCAGTGATGGCGACACTCTAAACGTGTCACTTATTTCCCTCGAGGATACTACGGGGATAGGCGCGTCGGAACTGCCCCATGCATGGAGTTTTATCGTTGATTTGACGCCGCCGGAAGTCACTCCGGTAACACCCGGGGTTGGTACTACAGTGGTGACGCCTCCAGAACTCATAACAGTTACGGTTTCGGACCGGCTGGCAGGTTTGCGGCTCGATTCGCTCTGGATACAGATCGATGGCGGAACGAGGTATTTTATTTCGGATCCCGGTGTCTTCTGGGGTGAACCTGTACTAGGGTTTTACCCGGATAGCGCGGGTGTTGTCTTCGCTGACTACGACACCGTGGAAGTTTGTGTAGGCGCGATGGACCTCGCTGAATACTGCGGTCCTAACGGCACACTATTCTGCTGGACGTTCTACATCTCCCGCGGCGATAACCCGGTTGCCAGGATAGACAGCCCTGAGGATGTCTTCATCGACGGCGAGATCTGGGTAGCCTGTCCTACAGAGTGTATCGTGATAGTGATAGACGACCCTGACAGCAATCTCGTGTTAGATAGTATCAGATTTAATATTGACATGTCAACCTTTTTCCTGTCATCACCTGGTGTGACGTGGGTGGGAGACGAAGCGCATATAAACATCACTTACTGCCCCCCTGACGGGTGGGATGATAACGACACAATAATAGTCACGAATGTTGTTGCTTACGACAGTTATGGCAACCCGCTTGCGGGTACGCCGCCGTATCTCGAATTCATGACCGACTTCTCACCGCCGGAGTTCTCCGGAGTGATCCCGTCGGACACAATTTTAGCTACCACTTCCGCGGCTATTGGTTTCTCTGCTACCGACCTGCGCGACGTAATAAACGAGAGCCTGTACGTTTACGTGAATGGCGTTTTCAGAGGCTCCAGAGCTTCGGCTAACTGGAGTGTGGGTTCCCTCGAAGATGGAGACTCGGTCTGCGTGACAGCCGTTTGCTGGGACGATACTGCAGACTATGGATGCCCGATATACACTCACCGCGCTGAGACTACCTGGTGTTTCCTTATCTCTTTCGGTGAGGTTCCCATCGCTACTCTCTCCGACCCGGTAACGGACCATTCCGGGGATGGCGAAATATGGGTGGCTTGCCCCACGGAAACGCTATTTATCAACTTCACCGACTCTGACAGTAATTTGATACCGGACAGCATTCGAGTGCAGGTGAACGATGACACTTTAACCATTTACAGCGCTGGTGTTACCTGGACCGGGGACGGAACCGGCGGCACTTTCGCTTATCTCCCCGAACCTTCGGGATGGATTGAAGGGGTAGTCTATACAGTAACTGTTCTGGCTGCTGTTGATTCTCTTGGTAATATACTTGCTGATCCACCTTCACCGCTTATCTTCTCTGTGGATTATTCACCGCCAATTTTATCGGCGTTTTATCCCTTACCTGGCGCGGTTGTAACGGTGCCCTCGATCGATGCTTATTTTTCGTCCGAAGACCTGGGCATCGATGTAAGGATAGACAGCCTGTACGTGGAGATCGATGGCATGCCTTTAACTGCCGTGGAGGATAGCGGTACTTCTCTCGATTCACTGGAAGACGGGGAGGAAGTCTGTCTCACCGCGGTCAGCTGGGACGATTACTGCGATTATGGCTGCCCGGAGATTACCCACCGCGCTGAGACTACCTGGTGCTTCACCCTCGATTTTGCCGGTATCTCTGTTTCAGGACCAAACCTCTACATCTGCCAGGGAAGCGCGGACTCATTCGATATCACCGCGGCCGGCGGCTCTGGTACTTTGAGTTTCCTGTGGTCGCCACCTGATTTCCTGAGCGATGTAAATGTGCTGAATCCACTCGTCGATCCGGATATTCCGACATCACCGGATACGCTGGGATACACCCTTACCGTAACTGACTCGTTCGGAGTTGCTGTTGAGGAAACCTTTTATGTTTTTCTCAGTTCTCCGATGTATATATATCAGCTTTTTGATGGCGAAATGCCAGATAGTCATGCGTATTTTTGTGAAGGAGAGGACTTGAATATATCGTTCGATATTTCCGGCGGAGTCCCTCCTTACACGGCTGAGTGGCACCTGTCAACAGGCGAAACCTTGTACTTCGAAGATTCGACTTTAACTATGGATACTACGACCGAGTTTACGGTTGTAATAACTGATGCCTTCGGATGCCGGGATTCTACAACTGCTGAAGCATGGGTGTGTGATTCTCCTGCTCCGTTCAGCTGGATATATCCTGCTCCCGATGAGGAGGTTCCAGTCGGACCGGTTACCCTAATATGGGAAGCATCCTACGTCAGTGAGGGGATACTGACTTACGATGTGTATCTTGATGATATTCTTATCGCAGACGATATTATCGATACAACTTTTACGACGGATTCGATCCCCTGCGGTGAAACTCACACCTGGACGGTGGTAGCTGAGAATAATTGCTACGGAGAGTGTGCCCTGGTCGATTCGTTCCCGATGGATCCGCCATTTCATACTGAGCCCTGTGACTTATGCTCGTTGGAAGTTTACGGCGCTGATGCAGCTATTTGTTATGGCGAATCTTCTACGTTCGGCGTCTATGCCGAGGGTGCAACCGCAGACCTGGAGATTACCTGGGATCCTGCCGATGGGCTATCGGATCCAACTATTCTCAATCCTGTCGCAGCGCCTGAGACCACTTCCACTTATATTATCACGGCGAGGGATACTGCCTTCGGACCAGGCTGCATCGATGTGGATACATTTACCATCGTGGTCAGCCCTGAGATTAATATATCATATTGGCTCTTTGCGGAAGACACATTTTGGTTCTGTATGGGCTATGATCAAGAGTTTTACGCTGACTTTACCGGTGGCATCCCTCCGTATTCGTACGAGTGGACGATAAATGATACGGGTGTCATAACAGATTCAAGTTTCACTCATCCCATGGGTGAGTCTTTTAATCTTGTATTAACAGTTTATGACAGTTTGGGATGCTGGGATTCGGATACCTTATTGGTCCTTGTTTGCGATACGCTTCAGCAATTTTATTTAGTATCCCCGGAGGCTGATGAAACGGTTCCTCCTGATTCGGTGCAGTTGATATGGACATCTGCTGATGTTATCCTTGGCAATGTTTACTATGATGTTTACTTGGACGATTCACTAATAGCGTCAGGGATCACTGACACTTTCACGTGGACGAATCCGATTCCCTGCGGCGAAACGCATTCCTGGGGAGTATGGGCTTATTCGGATTGCGACGGGTGCGATTTCTGGCGTGAGATATTTGGAGATCCCGTTTTTCACACCTCCCCTTGCCTGTATCCAGACCTCTATGTTGAAGATAGCGATATAGAATTCGAGGATTTTCAGCTGCAGCCGATTACCCGGACGGAGGAGGGTGATTCGCTGCTTATCTATGCCACGGTCCATAACGACTCATTCGAGACATTGCATAATTTTGTGGTTTGCTTCAGCATCAACGGCTCGAGGCTGGACAGCTTCATCATCGATTCCCTGCTGGCTGATGATGAGATTACATTAACGCTGCGGGACGCTTTCCCTGAAGGCGCTTACGAGATCTGCGCTTATGCCGACTGCGGTGACAGGATTTTCGAGAGTGAAGAGAATAATAACGAAGGCTGCGCTGTACTATATGTTATCGGTGTGAAGTGCGACGCTCATCCGACTCCCTTCTCTCCCAACGGAGACAACTACAATGACGAAGTTAAATTCGAGTATCCCGGAATAGCGGAGCGAGAGGGGATAATCAGGATCTATGACATAAACAACACGCTGGTTCGTGAGTTGGATGGAGGAGTATCCGATTGGGATGGCTTCGATGAGGAAGGGCATCGCGCGCCGAAAGGGATTTACATTTATATAATTGAAAAGGACAGCAAGATTGTATGTAACGGAACGATTTATCTTGTGAGGTAGAAATTTAAGAAGAATTTTTTAATTTTATGTATTTCAGAATAACGGTAAAATAATTAAAATGAAAATATTTGGATTAAAAGGCTTTAGTAAAACAATAATAATACTAAAATATTGTAATGTTGAAATTAGTTTGTTAAGCTTAAATACTATGAAAACACATAGTAAGAAATTAGTAAAAATAAAATATATTGGGAATAAAATAGATGAGAACACTTGGATTACGATAAAAGGTAAGGTTATTGAAATATAGAATACAAAATCAGATAAAATCAACCAAGCAGGATTAATAGGAGATGAAAATCTTAGGAGAATAAATGACAATTCCAGTAATTCCCGTGGATTCCAGTTTCGTTCCAATATATTCCAGTGAATTCCAGTCGTTTCCAATGAATTATCTAAGGAAAAACGATGAATTTAAATGAATTCAGAAAGCTGTTAAATAACTTTAACGATTTTCCAGTCCAGGAAAAGAATAAATTTATTGACAGGGAATCCGACGTGGATTTGCTCGAGAAATTTAGTATTTTTTATAAAAACAAAATCGTAGGTATAGCTGGGGAAAGAGGCATCGGTAAGACTTCACTCCTTAATGTGATTTCTACCCAGGAAGAAGTAACAAAGATCATTATCTCGATAGAGGAAAAGGAAAGTAAAATTGAGATATTAATAGACCTTCTTTTTAAATTAGCTGAAAACTTTATCCATTCCGAATATAAAGAAATAAAAAAAACTGCTGAAAAAGTGATTAAATTCATTATTGAAGAAAAAACAGAAGAGAGAAGTCGAAAAGGGGGTTTGTCTTATTTTGTTGATTTCAATTTGGGAAAGGTGGAGAAGAAAAGTGAAAGGTTTATTCTTCTTAATGTAAAGGAAGCTTTAAAATCTTTAATGAAGGAAGTAAGCGAGAAATATAAGCTACTGCTTTGTATTGATGAGATAGATAAAGAATCTCTGCACAATTTTATGGTTATAATCGATTCGATTAAGAATGCGGTAAGATTTGAAAATATTAATATAATAATATCAATGCCACCTGTGGTTTATTTTAATTATCTTGAAGGAATAATAACGAAAAATTCGTCGTATAGTCTGGAGAATATTTTTCAGGAAATCATATATTTAAAACCACTCTCAAATGAACAAATATCCACCATAATGAGAAAGAAGCTGATGAAGTATCAGGATGTTTTACCTGCAGACACAGAGGAATTGATTCTTGATTATGCTATGGGTAATCCTAGGATTGCTGTTTTAACTGTTTTCAATACGTTAGGTAGAAAAAAACATACAAAACCTCGTCTTGAAAAAAAGGATGTTCTTGAGGTAATCATGCCAGTTCTTATACATTATATGGAAAATTTGGATTTGACTGATAAAGAAAACCAAAGCTTAAAATTAATAGCTAAATTAGGTACTGCTTTTACAAAGAATAGTGCCACTAATTTATTAGAAAGAAATGAATTCCCGCAATCTACGGCTTATATGGTTTTTGATAAATTGGTGGAGAAAAAGGTTTTGATCGAAAAAAATAACAATGGGAAATTGTATGAGTTTAATAAATACTTATATGTTTTCTTCAAATATGGAGGATAAAAAAATTCCGGTAATTCCAGCGGATTCCAAAGGATTCCAATGAATTCCAATGAGATTTTAAATAACAAATATATGAAATGTAAATATAAAGAGGTGGTAAATATGAAATGGTCAAAAATCATCTTTGTAATAATCCTGGTTTTAGGTTTACTTGCCAGTTATTCTTTTTCCCAAACACTCACCGGGGTACGCCCGAACGGCATGGGTGGTGCATTTACAGCGATTTCCAACGATGGGAACGCCCTCGAATGGAATCCCGCCGGGGTGACCTCGTATAAATACCACATGTTCCACGGGGATTACTCCAGGCTCTTCCTTGGGGTGGATAACGACAATCTGAACGAGGGGTTCGTGGGTTATGTCCATCATCTGAAAGGCATCCATTTAGGACTCAGCGTGAAGTCTCTCTTTACTAAGATTTACCGCAAGAACGTAGTTGGATTTACCGCGGGGCGCGAGATATTCACCAACTTTTCTGTTGGAACCCGTTTCAAACTCATCATGGACTCCTTCAATGAAAATGAATTCTACTTCATAAACGGCGAAGACGAAAACCCTTTAGATGATCCGGTGTTCGGTAATGGTTATGGTAAAACCGGTTTTGCATTGGATTTTGGCGCTTTGTATCAGCCCATCAGGGACCTGCAATTCGGGGTATCCGTTTTAGATATTCTTGAACCGGACATGGCATTGAGTCCCGACCTCGTTTCCGGGGAGGATAATTCCAGCAAGAAACCCATGAAGTTCAGGTTCGGTGCGGCTTACGACTACAGGGATTACTTAACCGCATCCACAGACATTTACTATGATACCCAGAACCTCGGCGGCAAGGGTTTCGGCTTCGCGCTTGGAGTAGAAAGCTGGGCTCTTCTCGCGAACAGGGATCTCGGTTTACGAACCGGATACGACCATGAACGGTTCTATGCTGTCGGTTTGAGTTATAGATTTCATATCCCGTTCCCGCTAAGAGTGGATTATTCATTCATGTATCCGCTATCATCAGCGGGGAAAGCCGGAATGACCACCCACAAAGCGGGATTGTCGATCGGAATAAAGCCGAAGGAGAGGCTGCCCGATATGGTGCCCACAAATATCGCGTTTGCGAAGGAAACCACCTATGTTTCGACAGAAAATGCTCTGTCAGTGGAAATAAAAAATGCCGGGGATAAGGATAGCGAAGCGTTTGGTGTCTCTCTCTATAAGAAGGTTGGCGATGAGTATTCATATTTAGAAACGAAACAGGTTGATGGTCTTGGTTCCAGCGATAAGGCGCAGGTTGGTTTTACAGTAATGCCGGACAGCCCCGGGCAGCATGAATACCACGTTTCTGTGGACGATAATGGCGCGAAGACCCCTAAAAAGCCGGACGGCGCGGTTGAAGAACATAACGAGCAGAACAACCTGATCTCCGGTAAATACAACACGATAATTGAACCCACCGGGGATATAGAACTCGAACCCGGCGTCCTGGTTATGAGTAAAATGCTCTATATTAACGAAGAGGAGGCTATTGTTCCGGTTATCTACTTTGATGCGAATGACACTAAAGTAGCGGACAGGTATGATTGGCTGCTTGAACTCCTTGCGGAGAGGTTGGAAAGGAACAAGGATGCGGTACTGGTTCTTAGGGGCTACTATCATCCTGAGAGTGATGATAGATCCACGGAGGACCTTGCCTGGCAGAGAGCTGAAGCTGTGAAGGAGAAGATCCTGGGATTTAATGACAGGATACCTTATAAGGTGTTTGTCATGAAGGATCACGATCCCAGCGCGCCAAGGGTAGCGGTGAAGAAGTACGTGAGTCAGGAGAGCGATCTTCCCCTTGTGAATGCTGAGAACCGCAGGGTTGAGTTGGGAATCGATTTTCGGAAGAAGGAGGAGTTTATACAGCCGGAATTCAGCGACAGAGACCTGAACGACATAGCCCAGGTGGTTAAAACGAGCCTGGAGAATAATCCATTAGCTGAAGTTATTGCCACGGTAGGGGAGAACCTGGACACGCGCCTCGCTTATGAGACTCGTGAAAGACTGGCTGCTAAGCTTCCGGATGAGCTGCGTCCCAGGATTTACTTTAGTATTGTAAAACATGATAAAGACCCTAATTCCATCATGATACAGCTCAGGGGAGAAGAGATCCTGTACCGGGCTAAGGCTGTCCATTCCGCGCTGGATTATCAATATGAAGGTAAGAAGGATACCGATATAAAGCTCGAAGCTGACGGTTTGATATCTAATTACAAAGTTGATATAGTCGATCTCGATGGGAACGTCTTCACCACGCTCAAACAAGGGGAAGGTAAGCCCCCAGCGACTGTAACCTGGGACTGGAAGGATGAAGGTGGCAACCTGATTTCCGGGGATAAGAAATATCTGGCGAAGTTGACGCTGGATGATGTTAAAGGCACCGAAGTTGTAAAATATTCTAAAGATACAGTAAATATTGAGATACATGAAGAGATAGAGCGTATTGACAGGATTTTGATAGTGCAGTTCCTGTTTGATGAGGCGGTTGCTACTTCAAGGTTCTTTGTTGACAGGTTGGAGTATGTGGCTGACCTTATCAACAGCTATGCTACCGAGCAGAATAAAAAGGTAGAAGTGGTAGTTGAAGGGCATACGGACAGAACTGGTTTATTATCAAGGAACAAGCAGCTTTCGGAAGAGCGCTCTATGGAAGTTTACAATAAACTGCTTGATTATTTCGCCGAGATGAACAATTTACAAACTCACGCCCAAGTGGAGAATTGGCTGGCAGAGAATGATATAGAGATTACGCAGGAAGCTTATGCCTGGGATAAACCGTACAAGATAAACGTCTGGCGTGAAGGAGAACTGCAGGAGATGCTGCTGGGAGACAATGAATACCCGGAAGGCAGGATGATCAACCGGAGAGTGGTCATACAGATACGGCTCGAGAAAAAATTCTAAATGCAATTCTCCTGACTTAGTTTCTTTATTGATAGATGTGAAATATTTAATATAGAACATGGGATAACTATTTCAGATTGTTGAAGTCCCCTATAACAAGAGGGGTGGCAGGCGAATGCCTGACGGGGTGTGTAATTCGTAAAGAATATAAAAAAATAATCATAAAAGATTTGACAGGCGGAGTATTACATATAAATTATAATGCGAAAATTTAACAGGTGGTATTTGGTGAAAGATGGGCGACTAGCTCAGTTGGTTTAGAGCGCGTGCCTTACAAGCACGAGGTCAGAGGTTCGAATCCTCTGTCGCCCATATTGTTTTTTAAACCGCAGATGGACGCAGATAAACGCTAAGTACTACAGATAAGAAAAAACTGGAAATACTAATTATATTTAAGCTAAAACATCTCTGTGTTTATCTTATAACGATGAAGATGAAAAGACAAATTAAACAGAATGGACACTAATAATTCCAAAGAAAGACTGAATGAATTATCTGGGGAAATAATAGGATGTGCTTTCGCTGTCCATAATGAATTGGGATGCGGGTTTTTAGAGAAGGTTTACGAAAATGCATTATGTATGGAACTCAAAGAAAATGGAATTGAATTCAGTCAACAAGCTCCTATAAAAGTGTATTATAAGAACAGGATTGTTGGAGATTATTGTGCAGATATACTTGTTGAAAAATCTATTGTAGTTGAATTAAAAACAGTAAAAGCAATAGACGAAATTCATGAGGCTCAAATTCTTAATTACCTGAAATCAACAAGGTTAAAACTTGGGTTAATCCTAAATTTTTACAAACCCAAATTGGAGATTAAAAGGTTTGTGAACGATTATTGACTATTTGCGTTCATCTGCGTTTATCCGCGGTTTTAATATTCAAGAACAGAAACATCAAAACCTTAATCTTCATCCTCAACCTCCTGGCAATAAATTTGGTTTAATACAGTAATTAACACTACCATAGAATTTAATAGTAATATAATGTGAAATAATATCATATCAAGAAACGGCAAAAAATAAAAGTACCAATTCGATGGGATATAAAATATTTCAAGGGATAGACCAAGCCACGAAGCCACAAAATTCCCCCAAAATAAGTAGCAATAAATCATTCCTGTATTTGAGAAATCACCTTATTCCGAGATCTGTAACCTTAGTATTATTCTATTATTGTGTAAAATAATATAATTAGGTTGCATAACCAGGATGATGCATTATATTTTATGATTGCAAAAAGACATCCTATAATGGTCAAGATAAAAAATAAATAAATTTTCAAAGAACTTTAGCTCTTTAATAATTAAATATTTCAAGCAGG
>JAFGQG010000176.1 GCA_016935765.1 bacterium
CAGGGTCTACCCGGTGGGTGCGCTGACACCCAATAAGGTTAAATTCAAGATAGAATACTATCTAGATTCTACGAGGAATTTCCCCTTTAGCGTAAAGCCTGGTATTGCGATAGATTCGATTGCCGACAACCATGTATCGTTTGTCCCGCTGAGCAGCTTTAACCGCTCCGGGTTGCTACGTGGTGATAAAAGCATAGAAATCGACCTTAAATATGAAGGAAGTGGTTAATTCCAGAGCAGTACAATCGAAGGTTATTTATATTATGGAAACCATATCCTTTGTTCATATAAAACATACTGGGGCCAAACCTGGGAAAACTAATCTTCGATATTGAGACCACTACTACCGGAAAGAGTAACAATATATTTATAGATATGTAATCATCTACTTGGAGTTAATATCCTTTTTGAAAATCTATTGAGATTCAATGATTCATCCGGCCTCTGGCGTAATCAGATAAAAAGAAGAAAATAAAGCAATTTTGAGATCAGTTATTGTGTGTTTAATTTGTGATATTAATTTATAAAAATATAATTATATTCTGAATTATTTTTACGGGAGCAGCTGATCGATGATACACACTGCTCCCGTTTTTATATTCAATTTATACTTTTCTACTTCTGGAATGTCTCCGAAAAGTCGCTTTCATCGCCATCCGAATCAATCGAGGTCATTTTATACGAATATTTTGATTTAGGATTGAGGCCTGAGTCCACGTAGTCGAAAGTATCAGAACTTAATTCCGCAATCATCTCGAAAGCTTTATTATCCTGAGAACAGTAAATCCTGTACCTTACAATCGGGAAATATTCGGCGCTGTTGGCAGTCCACGAGAGTGACGCGATTGATTCTCCCTTGAACAGACCTCTATTATCACTATAAACAACATTAATGTTCGCTGGAGCTTGAGGCCAGATAAAGCTTGCTGTCGCAGTGGCAAGTGTGATGTCCCCAAGAACAGCATAGACAGTCACTGTTCCTGGTTCGCCTGACAGTATTGATTGAGTTGTTGAGCTGGTTGATTCAATGAATAACCTGTTATCCAGCAGTCCCCCACTGGAAGCCGCGAACGAAAGGCCGATATCCATTTTAACCAGATCCCAAACAGGATCGGTATTTGGATCCTGGGAATTGGTATAAACCTGACAAGCAGCATTGATGATTCCCTGTCCTCTTGCTTTTACCATAATAGGTGAAAGAGTTAAAACCGCTTTTATATCTTCTTCTCTTTTTGCAAAGATACCGATAGAACTAGTTGCTGTATTGTTGTTATCATCAGTCACTTTTAATTTGGCAACATATACGCCTTCGTTTTGATACAGATGAGAAGTGGTTATATCTGGTGAAATGACTCCATCCCCAAAACTCCATTGATATTTAATGATATTCCCATCAGGATCAAATGAGTTGCTGCCATCGAAAGTGACAGTAAGGGGAGGGATGCCGATAATCGGTTCAGCATTGATAACAGCCACAGGTGGTTCGCCTAGAGTCACCTGAATAATTTTACTTCGATTCGAGGTTCGCCCTGAATTGTCGGTTACAGTTAGAGTAGCGGTATAGTCACCCTGATTCAAATAAGTATGACTTACATTTACCCCTGTTCCGGAATTTCCATCTCCAAAATTCCATGTCCAGCTGACAATCGTTCCATCCGGGTCATAAGATGATGAGGCATCAAAACTTACAGTTAATGGATATTTACCGCTTGAAGGAATGCAATCAAATAAGGCCACCGGTGGATCGCTTTCGTTAACCCTGAGGGTTTTGCTTATTGATGAAGAAATTCCTGTATCATCAGTGACAGTAAGGGTTATAGTATAATTACCCGGATTCGTATAGGTATGACTGATTGTCGCCCCTGTTCCTGAATTTCCGTCACCAAAATTCCATGCCCAGCTAATGATGATTCCATCGGGATCATAAGATGCAGATCCATCAAAATCGACATCCAACGGGCTGTTCCCCGCAGTCGGAGTAAGATCAAAGAGGGCAACTGGTGGATCGCTGTTCAGAACTGTGATAGTTTTACTTGTTGTACCTGTCAATCCAACATTATCGGTCACGGTCAGCGTGATCGTATATACACCAGCACTCGCATAAGTATTACTAGTTGTAGTTCCAGTATCTGTATTTGTGTCCCCAAAATCCCAATCCCAGGTTACTACCGTTCCATCCGGATCATACGATGTAGAACCGTCAAAATCTACGATCAGTGGGTACTTTCCGGTTGTCGGTGTGTAATCAAACAGAGCAATAGGCATTCCAGCCGTACAATCCCCAATGGTTCCTCCGGGACAGATATTCTGAGCATATATGGAAAGAACTCCCGAGTTTCTTCCGTCAGCCCAGGCTGCTATGAAATTTCCGGTACCCGTTGCGGTGACGACAGGCCTGGATTGACTGCCCGATGCATCACACAGAGCTAGTTTTCCACCCCACGCGTAACTTCCATCTGAAAGCACAATGCTTGTCTCGATATTAGTCTCAGTCCCGGTATTTGTTCTCCATACAAAAACTGCTCCCTGGGAGCCATTAGGATAAACATCCGGCTGATCCTCATTCCCGGAAGAATTGGCTATGGACACACCGTTAGCGGACCAGGCTACCGTGCCTCCCGAACGTATAGCTATAGCATATATATCTTTTTC
Source organism: bacterium (assembly GCA_016935765.1). GTDB lineage: Bacteria > UBP14 > UBA6098 > JAFGQG01 > JAFGQG01 > JAFGQG01. The sequence goes on from JAFGQG010000176.1 coordinate 2,653, forward strand.
GTTGGTAGAAAAATTGCGTTTATCTTCCCATACAAGGATTGCTCCATTAGCACCATCACTTACAAGTTCTATAGGTTCCTGATAATCAGAAGCGGTACATAGAGTAAGTTGTGTTCCAACTGCTGCTGTATTTGAATAGTAATTAGCGTATATATTCATTTCGGTATCGCTCATACCCATTATGTATGCGATCCATATGCCGCCATTGCTATCTGCAGTGGTTTTTGGAAATCTGAATTGATCCCCGGAGCGTGAATAAGCTATAACTTTCGCAAAGCCGGATACGCCACTTCCGGATGAGTTCAACCTGTTGGCCTGAATTGATGATCTCCCGCTATCATCGGTATGAGCCCATGCGATAAATGCGCCCCCCGAACCATCTGGAGATATATCCGGGGATTCCTGGTAAGTAAGCATTGTGCTTACCTGGGTTCCCCCGGCTCCCCATAATATACTGCCGCTGCTGTTTACTCTTTGTGCGTATACCCAGGGATTACTACTTACATATCTCAGACAAGCGATCAATACACCGCCGCTGCCATCCGTGGAAATATCCTCCAGGGTTTCATTATAGCCGCTGGAAATTGCTGTTTCCTGCCATTGCACTGCACCCGAAGAGTCGACTTTAGCTGCATAAATCTCCGAATTGGTTGAAGGAGTCGCGTTCCATACTACTATTGCCCCTCCAGTATTATCGGGTACGGCTTTAACATTTGATGACGGAACGGAAGCAGTTGTTATTGTAATTCCAGTAGTTCCCCACAGACGAACTCCATCGGCATCAAATCTTTGAGCTTTAATTACATTCGAAGATGATACTACCCAAAATACAATTGCTCCGCCGGATCCATCCTGAACAATTTGTGGATTGTTCCCCGAGCTGAACGGATCAGTGGCGGAAGTGCCTGTATTCGAACCAAGATCCCAACTAAATGCCATGTTTGAAACAAGGCAAAGCAGAACCAAGTATTTTAATTTCATATACGCCCTTTGAATTTATATCCCGCTAAAGTGAAATTGTATTATAACACTTAATGCATGATTATTCACAATAGAGATTTGGATAAATTTAGCAGAATTTGTTTATACAAGTAAAATATACAGAGAAATGTTATAATATTTGATAAATATTCATAATTGCTAAAATCAATCTTAAAATCTACAGAATACGTTCTGTGTGGTTTTATTTTTCAAACATCAACGAAATGATATCTCTTGACACTGAAAATAATTAATCTTAAATTCGACGGTGAGTTGATTAATTAAAAGGGGCGCGGTTCACTAAAAAACTATCCTTTATGATGTATCATACATAATTTCCTTATAGGATAAGTGAATCACATCTTTGAGTTGAAAAATTTTCA
>JAFGQG010000177.1 GCA_016935765.1 bacterium
ACTTGGAGGCAACAATGACAATCCTAAAAGAAATATTTGACGATTTATTAGTACTTGTAAGAATGAAATACCACGATTGGAATAGCTTCGATCATCCAGAATTTGTAAAAGATGAAATAGAATACAAACATGCGGCTTCCGCATTCGCCCGTAAGCAATTAAGCATGAAAAACCTTGAGAAGTTGATTGAGGAAAAAAAGTTTGAAGAAATCATCGAACGGTTTAAAGAAGTAGGACATAAAACCAACTTATTGTATCTATCTATACCACAACAAGGTGACCACGCTATTTTCAATCTTCCCGCGGACCAGCAGGCTATTTGTAAAGCTTTTATTGATCTGCTTTATGGTCCTGGTGGCTCTATCAAACGCCTCCAAAGATATGCTGAATTTACCCAGAAAAATAACCTAGATTTAAAATGGACTACCCCAACTTACTTCCTCTTCATTCTCTATCCGGATACTGATTATTTCATTAAACCATCTATAACGGATTGGTTTGTGGATTTTTGTGGAAGTGGAATAAAACGAGGCTCTAAGCCTTCAGGAAAAGTCTATGAGTCTATCCTAGAATTAGTAAATAAATTAAGGGCATCATTTTCCCAATATGACGTAAAAGATATGATCGATATTCAAAGCCTGATTTATGTGGCTTATAATGAAGCAATGAAGATAAAAAAACGGTTTGATACTTTTAAAAAGAATAACAAAAAGGATTATGATTACCGATTAAACCAGGCAAAATTTGCCGGTGTCGCCAGAGAAATTATTATTCAGGGTTTGGAAAGCGGTCCAATAACAAATGAAAAACTAACTGCTTTCATCCAACTTCTAAAATACGTCAAATCAAAGAATCTTGAGAGCATGAAGAGATATTTCGATGTTCTAGAAATCGATAACAAACTTAGAGAAGAATGGTTAATTTCTCCACCAGGATATACTGGCATGGGATTAGCTGCTATTCAAAACCTGAACAAACAACAACTTGAAGCAATCGAAAATTACTTAAAAGATATAATTGCATCAAATGATTTAGAGCAACTGGTTAAAATAGTGGATGAATACGATGAACTAAATATACCTCAAGTTAAAGATGGAATATATTCACCATGGTTGTACTATCTAAAACCAAAAATATTCCCGATATTGAATAGTAAGTCAAGAGATGAATTCAAGGAGTTAGGTTACGATGCTAAACGCTATTCCCAAGCTGTAAGGATCGCCCAGACTGTGAAAAAAATAATAAAAGAGGAAGACCTTGGATTACTGGATGCAATTTTATGGAAGGGACAGGATAACGGAGTTAACTATTGGAAAATAGCTCCAGGATCAAATGCTTGGAACTGGGAAAATTGCAGGGATAATGGTTTTATTGCATTAGGATGGGATTATTTCGGAGATATCTCATCAATGTCTAAGGAGGAGTTCGACGAGCTAAATGAGAGATTAGCGCAAGAATATGAAGATTGGAATACTTATGGTGCTGCTCAGGTTTGGAAATTTGCTAATGATGTTATGATCGGAGATAAAATTGTAGCTAATCGTGGTACCACAGAAGTGCTTGGTATTGGTACTGTTACAGGTATATATTACTTTGATGATAAGGAATCACAACACAAACATAAACGAAAGGTTACATGGGAAGATCTTGAATATAGACAAGTTGATGAGCAAGGCTGGAGAAAGACAATTGTGAGTCTCTCAGAGAATAAATATAATCTGATAAAAAACGCAACAAATGGTGAAAAACTGTCTGAACCATTTTCCAAATTCTTTGAAGATAAGGAACAAGCAAACTGGGCATTTGACCTCATGAAAAAGACCCTTGAATACCTTGGAATTAAAAACCCAGATGATGAACTTTTTGCTATTACCATCGATAAAAATGAAACCTATCTAAGACTGGATTACGGACCATGGGCTGTCATCACTTTTTACTCAACCGATAAAGAAACGGTTGGACTTATCCTTAATTCTGATAATATTGGCAGTGAAGAAAATAGCAAGTTTACTTTTTCAACGGAGGGGAACCAACCAAATTTTGGTGAGTACCTTATTGAATACAGTAGGCTTAATCCCATTCAAGATAATATTAAGGAAGCATTTTATGATGCTTTGAATTTTGTAAAAAAGAATTTTAGAAGTTGGAAAAGGTCTAATAGGCGCAGCTATCATAAAAACTCGATTGGGATAGCAGTCCTGATGCCCGAATCACGACTAAATTTACTTCAAAACGGAATATCTGTTGAAGATAATTTAAAACCAAATCCAGAATGCCCTTTCTCTGAGCGGACATTTGTACTTTTAGAGAGTATTCATGAAAACCCAACTAGGGATTTCTATCTTGAAAATAAAACAGACTTTAAGAAATTCATTGAGAATCCTATGCAAGACCTATTGCATAAAGTAGGTGCTGGATTACCTGATATTATTACAGAAAACCTGGAAATGGAAAAAGGAATATTTTCAAGGTTTTTAAAAAATGATTTTGGACGGGGAGGTGCATGGGATTTTTATTGGGGAGCATTTTATCCCAAGGGGAGTAAAAGAACCAACGACGCGCAACTCTTGGTAGCTATAGGAATAGATGGATTACGGTTTGGCTATTATATTAGTGATTACGGAAGTAAAAATAGAAAATTACTGGCAAAAAATATAACTAAACACAAAGAAACCCTCAAGAAAATCCTGTTAGAAAGTATCCCTGATGGATCATATGGCTTTGGAGAACCAATCTTAGAAACAAACGAAAATATTATATCAGAAGTTAAATACCATTCTCATTCTGTCACTACTTGGTTGGAGGAATATGCTGAAATTGGTACTACTGTAGCTTCTATAAACTTAACCCCAGCTAAAGTATTGGCTAAATCAGAATCGGAATTAATACAAATGATTTCAGGCGCATTTATAGACCTCTACCCCTTATTTATTCTTTCATCTAATGAAGATCCTCTACCAATCATAAAGGAATATATAGTAGGAGTTGAGCCAGACGTTGATGGAATAAACACTGAGTATCTCCTGGAAAAAATTGCAGTGGAAACCAACTTTGAAATCTCACAATTACAAAAATGGATCAAAGCCATCGAGCGAAAAAAACAAGCAATCCTCTTCGGTCCTCCCGGCACTGGTAAAACGTTTATAGCTGAACACCTTGCGAAACACATCATCGGTGGCGGTTACGGATTCACAGAATTAATCCAATTCCATCCATCATACGCCTATGAAGATTTTATGCAGGGAATTCGACCAATGGAAGAAGACGGTGAGTTGAGATACCCTATGGTAAAGGGTAGGTTCTTCGAGTTCTGTGAAAAAGCGAAAAAGGTAAAAGAAGGAAAGTGCGTTCTTATCATAGATGAAATTAACAGGGCAAACCTATCCCGGGTATTTGGTGAACTGATGTACCTCCTTGAATACCGGAATAAAGGGATTCCCCTCGCTGGCGGGAAAGCTTTTAAAATTCCTGCTAATGTGAGGATCATTGGAACCATGAATACCGCAGATAGGTCTATTGCCTTGGTGGACCACGCACTAAGACGAAGATTTGCCTTCCTGAGACTCGAACCAGATTATAATATCCTTCAGAAATACTGCGAATCAAAAGAAATAAACCTAAACCTTGATGAACTCATAAATACCCTTAAAAAGGTAAACAAGAAGATGAATGACAGGAATTATTCAGTTGGTATTACCTTTTTCTTAACCGATGATCTTGAGAACCAGATCGAAGATATCTGGGAAATGGAAATTGTTCCATACCTAGAGGAATACTTCTTCGATAATCCGGAAGTAGTAAGCGAATTTAAGTGGGATAAAATTCGGGAGAATATAATTGGCAACCAGTAAAGACAGAAAAACACTTGAGCTTACAGAATATAAAAGCTGTTTCTTTCCAAAGAATACATTCTCAGATGAAGTTGGAGAATTAATATGGAAGAAGTACAGCAAACAGCTTACTATTCAATTACCTTCATTTAAAACCAATCAAACCTGGGAGATTACTCCTCAAGGATGGATAGGATATCTACCAATTACAAAGGAAGTTGGAATCCTAATTAAGCCTAAAGTCAGTCTTGATAATATCTTTGGTATGCTCGAATATGCTTACAGGTTTAATTTCAGCGTTCATGAAGACCTCTTTGGTTGCAGTTCATTGGAAGAATTCTACAATAGACTGGCTAATATTTTATCCAAGAGAATAAGGGATCGCGCAAGAAAGGGTTTATACAAAGAATACCTACCTAAGTCTGAGATTCTACCTTTCATCAGGGGTCGGTTAAACATAAAAAGTATCGTTGTAAATCCCTGTAAATTCAATCCCCATTGTGATTACGAAGAAAATACCTATGATATTGAAGATAACCGAATATTGAATTGGACACTTTACTTGATATCAAGGAATCCTTTATGTGAACCAAAGGCACTATCTAACATACGGGCTGCTTATAAAGTGCTTCATGGTTATGTAAGTTTGTTGCCTTGTATCCCAAAAGATTGCCTTCATAGATTTTACAACCGCCTTAACAATGACTACCAGCAACTCCATGCACTCTGCAGGTTCTTTCTCGAGAATTCAGGACCAACCCATGAAATTGGAGAAAAGGAAATGCTACCTTTTCTCATCAATATGTCTTTTCTTTATGAACAATTTGTCGCAGAATGGTTAAAAGCAAATGAAGCTGAACTCGGATTTGAAGTAAAATCCCAAGTGACTTTTGATATTGACAAGGAGGGTAATTTTTCCCTTCGAATGGATATTGTATTATTAAATCCCAACACCCACAAACCTGTGTGTGTTTTGGATACTAAATATAAGACACCAGAGAAACCCAGCCCAAATGATATTGCCAAGATAGTATTGTATGCTCATGCAAACAATTGTAAGGATGCAGTTTTAGTTTATCCCATTGAACTTCCAACAAAACTTAACGAAAATTTCCAGGGAATCCTGATCCGAAATCTTACGTTTAATCTTGAAGGTGATTTAGATGAGGCTGGGATGGAGTTTATTAAACAGCTTAGACAAAACCAGTAATTCTTACCCCTTACTACCCACATAGCCTGAAAAAGCTTCTATCAAAATCATTCGGCATATTACATCTCCTCTAAATAAATTTACCATACTCCTCTATTTTACGAATCAATCTTTGAGAGAAGTATTCACTTGCTTCTTGCAGTGCGTTCTGTACCTCTATAGCCTCTTCTCAATATCTTATTATTCTCTCGCTTATCCAATCATGCAGCTGTGGCGCAAGATTCGTAATCCGGTCCGACAGTTTAACCATCCATACTTCATACTGTTGCTGTCGAATCCTGTGTAGACTATCACGCATTCGCACATCTTTTGGAAACCTATATGCCTTGAGATACTTTTCTTGTGAACAGATCGTATTCACTTGAACTTACCCTGAAATTATACTATTTCATCACTCTCCTTGGTCAAATATACTTCAAAAATAAAAAAGTGTCAATACTGATCCTGGGCATAAACAATCAAAATAACTCAAAGCGTTCAGCATCACCAACGTTAATCAGATAAATCCCGGAAGACATATTCTCAGGTTCCCAATTACATTTTATGAAAATAATTAGTATATTTTCAACGAAATTGATTTTAACTTGTTAGAATATGAGAAGCGGTACTTCAATAGCAATTATCACTGCAATTGATAAACATAATGGATATAGAATGACTGGTAATCTTAGCTTCCCAGGGGTAAACAAAAGGATAATAAGAAAGCCTAAAAGCCATGGAGCAGCTCCATTAAAGATCTCATAAGGACTGGAAACCATTGAACACTTCTTACTAAAATAGCAAGCAATTCCGGTATATAATTCCAGGACCGAATATACTATTGGAATTGTAGCAATACATATAAAGGGCCATTTGCAGATCTCTGTCTTCTTAAGATACATTAAGAGCACACTTGCCAGAGAAACAATCTCACTGTATATGATAAAACCAGCTACTATTGGGAAAAATACAAACAACAATCCCATGTGGGCTTTTTCGGATAGACCGAAGTGATTAAAAAGCATAAAAGCCATCCAGAGCAGAAAAATTATCGAACTAACATACCACATGAACCGAAGTGTAATATTTACTCGTTGAGAAAAATAAGATAGAAATTTTGATCTCTCAGTATGATCATTTTGTTTAGATTTTGTCATTATGCTCTTTATCAGTTGTTTTTAATGATATTTCCTTTTATAAACACCATTTGAATAATTAAAAAAAAGTAATTTTAAGGCGATACTATGATTATTCTTCCCATATCTCAAACCCAAACTCCATGATTATAAGAATACTCCGGTTATTTCAATAATAATATACAACCTGACCTAAAATTGTCAATTCCGTTCCTTCTCAAGAACCATCAAAACCATCCCATCCCTATCTATCCTTTTTAGCTAAATTTCCATATTCTTGACAAACTCCCAATCCCATTGCAAACCCAATTGTGCCGGATTTGTGCCATATTTCTTGCAAAATCATCGAAATTAATTAAAATCATTAGAAACATTATAAAAACCACAGATGCAGTATTAATAGGCATTTACACATACCCCTTTAATCGGCAAATCAAGCCGAAGCCCCAGTGAAAATTGGATTAATAATCCGCGTGCCGCGGGTTATGGAGTTTTCTTAAAACTCACAAAATCAAGGTCAAGTGTTAACGAGAGCTTAATTAATAATCCGCGTGTCCGGGGTGTGGAACCTATGTGAAAAACTCCCTAAATCAAGACCGAGTGATAGCAAAGATTTGATTATAAATCACCGGCACCTACATTTTGATTTATTCAAACTCTACTTCAACATAATTACAGATTTTAGAGGCGCGACCCCAGCTGGTTTTATCAGATAAACGCCGCTGGACAGAACTTTACCCTTATCGTCCCTGCCATCCCATAAAGCTTGATCACCATTTGCCATTATACTTCTTACCTTTCGTCCTGTCAGATCAAAAATGTCAATCCTTTGCTCTATCCCGGTTGCTCCGGTAATGGAAATGTACAAAGTCGTATTGAATGGATTCGGATAGACATTTGATATAGCTATCTGATCGGGAGGAATGTTAATAACCACATACACCCGGCTGAAAACTACGCTACCATCGATATAAGTTATTTTAAGCTTATAAGTGGCTACCGCGCCTATTGCTATATTGTCAACATAAAACTCTCCCGAAATTAACTCACAAACCTTAGAGAATAGATTATCATCATCCTGGCGCAATAACTCTATCCTGAGAACCTCTTCAGGATTTGAAATATCAACAGTGACCCTAATGCCATCATTGCCCGTGACGAATGACACAGTATACAACCCTGTTACTTCATCAACGACAGACCGGCTTATGTACTCAGTATAACGACATACGATACCATACTTTAGTGCAACGTCGACTATTTTTTCTGCAATCGAGTCTTCAAATCCGAAAGCATCTATATACGCTATCCAGTAGTCGATATATTGTTTCGCCCACACTGTCGGTACAAATGAAAGGGAATCTGCAGAAACAGGAAACTCGATGTCAGAATAGATAAAAGTAGTGTCACCGGCTGCTAATTCGCCATGTAGCAAAACATCACTTGTTCCACCATACAGATATCTCCCTGACACAATTAGTTGTTTCCCAGCGAAAATCGCTGGTGGATTAATTGGGTATATATCGAGAACTGTGATTGAAGGGACCTCAATATAAGGATTACCCAAAACCGGAACATTCACATAAGTAAAAAGTTCTCTTGCGATTTCTGCTATATTTGTTGATGTAACGAAGAAATATAAGCCTCTATTCAGGAACGCTAAATTCTTAAGAAACAGTGAATCTACATAAGAGCCTATTCCAAACGAGCAAATTGCCGCGTCTACCTCATCGTTTGCAATTGCAACATTCGCCAATATCTCATCCAGGTCTGTAACTCCCTCGGTAGGTAACCCATCTGTAAGAAAAATAATCTCTGCCAGTCGTTCTCCGGAAAACATATCAAGAGCTGTAAGCAGCGCTGAATTAATGTTCGTGTACCCTCCCCGATCAATTGGGGATATCCAATCATGTGCGGCAAGCTTGTTTTCAGGTGTTGCAGAAACTAAAAAGTCATCAGAGAATATATCTAATTCTTCATTATATGCGATGATATTAAATCTATCATAGGGATAAAGCCATTGTATACATGTATCCGCTGCCTCTTTCGCCTGTATAATCCTGTAACCAGCCATACTGCCAGACTTGTCCAATACAAACACAAATTCCTTGGGGACCACATCAGTTGTGTCGGGATTAAGCGGAGGCTCAATAATAAAAAGAAAAAAACCAGTATCAGATTCATCTTTGAAGAACATCGCATTAAAACCGATAGAATCTGAAGCTACCTCGTAAGTAATATGCCATGCCGTTGCTTCCGCTACATCATATCCCTCCGCGTACGCGCTACCATCATAGGAAGAAAAATCAATTATCGTCCACGCGTGTTCGCAGTGAATGTCCAGAATCTCGCGCCCAGTTGTCAATGACATGGAAACCCTATAAGTATCTACTGGATCCGTTAAGAACTCGGGTCGTTGCCATGGATACTCATAATGGATCAATCCAAAATCGTATTTTAAAAGTTCTATATATTTGAATCTGACTTTTACATCTAATGGAACATATTCATTTAAACTAAGTTTGAACGGTCTCAGCCCAAGATAGTCATTCAGATCCGGATCAGTAGTAGCTGCCCCTGTATCTGTAGTATCTATGCTGGCTGTAAGAGAACAATCTACCCAATGACCTGACACCCATGTCTCTGCTCCTATTACATTCGCAGTAGTCGGAAGTGGAAAATACAAAGTCATATCAACGGGATCAGTAAAATCACCTTGAAACCTTGCGTATACAGTTGTTGTAGCAATTTGGTCAATAATCTCTATCTCAACATCCTCACAGACTTGATGGAGAAAAGTGCCAGGAATACTATTATAATTTAATAACACTCCCCCTTCAACAGATACAACAAGAAGGATAACCAAAAAACATCCAAATGCGGTACGCATTCTAACCTCCCAATTTAAATACCTAAAGATGCCTTATTTTTTAGATTAACCTCTTTAAACTTTCCCAACTAGTACAAAAATATATTAACTTTTTGTTTATGTCAAGCAAAAAAACTGCTATCAAACCCTTCCCAATTTATACTCGAGTTCACTATCAAATCCCCTTTTTCTGGAATGGTCATTTCATGTGGTTATAGACTGCTTAACTTGGGATCCAAAATCGATGGTGTTTGACTTGCCTTACCAAAACTGCGGGAAAATAAAAACTATAAATCCTAGAATACAACAGACAGAACGATCTCCCTCTCCCTTCTCCTATTATCGAAATCGCAAAACACCACCTGCTGCCAGGTTCCAAGTAATGGCCTATTACTCTTGAATGGGATTGTAAGCGAAGGTCCTAACAGCGACGCCCTTAAATGCGAAAACCCATTTCCATCTCCCCATCTCTCATTATGCTCATAATATCCATCCTGAGGAATTAGTTCCTCCAACAACTTCTTAAAATCATTCACCAACCCAGATTCATATTCAATCGTTGTTACTGCACCCGTCGCCCCCGGAACCATCACCGTCAATAAACCATCACTCTCATCCACCTCATCTATGAACCCCCTGACCTCCGCAGTGATATCGATAACATCCGCAAACCCCTTGGTACTCAGCCTTATTTTCTTAAACCTCGAAGCCATATATTCTCCCTTCAGTAAATAATTATCAGCACTTAAATTAAACAACTTCCCACTGATAGTCAAAGCTTTTCAGGCTGCTCCCGCATGGAGTTCTTCATTCTGGTTTTCCAAAAAACCATTCTTTGGGGAAATGGTCTCTTTGGTTTCGTTTCCCGGACCTGATAACCGTGGTCTCTTGCCCAGTTTACCACGTTGGATTTGAAAGTAACCAACCGGGGATACCTTTGCTTTATCATAATTGCTTAACAATCAACTTCGTGTAAGATCCCATCAGGCATAATCTACTTTACAGAACCCGGAGAAAAAAAGGTTGCGTTGAACGGTTTCGAGGTCGTTACGTCGGACGTCAAGAGGTTTCGTGTTCCTTTGACCCCTGTTGTTTTTAGGATTTGCTTTGTTTTTAAATTCTGAATTTGGAAATTGTTTTTAATTTTATGTTTGGCCTTAGGATTTATTTGTACTTTGGTGTTTGTAATTTTGAATTTTGTTTCTATACTTATCCCTAATTAATTCATCCGTGTCATATTTTTTTCACTTCTAAAATCTGCAATCTCTAATCTGCAATCTCTAATCAATCTGTAACACCTCACTCTTTAACGTTCCTCACACCACATACGTATATTCTGCGTCATTCTTAGCCACGGCGAGGCTTTCAGCGACCCCTTCCAATCCTCAGGCATCCACGGCCACTGCCACAACCGCCACGAGCGCTCGAAATGCGGCATCATCACCAAATGCCTCCCGTCAGGAGTGCAGAATCCAGTGATTCCATGCGGAGACCCGTTCGGATTGAAGGGATACGCCTCCGTTGATGCGCCACTGTCATCGACAAAAGTCAATGCCACCAGTTTCCGCTCCTGCGCTTGTTTCAATATCCCGGGATCAGGGCAATACAAGCGTCCCTCGCCATGTGCTACCCAGATACCAAACACCGAACCAGCCATCCCATTCAGCATAATAGCCGGGCTATCTTGCACCTTCACCGTTACCCACCTCGATTCGAACCGCTCAGAACTGTTGCGGATAAACCTCGGCTGCTGTGCCTCCGGAATCCCCTTCCAGGGCACCCAGTTAAGTAAAGCCATCAACTGACACCCATTGCATATCCCCAGGGAGAAAGTATCCGGGCGATCGTAAAAATCATCGAACATCTGCCGCAAGTTCGGATTAAGGCTAATGACCCCTGCCCAACCCTTGGCGCTGTCGAATACATCCGCATAGGAAAACCCGCCAACGAACACGATCCCGCGAAAAATATCCAACGTTATCCTGCCATTGAGGAGATCCGACATGCTCACGTCCCACGGTTCGAAGCCGCCATCGTAGAACACCGAGAGCATCTCCCTGTCACCATTGCTGCCCTCCTCCCTGATGATGGCGACCTTTGGCTTGTCGGGACGCGAAAGGATATCCAGCGCGGTGTCCTCAGGCTGAAATGTGAGATGATACCTCGGTCCCGGTCTATCGTAAATGTTCCGCTTCTCTTCGTCCGCGTTCTCAGACCTCATCTGGATGCGGTCAAGCTGGTAGGATGTCTCCTCCCACCAATCGCGGAGAACCTTCATCTCCTTGCTCAGGAACCCCTCACCATTATATTTAACTACAAGCTGCTTCTCCAACGCCGATGAACCTATCAATTCCGATACTATTCCAAACTCTTTCAATACCGAGAGTATTTTTCCTTCATTATCCGGTCGATATTCGACAACGACCCCCAATTCCTCCGAGAACAATGCTTCAATTGCTGAATGGTTACCAGTTAATTCGATATTCAAACCACAGTTTCCCGCAAAAGCCATCTCGCAGAGAGTTGTTATCAATCCGCCGTCGCTGCGGTCGTGATAAGCCAGTATCAAACCTTCATTAATCAATTCCTGGATCGCATTGAAAGCATTCTTCAGGATTTCAGCGCTCTCAACATCGGGAGATTCCTCCCCGAGTTGATCATAAACCTGCGCGAGGGCAGAGCCTCCCATGCGATTCTTGCCATCACCTAAATCGATGAACAGCAGCTTACTTTCGCCCGGCTTCTTAATATCCGGAGTCACAACTTTATATATATCCGGCACGGTCGCGTAAGCGGAAATCACCAGTTCTCTTGGTGATTTCACAATTTCGTCGCCGATCATAGTAGCCATGGAGAGGCTGTCCTTGCCGCCATCTATCGCGATACCGAGTTCGACCATCAGGTCGCGCATGGCAGTTGCAGCGTCGTATAGCGCAGCTCCTTCACCCGGCAGCTTCGGCGCCCACATCCAGTTCCCGGAACATTTTATATCTTCAAGCTTACTTATTTTAGCTGACATGATGTTGGTTATAGCTTCTCCAACCGCCATTCGAGCGCCAGCTTTCGGATCCACAAGCATCTTTATAGGCTGCTCCCCGACCGCAGTGGCAGCGCCGGTCGTACTGAAATGACTCTGCGCAATCACCGCCACGTCACTCACCGTCAATTGCAGCGGTCCGCAGCATTGCTGCTGCACGATCAATCCCGTAACGCTTCGGTCCACCTTTCCGGTAAGGAACCGCTTCGATCCCACTGAGAGAAGCCCGAATACCCGGCGCAGCGCGTCTTCTATTGTGAGTCCCTGCGGAAGCGCGAGAGGTTTTAAGTCAGGTCTTACTCGCTCGTCCGTAAATGTTTTCTGCGGCATGTTCCCCAGCACTTTATCAAGGTTCAGGTTCACCGGCGTGGTTCCATTCTTCTCATCGTGCACCACGAACCTGCCATCGCCCGTTACTTCACCGAGTACTTCGCAACTCACCATCTCCCGTTTACATATAGCTTCAAATTCTCCAAGTCTGTCCGGATGAACCAGGAATCCGCAGCGTTCCTGGTACTCCGCTACCCATATTTCGAGTACAGAGAGTGTGGGGTCTCCAATGTTTATTCGCCGGATCTCGATCCTTCCCCCTGATTCTTCCACTAGTTCCTTGAGTACATTTGCTGGTCCCCCCGCTCCCTGGTCATGAATGCTCGCTACCGGATTACTATCCCCCATCTCGATGCAGGTCCTAATCACCCGGTTCATCTTGTTCTCCATCTCGGCGTCACCACGCTGTACCGCGTTGAAGTCGAGTTCCTCGACATTCTCGCCCTGAAGCATACTGGAAGCAGCGCCGCCTCCAAAGCCGATACGGTATGCTGGTCCTCCCACCTGGATTATCAGCATGCCCTTCTCCGGCTCTCTCTTCTCGAGATGCCTGCCGTCTATTTGCCCGATACCACCCGTGAACATGATGGGTTTCACCCAACCCCAGCGCTCGCCTGTCGGGAGTCTCTGGTCGAAGGACCGTGTAAACCCAAGTATCACAGGCTCCCCGAACTTGTTGCCATAATCTGATGCGCCGTTACTTGCTTCGATCTCGATCTGCAATGCTGAAGCGATGTTGTCGGGATACACGAAATTTTCATCTTCCCAGGGCAACTTGTAGCCTGGTATCTGAAGGTTCGCAACGCAATAGGCTGTAGTTCCTGCAACTACCAAGCCTCCTCTCCCTGTACCTTCATCGTCGCGAATTCTTCCGCCGGTGCCCGTTTCCGCCCCCGGAAATGGCGCTACTCCACTCGGGAAATTATGCGTCTCAGCCGTGAAGATTATGTGATAATTCACCCGCGTCTTTTTAAAAACAGTGGGTGCGCCAGGTGCCTGCGGTATGATCGTCCAGATGTCGTAACCCCTTATCGCGCTTGAGTTATCCTTAAATGCTATCACGCTGTTCGATGGATTCGCAGCCAGTGTGGACTTCACAATTTGAAGCAGGGTATCAGGCATTACTTCGCCATCGATGATCTGTTTCCCCTTGAAGTAACCGTGCCGGGAATGCTCGCTGTTCGCGTTGTTCAGGTCTAACATCTCCACTATGGTCGGGTTCCTCCCCTCCTGCTTTACAAAATAATCGTAGTAAAAATTCCTGTCCCAATCATCCATGGCGAGTCCCGGTATTTCGAGCAGCGCATCCGGTCCCTTCTCTTTCAGAGGGATCTCATAAACTTCCTCGGGTTCAATTCCGGTCTCATAAGTTTCGAGCGTCGATGGATAATGACATTCTGTCATTCGGTCGTGGCGCTCAGAGATGAACCTGGACCTTTCCATATCCGGTGGTAATATATAGCGTCTTGAGCGCTCTATTCGCAGGATTTTCGATAGTCCGCAATTATGGCATATAGATACGGCGTTAGTCGAATATGCGGTTTCAAAGTTCATTCTCGGACCGATTTCGATAACTTCGCGTTCACCTTTTTCCAGGAACGAATTCTCCCCGAATTTTTCCTGCTCGAAGGTTTCGGAGAGAAGCCATTTTACCGCTTCCAATTCCTTATCGGTAAGTGGAGCTGAGGTTTCGATATTAAAACAAAATTCAAAATCTGGTTCGATCTTTCGGTAGAAGTGTTTCATAGGATTTTTATTTTTTTGTAATTATGGTTTTTACTTTTATTAGTTTTTCAATCAATTAATTCAAATAAACAACATGCTGAAAATTATGAAACAAAAAAATAAAATTATCCAGAAACTTTGCAAAAGAAGATAACAAAAGACTATCACT
>JAFGQG010000178.1 GCA_016935765.1 bacterium
AATTTTATCAGATATATTTTAAAATTTGAGTTGACAACTACGTAATTATTATTAGTTTAGTAAATTGCGTGAAATTATGGCAGATTATTTTAATGAAAAATTCGAGATATTAAAGCTTATAAATAACGATACAATAAAAGTCCAAGTGGTTCAATGCTGGCAGGAAAGCCTTAAAAGGGGAGCCTGGAGTATGACAGACCTGGATATGATACCATTTTCACTCCTTGTACCAGATTGCCCGTACTCATTGATTGACCATACTGCTGCAGTTACGAAAAACGCTTTTGATTCCGCAAAAGCCATTCAAAAATTCCATGAAAAGATAAGCATAGATTACGATATATTGATAGCTGGCGGATTATTACATGATGTGGGGAAATTATTGGAATACACAAAACAGGGAGACAAGGTTGTGAAAAGCACTCATGGCAAGCTGCTGAGACATCCGATTAGCGGCGCTAACCTGGCTTCGGAAATGGGTTTGCCCCACGAAGTCGTGCACATAATAGCTACACATTCACACGAAGGAGATAAGGTCTATCGCTCCCCGGAATCAATAATTATCCACCATTGTGATTTTATTTATTTCGAGGTTGTAAAAGCCCAACTTAATGTTGTTTAAAGGAGAACCTGACAGATGAGTTTAATGACAGATTGCATGGCTGGTAAAACACCGGATGACATAAAGATAGTTGCGGAAAAGGAAGACAGATCGGTCGATTATGTCAGGCAGATGGTTGCGGAAGGTAAAATAGTGATTCCCCGTAATACAAACAGGGAGATCGAGCCTATAGGGATCGGAAAGGGTTTAACTACGAAAGTCAACGCGAATATTGGTACTTCGGGAGACAAGGCGGATATCGGATTTGAATTGGAAAAGCTCGCTGCCGCGGAGAAGGCAAAAGCCGACGCGGTTATGGATCTTTCTACCGGCGGAGACCTGAAAGCTATAAGAGCCGAAATCCTTGGTAAGTCTATAATTCCCCTTGGAACGGTCCCGATCTATGAAACCGCTATCAAAATGATCGACAGGGAGATAGCCATGATTGATATGACCGTGGACGATATTTTCAGCACGATAGAGGACCAGGCTAGAATGGGTGTCGATTTTATTACCGTTCACTGCGGAGTCACAAGCCGTATTGTCGATATGTTGCTGAGAGGTGACAGACTAATCAAGGTCGTAAGCAGAGGAGGGGCTTTTCTGGTTGAGTGGATCCATTATAACAAGCAGGAGAATCCATTGTACGAACACTATGACAGGCTTTTGGAACTGGCAAACGAATACGAATTAACATTGAGTTTGGGTGATGGTTTAAGACCGGGCACTGTTCTGGACGCAACTGATATATCTCAGATCCACGAATTGGTTGTACTCGGCGAGTTGGTAGAAAGAGCAAGAAAAGCCGGTGTTCAAACTATGGTTGAAGGACCAGGTCATATTCCGGTTAACGAGGTTGAAATGAACGTTCAATTGCAGAAATCGATCACGAAAGAAGCGCCATTTTATGTCCTTGGACCGATAGTAACCGACATCGCGCCCGGCTACGATCACCTGACTTCGGCGATAGGTGGCGCGATTGCTGGAGCTGCTGGAGCTGACTTCCTTTGCTATGTCACGAAAGCTGAACATCTATGCCTCCCGGATCCTGAAAGTGTGTGGGAAGGTGTGATGGTAACCAGGATCGCAGCTCATGCCGCTGACCTGGCTAAAGGAATAAAAAAAGCATGGGATTGGGATAGAAGTATGAGTGAAGCAAGGCATAAACTAGATTGGGAACAAATGTTCAAACTGGCAATAGACCCTGAGTTAGCGAAAAAAATAAGGAACCAGATGCCTCCCGCTGAAGAAAAAGTGTGTACCATGTGTGGGGAATACTGCGCATTGAAGAAGATCGGTGAAATTAAACCTTAATCATTGATATGTTGTAAATTATAAAGAACGTAATTAAATTTATAACTAAGGAGTATTTATGCTCATTGTCGGGATAACTGGTTCAATTGGCACAGGGAAAACAACAGTGTGCCAGATCTTTAAGGAGCTTGGGGCTTATTTGATTGATGCAGATGTCCTCGGACACCAGCTTCTCGAAAAAAAGAATATAAAAAGTAAGCTTATTAAGACTTTTTCGGATAAAATACTTGACGAGAACAAAAAAATCTGTAGAGATAAATTAGCTGAAATAGTGTTTGAAGATAAAAAGGAACTTAAAAAACTGGACGAACTTGTACACCCATCGTTGATAAAAAAAATAAAAAAGGAAATTGAAAACCTGAAGGAAACCGGTTTTCCAGGTATCGTAGTTATTGACGCGGCTCTGATATATAAATGGGATATCTTTGATGAACTGGACTACTTGATTGTTGTGGATGCCCCTATCTGGCATAGAACCAAAAGGCTGACAAAGAAAAGACACTACTCCGACGAACAGGCGGATAAGAGGATTTCAGTTACTTCACTCGATATGAAGAAATTGAATCCCCATATTGATTTTATCATAAAGAATAACGGTACGCTGAACGAATTAAGACCAAAAGTGGTAAAAGTCTGGATAGAGCTGAAAAAAGAGCAGGATGTAAGAAAGGGTTAATTTCTACGATTCACGAATTCGATTTTTTTATTCGCTTCTCAATAAATTTTAGAACATAAACGGCAACCGATGGTGTTAATATAATCACGAACTCGTGATGTTCAACGTGTCAAGTTGCAGGTAGGGCGCATAGATACTTCCCCACCATTCCTGCTCACTTGACATGGCAGTAATTGTCTTCATGCATTCGTAAATATTACCCGATAATATTACGTTCTTTAATCTTCCTGCAATCTTCCCGTTCTCGATCTTGTATGCTAGACCGATGGGATTGGAGAAAGCTCCTGAAAGTATATTTCCCTGACCGACGCCAAGTAATTCTTCAACCAGGATCCCTGCGGAGATTCCGCCGAGCATATCACCGTAGGATTCTTTTCCAGGATTTACTACAATGTTCGAAGATGAAGGAAAGGGTTGTGAAAAAATATCCCTTGAAGCGCTTCCGGTCGGGTTTTTTCCCGCTTTTTTTGCAGTGTATAAATCGAAAAGGAAATTCTCCAGCACACCATTGTTGATTATATTCAAAGGTCTTTTCAAGAAACCTTCATCATCGTATGCGGAACTCTTTGGTTTGTGGTCTATTGTCCCATCGTCGATTATACTGAGTTTCGGGTCGAATATCTGCTCACCCAATTTATCCGATATAGGAGAGGATTTGGAATAAATGTTCTTGCCGTTAATGCCGACCAGCAATGGAAGCAGCAATGCAGGGATAGCTTTGGGAGTAAAAATAACAGGTACTTTTTTGCCGGGGGTAAAGGATTCAATTTTGTCCGCATACTGGTATTGTTCAAGAATATTCTTAGCTAATTTATCAATTTTCGAATCCATGTCTTCAGGGAGCCTGGTCGAAAAGAACCGGTCCGATAAGAATAGGAAGTCGCCCTCCTTGACCCTGGAAATTTCCGCTGAGATCGAAAAGACTGATTTCAATTCCGAAACCTTTAAACCGCTCGTATTCTCAAGGGTATTTTCAAGCCGTTCTTTACCCAAACTGATCTCAAGTTCACAATCTTCCTTCAGTTCCAGCAGCAAGGATTGCAGTTTGTTGCCATAGCTGGCTATTTTCTCAAGAGAAAGCTGGTCAATGCTCTCGTCCCAGACATCGATATGTTGTTCTCCTTGATGAGCAGGGAATTGGAGATCGATCTTCTCTCCGATCCTGCAGCTCTGTAATGTCGATTCTATCAAGTCTTCGATGCCGCCGGTTTTTGTGCTTCCCGAAAAACCAAGTCTGCCCCCTTCTATTGCTCTGAGGGAGTATCCTTCATTGACTGTGGTTTCGGTGGATTTTATCTTCCAACCCTTAAAATCGATGGAAGTATCGGCTGATTTCTGGTAATACAGTTCAGCTTTTTGAACGCTATCTGGTAATTTATCTAACAGGTTCATTTTTATTTTCCTCCAATGATTACGTTTTTAATCCTTATATGAGGGCTTCCCATACCAACCGGAGCGCTTTGTCCTCCTTTGCCGCAAGTACCTCCGGGAAGCCAGGTAAAATCATTACCAATCATTTCAATGTTATGCAAAGTTTCAAAGAGGTTTCCCTGTAGAACGACATCTCTAACCATTTCTGCGATCTTACCGTTCCGAATCATGAAGGCATGTCCCGCTGAGAATGAAAAATTCTCCAGCATGGTTTGACCTCCATAGGCGTCGCAAGCATATACTCCCAGGTCGATATCCTTCAGCATTTCGTCAAAGCTTGACTCGCCATTCTCAACGTAAGTATTTGTCATTCTTACAATTGGGGCGCAGCTATAGTCCTCAGCGCGGCAGTTTCCAGTAACTTTTTCTCCCATCTTCATGGCGGTTTCCCTTGAATGCAGCCTGCCGCTTAAGATGCCATTTTTTATCAGGTAGGTTTTCCCGCATGGCACCCCTTCGTCATCAAAGATAATGCTGCCCCTGTGACCCTGGATAGAACCATCGTCCACAACGTTTAAGATGTCCGGACCAAACCGCTTGCCGAGTTTCATCATCTGAATAGCCTTCGGGTTTTCAAAAAGGAAATCAGATTCGGATAAATGCCCGAAAGCTTCATGCATGAAAACACCGGCGAGGTGCGGATCCAAAATAACAGTGTACTTCCCGCCACTCACACTCTCCGCTTTCAACAACTTCAAGGCTTTTTCAGCAACCTCCTTCGCTAGATCATTTTTACCCCTGAATTTTCCATAATCATCTCTTGAAGTGATAACCTCGTAACTCATTTGAACGGTTTTGTCATCCTTTGCCACACTCATAAGCGCCATTACAAGGTCTGCTCTCTCCTTTTCAATGAAAACACCGTCAGTATTACCGTACCAGCTATACCTGATGCTATCACCATAAATAGCCTTTGTATCAGCAATTAAGGGAGAGCTATTCAGCATCGTTGAATTGTATTCCTGGATCAGCTCCTTCTTCTCATTTAATGTATACTTCCTGAAATCATCTCTTAACGGATTGCTGATTTTCTTCTCAATAGGGTCCAGAGGATATAACTTTATTTCATCCTCGGGATTGATTGTACGGGAGCAATCGATCGCCTGTTTAACCATCTGCGGCAATTGCTCGAAATTATTGAAAGTGGTTATTCCCCATCCTTTTCCAGGCAGCAATGCTCTTACAAAACCTCCTTCATCATTTAGATTTGTTCCCTTCTCAAGATCCCTGCCCTTAAAAGCGATTTCTGTGGTCTGGCTGCTTTGAAGCCTGATCTCCATAAAACCCTCAACTCCTGTTAACAGCTGCTTTATTCTATCTATCATTTATCATCTCCTTTGATCTTTGTTGCCTTCAAATCAATCATAAAGTTTTAAAAGGATAAATAAAAATATGGAAACGTCAAATGTTTTTTTAGTAGTAAATTGCTGCTACTATCATAAATATAATCAAAACTGGAACTTGACAGAGTATTTTTTTTGGAATTAGTTTTTTCTTGACATTTTGAAAAAAGGAAATTTAATTTCAATTTTAATAAACTATTGGGAGGATATGAAGTGCGAAAAATAAATATAATATTTTGTTTCCTTGTCCTTAGTGTTTATGCGTATGCTCAGGATTATGTAAGTATCAGTAATGGCTATGTGTCAGTAACTGCTGATAAGACAACAGGTCGCTTTTCAATTGGTGAGCCTGAAGATATTGCCCTAACCGATGGTTTCTATGATGAGCCTCATTTCTGCCACTGCAATCTGTATTTTGATGGCAATGTTTACAGTAACCAACCGGGGATCGGAGTAGGGGATATACTTATCGACTCCGTTGGAGTTTATGGCTCGGGAGATGATGAGTATATTTTTGTTGAGTGGCATGTTGGACCCATTTTGGGGTGGTTTCATTACAAGCTGCAATTACCGGATTCCCTTAAATCTATGGTATATATGGAGGGACTTGCCTATAACAGCAGCCTGGACCTTCATATAGTGGGACTGTTCCAGTATATGGATATTAAGGTGAACCATAATGACAATCCGCAGCTTTATTTGCCGACCGGTGTGTTTTATGAAGAGGCGGTTTTCAATACATACCCTATTCCTGCTTTCTATGTGGCTTTCGAGGAAAGCCTGCATCAAGATACTTCGTTCGCCTATAGTGAGGGAGTGATTTTTGGAAGGTCCGGCATCCCAATCGAACCAATGAAAATTGCATTCAGTAATTCTTCGAGGCTTGAAATAAATGAGTGGAACTTCGTTTCGGCAGGGGAGGAGCTTGAAGATCTGGCGGTCGGAATATGGTGGCCCCTGAGGGAATTGGAAGCTTATGAATTCTACCAATGCGCGAATTATTATGGAGGAGGTTATCCTGGGGCACAACCGTTCGTCAAAGAGACACACAAACCCATCGCTGAAAGCTTCGAATTGGATACGAACTACCCAAATCCCTTCAATGCCAGCACTACGATACCTTTCAAAATCCATGAAAGCGGTAAACTTAAATTGATAATACTCGATATTAACGGTAGAACTATTAATACCCTGGTTGATCAAAATTTAGTACCCGGTAGTTATAAAGTAGTATGGAATTGTAAAGACGAACAGAATATAGATGTACCTACCGGTGTTTATTTCTGCAGGATGGAAAGCAGCCAGGAATCCAAAACGAAAAAGATGATTCTATTAAAATAAAAAACGGAGGGAAAACGATGAAGAGAAACCTTATCCTATTTACGGTTTTATGTTTAAGCATTCTTTTGTTTATTAACTGTGCTAAAAAGAAAACTGAAGAAGAATACAATACTCTTATCAAGGAACTGACCGCTGCCAAAGAATTTGACCAGGTAATAGATAATTACGAGCAGTTGCTGAAGTTTTATCCTGAAAGTGAGAATATAGGCGATTACAAGGATGGATATCTGACAGTTCTTCTGCAAATGACAACGAAAGGAACCGAAGATGAGCAGTTGAAATATCTTGAGAAAATTGTTGATGTTTTCGGGGATGAAGAATTCGTTCAGGTTGATTACGCTAATTTTCGATTGGCTAAAAGCCTGGAAGGGAAAGATGATGTGAGATCCGAAGAGCTGTATGGGAAGATAGACGCTGACGGGTATAATGAACTCGCTCGGTACCTGATCAGTGAGGAGCAATTCGAAGCCGCGCTGGATTGCTATAAAAAACAACTTCAGTATTTTCCAAATGATGAGAATAAAGATAAAATGATTTTTATGATCGGATACATATACGGGGAATATTTGAAAGATTATGAAAGTGCAAAAAAGTATTTTCAAGAAGTTATTGAAGAATTCCCGGAGTCGGAATTGAGAGATGACGCGGAATGGATGTACGAAAATGTCGGAAAGCCTTTAGAGGATATCGTTTTTGAAAAAAATTCTGAGGAAACAGAAAAGAAGTCGGAATAATATTGGAAGATAATTAGTAAATAAGCATTTTATATCCCCTCCTGAAAGATGTAAATAAACACAATGTCCGGGAGGGGATTTTAATTTAATGATTGGTTTTACCAGCAATGCAGATAGAAAGAATAATAGTAAGCGCTTATGAGACGAATTGTTACCTGGTTTTCGATGAGAAACTAAAAGAAACGGTCATCATAGATCCAGGCGCAGAAAGCGATAGAATTATTGAAGAGATAAAAAAGCGCAGATTATCTCCGCAGTTAATAGTGTTGACTCACGGTCACATGGACCATATTGGGGCAATTCCTGACCTTCTTAGGACATTGTACATTCCGGTCGCGATCCATAGCCTCGATGTAAGCTTAATAGAGGATCCAAACCTGAATCTCTCCGCGGACTTCGATTGTTATACATCTATTACCCCGGATATAAGATTGGAGAATGGTGATCTGGTCGAAGTTGAAGGTGTGGAACTTGAAGTTATGCATTCACCAGGACATACACCCGGCTCAATTGCCTTGCTTGGCGATAGTTTTCTATTTTCGGGGGATACTCTATTTAAAAAAGGGATAGGAAGAACGGATCTCCCGGGAGGTTCTGAGGAAGAGTTAATGGAATCCCTGGATAGAATTCTTGAATTACAGGATGACTTGATTGTATATCCCGGACATGGACCTGAAACAACAATCGGAGAGGAAAGAGCCTTCCTCGATGCTTTCCTATGATATCACCAAATTACACCTAATTTGGGGCTAATAGTAATAGTCAAATTACTCTGAACATTTAGTTTTCCGGATACTTTTGTGTTTTGCCACTGAAAGTCAACATAAGTGCATTTGTAGGTATGTTTTCCGGTAGGAACGTTCGAAATTATCTTTTGTTTTTCCGCGAATATCCTATAGGCAGTACCGTCGATGTAGAAGTCTGATTGGGAAGACGTAGCATTCACTATCTTTAACTCAACAGTTCCTATAGTATCAATGGGCATGCCTTCCTCTACACCCTCCCCAAAGAACTGCATATAAAGGATAATGCACACAATGATTATAACAAGCCAGAAAATCAGTGTTTTTATTTTCATGTTACTACCGACCTGAGATAAGGTTACTATATTCCGGATATATCTAATTCTTCAATAGTTATTCCAAATAATTGTCGTCTATTTAACTAAAATAAATATAAGATAATATGCCAAATAAAGCAACTTTTTTTTAATTTAAAACCTGCATATTTTTAACAGGAGTATGGAAAAGGCTAAAAATTCAACGAATAGTCTTCACCCGGATTAATTATCTCAACCTTAGTAACCGCCTGGTCGACCATCGTTGAAAATGCTTCAGGATCCTGGGCGATCACTTCCCAGGTGTCGTAGTGCATTGGAATAACAACCTTTGGACGCAGCAGTTTGGTAGCGTATGCGGCGTCTTCCGGACCCATCGTAAAATTATCTCCTATGGGTAAAAGAGCAAGGTCCAGCGGGAAACGGTCGCCTATTAATTTCATATCCCCAAAGAGCGCGGTATCACCCGCATGGTATATCCACTTTCCTTCGACATGGATTAAAAAGCCGCAGGGTTGACCCGTGTAGACCATCGAGCCTTCATCATCGAATCCCGACCCGTGAAATGCCTGTGTCAACTTAACGTAACCGAACGGGAATTTTCTCCCGCCGCCAATGTGCATCGGGTGAGAATTTGCACCTTTCTTCTGTACTAAAGTGGCTAGTTCGAAGGGCGCAACTATCAAAGCCCCTGTCTCTTTCGAGATGTTGATAGCGTCTCCAATATGATCGCCATGACCATGGGTGACCAAAATACCGTCTGGCTTTAAATCGCGAACTTCACATGTGGCTGATGGATTACCTGTTATAAATGGATCAATTAAGATGGTGCCCTCTGAACTCTCGATCATGAACGCTGAATGCCCAAGATACTTTATTTTTATCATAACTCCCTCCTGAATTTAAAACATCAATATTCTCAAAACTCACTTAACTATCACATTAATCTTCCAAATAATACGCTATTCTGGTTAGTTATCAAGAAAAAAATTTGGTTTCTACTTCAGTTTCCCCATATTCAAGGATGGTCACAGGACCTTCAAGGTAGACATTTTCGAATTTATCTTTATCATAATTGAAGTAAGCTGTCAAGTATTCTCCGCTCCTGACTTTTGCTTTCACAGGGGGGATTGCTTCGCCGTTAAGGAACGAAATCAAACCGGAAGCCACTACCCCAGTTCCGCAGGCGAGCGTCTCTTTCTCTACTCCTCTTTCGTAAGTGCGGATGGAGAAGTTATGTTCATCTGCTATTTTAATGAAATCCACGTTTGTTCCCCGTGGGAAGATTGATGTCATGTATCGAATTTTTGATCCTAACTTATTGACATCCAGGGAGCTGATGTCTTCAGCCCTGATGATGCAGTGCGGAACACCAAGCATTACAAAATCGTACTTGATTGTGTCATCGCCGATCTTAAGCGATTGACCTAATTTTATCTTTTTTGGTTTTGGCATTTGCACCTTGACTGTTCCGCCATCGGCGATTGCTTCGAGTAACCCTGTATCTGTTTGGATTCGGATTGGGTTGTCATAGCCGTTTTGGGAAGCCAGGTAAGCGAAGCACCTCAATCCGTTGCCGCACATTTCCGCGATGCTTCCGTCACGGTTCAGATAAACCATTTTCAGATCAGCGTTCTTGCTGCTAAGCATTAATAGCAGACCGTCAGTGGAACGCGATCCTTTAAGGGAACACAGCAATTGCGCGAGCTTATCCGCACCGGTGGGAAGCGATTCCAAGACTTCATTAACGATAGTGAAAGTGTTTCCGGAGCCGCTGATGATTGTATATTTCACTTTCTTTTTCATCATTTTATTCTGTCGGATTCGACAAACGGGAATCCATTCTTCTCCTGACATCCTGAATGGCTAAGCTGATTTCTCGTTCCTTTTCAGGAAATAATGAAGCCATTTTTTCGAATATTATGAGAGCTTCATCATAGTGCTTTAACTCCATTGTAATCACTGCCAGGTTTTGCCAGTAAATTATGTTATGAGGCTCCATTTTGCAAGCTAATTCCAAATATTCCTTAACCCTGTGCAGCTTTTTAATGCCGTAAAGGAAGTTTGATCTGTCGCCCCACATTCTCGTGTAGATGCTCATAACGGATTTTGTTCTGTCATCCCAATATATTGTACTGTCAAATAGTTGGGTGGTTTCAAATTCCTCGATATCTATAGGGTAGTAATATGTACCCCCAACTGAATCTCCGCTCCGGTGTAATTCATAAAGTAATCCAACCGGAATTTTTTCAAAATCCTTGAAAATACCTTCCTTCTCCTTGAAAGTGGTATAAACGTGGCGCTCTTCCATATTCTTCCTGACGAAGGAGGAGATCATGTTGACGAAATCCCGCTGCAAATAGTAAGCATTGTACTTTTCCTGTCTTTCGAAAGGTTTCAGAGATACGAGGAAATCCTTCATTTCTCTTTCAGCTTTATTAAAAATTTCAGGATAATTCTTAAGTAAACCCTCTATATACCATGATCTTCGAAGCAATTCAAAATCAACCAACACAACGTCATCTCTGAAACCCTCGATATGCTGCATGTATATACTCGGGGAATAATAATCCCAATTGTCCATAATGACTAGTGAGTTTTCTTCAGGGAACTTCAGCAAGTTTTTTGACATTTCCTCATACAGCTTGTGGTGGAAGTTACTCGGTTCAATATTGAACACTAACGGCACTATTGGGAGGAGAAGGATGAAATATTTCAGATATCCGAATTTTATAAATGAGAGTAAAAACTTTATACCCATGGATATGATTATTACAGAGACCAAGAAGGATGGCAGAAAATAGGGGGCTATGTCCGGAATATCATAATTTGACGCATAAATGATATTGCCAAACCATATAATAAGAAAAAAAACCAGAAGGGTTTTGTTTTTTCTGAACAGGTAGATAAGACCAAAAGGAATGAATATCAAGAGGTAAGGTGTGAATTGGTCTTTTAGAAGTAGAGCATAGTTTTTTAATTCGGAAAGAAGTTGGTTTGGTGTTTTAGTAAACATCCATACCCTGTATTGCCAGCCGCTAATATGTCTGAAGAATTTTCCGGAATTTACAGGATCTCCCCAATTCATCAGTGGTGATTGACTTGAACGGAGTGGAAGGTAGATGTAGATGGTCAGGCTAAAAACGATAAGCAGCGTCGCTATCCCTATAATTTTGGGGCGTTTTACAATAGTAAAATCTGTCGCTAATATCAGAAAGAGAAAAGCTGGAATGAATATGAAAATTAGGAGGTGGTTTCCAAAAGCTAATCCGAACAGAAAAGTAAACAGAAAAAACGTTCGCAGGTCGCGTGTCTTTCTCCATATAAAGATGAGGACGCAAAGCAATACTGAAAGGAATACTGTCAGGGAATACACCTCGGTTACTACCGAAATGTTCCAGAAGGTCAGGCTGAAAGCGAAAGTAAGAGAGCCGGCGAGAGATATAAAACGATTCTCATTCTCCTTTTTATTTGAGGTGAATTTTAGGGTTAATAAGATTAAAAAGTACAGGCATATCAGGGCGCAAATCGAGAAGATCATCGAAAGCATGTTAGTGCATAGGACGTTTGGTTTAAATCCCATGAAGGTCGCTAATCTGCCAATAAGGGTATAAAGCGGGTATCCTGTGGGATGCGCTATACCAAGAGTCTTGCAGACAATGGCAAGCTCACCGCAATCTATCAGCGTCACGGTAGGGGAAAGGGTTATCAGGTAGAAGGTCCCAGCAACCAGAATAATAGCGGCGATTAATATCAGGTGATATTTCTTGTTTGTCATAATTTAAAACTAACAAAATTCATGAAAAATCAAAACAATTTTTATGATGAAGTGAGTAAAAATACTCCAGGATTAATATTATGTTCTTCATAACTAATTGATTGATAATGGATTAAACAGTAGGTGCTGTCAACGGAATTCGAATAGCCTTTTTTAAATTGACTTTTAGTTACATATAACTATTTTTATAAGATATGAAAGTTTAGGTTTGTAAAGCGTAGTCGATTTATCAAATTTGTTAAGGAAGGTCTTACAGATTATTGAATACAAGCTCAATTGATATAATGATATAAATGAATCAGAAAGGAGTGCCATGGCAAAGGTATTACTGAGTGGAATGCAACCCACCGGAAAGTTACATTTGGGGAATTTTGAAGGAGCGTTGAAAAACTGGGTAGAGCTTCAGGAAACGGGGAAGTACGATATGTATTGTTGTATTGTGGATTGGCACTCATTGACAGTCGATGCTGAGGATACTTCGAACCTTGTTGACCGGATTTATGATCTTGCAGCTGATTATATTGCTTCTGGTCTTGATCCTGGTAGAACGACCATATTTGTGCAGTCTGCCGTGAAGCAGCATGCGGAGTTGCATCTTTTATTATCTATGATAACGCCTCTTGGATGGCTGCAGCGGGTACCTTCGTACAAAGAAAAATCGGATACACTGAATCTGGATAATTATGGTTTTCTTGGATATCCCCTCTTGCAGGCTGCGGATATCTTGATCTACCTGGCGGACGTTGTTCCGGTTGGAAAGGATCAAGCGCCGCATATTGAACTTACAAGGGAGATAGCACGAAGGTTTAATTTTCTCTACGGTGAGACCTTCCCTGAGCCCAAAGCGCTGTTCACTAAATTTGCAATTGTCCCTGGCACTGACGGCAGGAAAATGAGTAAGTCCTATGGCAATGATATCTGCATGGGAGATGAACCCGATGAAATTAGAAAGAAGATATCAGGGATGTTCACGGATCCGGAAAAGATATACAAAGGTGATCCCGGGCATCCGGACAAATGCGCGGTTTATATGCTTCAACAGATTTATAACGCGGAGTACAAGGAGATCTGTGAACCATGCAAAAAAGGTCAAAGCGATTGGGGATGTGTAAAGTGTAAAAACTTATTAGCGGATATGATCATCGATTACTTTGCTGACTTTAGAAATAAGCGGAAAGAACTCTTATCGGATAAAAGTGGTCTCGATGGTATTCTTCGGAGAGGGGCTGATAAAGCAAGGCAAAAGGCTGAGGAAACCATGGAAAGGGTTCGAAAAGCTATGAAATTGTACTTAAGTTGAAACCTGATAGATCGAATAATTTTATAAAGGAGGTCATCAATGTATGGGGGAAATAAGATAGATTTGAAACTCGTCGGAAAGATTTCAATTCCACGGTTTACCGTTACGGTGTTAATATTACTGCTCATGGTATCCGTTTCGCATGGAAAGTACTACCAGCCAAGAAAGATAGTATCGCGCCCTACTGCCGGAATGTTGGGTCATGGCGCTTACTGTTTTGGCTTGGAGTTGTTCCCTAATGATGGAGTGCAGTGTGAAGCAATAATCGGAATAATAGGGAGGCTGCAGATCGGGTTTTCCTATGGTGGCGAGAATATCCTTGGTGAAGGCGATATTAATTGGAACCCTCGGTTGGAATTCACTGGTAAACTGAGAGTTATCAATGAGTCGGTTTCAATTCCCGCCTTTGCTGTTGGCTTTAATTCCCAGGGTGAAGGTGGTTATGTTGAGCAGGAGAAAAGGTATATTATCAAATCGGTTGGCTTATATCTCTGTGCGAGTAAAAATTTCAAGACTATTGGTGGTAACGTCGGGTTTCATGGAGGGATCAACTATTCATTTGAAACTTCCGATGGAAATAAGAATCCATCACTCTACTTAGGTTTTGATAAGGAGATAGGAAAGCAGTTTTCAATCAATATGGAGTATGATATCGCGACCAATGATAATAAGAAAGGTGACGAAATGTTCGGAAGGGGTAGAGGCTACTTGAATTTCTCTTTCTGCTGGGCGGTTTCACAAGCTTTTGAGTTAGAGATAATTTTGAAGGATCTGCTCTTAAACAATGAGTTATCAACGACCTTTATGCGTGGTTTAAGATTGAATATTTACAATTCATTTTAAAGGATGCGTGTTAAATGAGAAGGGTATTGTTCGTATTTTTAGTGTCTCTTTTTCTCCTGAATTCCGGGTGCTATACCGTGATCAAAATGTCCAAACCCAGGGCTGAATATGAGGATGCTTATGAGGACACTTACTATCATTATTATCCATCCCCATGGTCCTATCGCTGGACGTATTATGATGATTATCCGTGGTGGTACGATCAATGGTGGTTCTGGGAAAGATACTATGATAACGATGAGGAGGAATTAGAGAAAAAAAGGAGTGTGTACAAGAAAAGAAGAGGGTTAGACAATATTCTCGATTCAGTAATTGAATCCATGGATTCCAACTCGAATAACAATGAGGAGGATACGAGGAGGAAAAACGAAGAAGATGAGGAGGTGAAGGAGAAAAATGAGGAGGAGAAAGAAAATAAACCCCAGAGAAGAGGCTTGTAAAAGACCGATAAGAAAAATGCTGGGTGTCGTTATTATTACACTGCTTAGTATGCTGTTAATCCCGGGAATAACTTACTCGCAAATCCTGTCGGGATTAACCGGTACTATACAGGAGATAGATATAGCAGACGGTTTTACCGGCGTAGGCGCGAGAGCAATGGGTATGGGGGGATCACAGATTGCAATCGCCGGTGACTACAGCGCGGTATACTGGAATCCTGCACAGCTAGCATATATGAAAAGGATTGAGATATCAGGAGGTTTAACGTTCAACAGGATTGAAAATAATACTACTTATGAAGGTTACTCAACCGAAGAATCATCCAACCGCGCAAGATTGAACTCGCTTGGATTCGTAATACCGGTGCCAACAACGAGAGGTGGTTTAGCTTTCGGACTTGGGTATAACAGGCTGCAGAATTTCGATAGAATATTCAAATTTAGATACCCCGTTGAAGGAGATGTTGGATTGGAAAGAAAATCAGGTGGTCTGTACGCAATTTCGCTCGCATCAGGTATCCAAATAGCTCCAATTATGTCCGTAGGTTTAAACTTTGAATTATGGGGTGGTGAAAATAACTACTCCTGGGATTATGAGAACTACTACCCGGACGATGAAATCATATCGAGAGAAATATTTGAGGACAATTTTAAGTACAAGTATTCAGGTTTTAGCGCTAGAATGGGAATGACATTAACGCCACACAAGATAATTAGACTGGGTGCTGTGATTACGTTCCCGGCTGGATTCACCATAGATGAAGAAGGAACGATGAAAACGGATACGCTGTTCAGGTCAGGAGACGAAGCATACTACGAAGACTACGGTTATGTTGAAGCATACAAAATATCACTTCCTTTCAGATTCTCGCTTGGAACCGCGATACTGCTCCCGTATTTCACAACATCCTTTGATGTCACCTATATAGACTGGGCGCAGATGGAATATAAAGAACCAAGTTGGGCGCTGTCAAATAACAAGTATATTCCGCAGAATTACAGGAGTGTCCTGAAATACAATATCGGCGTGGAAGCTGTTATACCATATACCATGGTAAAGTTGAGAGGGGGTTACAGGAACGATCCGGTCCCATATACCGGAAACACTATTGTCAAGGACAGACAGTATTTTACGGGAGGGATTGGTGTCCTTATATCCGACCTGGTTTCACTTGATGCCGCGGCTGTATTTGGGAATTACGAAATTGATCATAAATCTGCTGAACTTAGTGAAAGCTATAAATTGACCGATATCTTCTTAAATATGGCATACAGGTTTTAACTATTTTATGAATAAAAGAATTGGTATAAACATACTGTTGTTCTTCCTGACGCTGATAACCACTACTCTTGCTGGCGCGATGATGAATGGTGAACTTCAATTCACATTTGCCTGGCTCCTGAAAGGTTTACCGTTCTCACTCACTCTCCTGACAGTTCTGGGTGTTCACGAGACCGCTCATTTCATAGCTTCAAAGCACCACCATGTTGAGGCGACTTTACCTTACTTTATTCCTGTACCTCCACCTATATTCTTAATCGGGACTTTTGGAGCAGTAATTAAGATCAAAAGCGCGATATACAATAGAAAAGCGCTTTTCGATATAGGCTTCGCCGGACCAGCTGCAGGCTTCGCTATAGCTGTACCTATGCTTTTTATCGGTCTATCTCTATCGAAACTGCAGCCGGTGAATTCAATCATGCCGGGCACTGTCAACCTGGGAGATTCACTGATAATGCTGATCGCTTCGAACATCGTATTCGGTAATATCCCCTCAGATTACACGGTTGTGATTCACCCGATCGCTTTTGCAGCATGGATAGGGCTTTTAGTCACCGCGATAAACCTACTCCCGGTCGGTCAGTTGGATGGAGGGCATATTTCCTATGCTGTCTTCGGTGAAAAACACATTCTCATTGCCA
This sequence comes from bacterium, assembly GCA_016935765.1. GTDB lineage: Bacteria > UBP14 > UBA6098 > JAFGQG01 > JAFGQG01 > JAFGQG01. The sequence goes on from JAFGQG010000178.1 coordinate 16,782, forward strand.
GGATATTCTTCGTCATTATCGTATTACTCGGGGTTTTGTGGTTGGGTTGGATCTTGTGGGGATTGCTTCTTCTATTCGTGCTTAAACTTAAACATCCGCCACCAGTGGACCCATACACGGAACTCGGAAAACTGAGAAAAAACCTTTCAGCTGTTGCTGTATTCATTTTTATTTTGACCTTTATACCCATTCCGTTTAGTTTTTAATAAAAACAAATAGAAATGAAATGAAAAGTACCGATTATAAAACTAAAAAGAAAAGCATTGTCAAGGTTTCAAGATTGATGCTTGTTGTTATGATACTGGGATTAGTATTCCTGATGAACCAATCATGCTTCAGGTCTGATGAGGATTCGGCGCTGAAATATGATGTAATGCTTGAAACTCCAATCGAAGGCGGCGGTATTAGAGCCCATCTATGGGTAGCGGATACACTTCACAAAGTTGAAGCTATGACCATTGCGATGTCGTTGCTCGATAAATATGATGAGTTTCTGATCTATGATTCACGGGATGCCTTTGAACACCGCCTTGATCCGGAATACCCGGACTACGAGTTCTATCAGCATCTGTGGATAATGAGAAAGAAAGGGGAAAGACCTCAATGGGTTAGAATAGAGAAGTGAGAAACGTAGAAAATAGAAATTAGGATAATAGAGGAATGTTGTAGCCGCAGGTCTTTAGCCTGCGCTGGTAAACGATCGAGAAAGCCGAAAATAAGAAAATAGAAAATAAATATAGAAGAGTTATAAAGGAGAATTTCAATGAGTAAGCTGAACGAAAAGAAAGATGATGAAAGAATGGTAAAATTAAGGGAAGCGGCGCAAATAGCCATCAATACTTGTATGCAAGCTAAGGAAAATGAAGTGGGTCTGATAATTACTGACGAACCGTTGCGGAACATTGGTTATCTTTTATTTGAGGAGGCTGCTAAAGTATCCCGGGAAGCTTTGCTCGTTGAGATAAAACCCAGAATTTCCCACGCGAGTGAACCACCCCAGCAGGTAGCGGAACTGATGCGGAAGGTGGATTATATCCTTGCGCCAACCTCGAAATCCCTGAGCCATACCGACGCGAGAAGAAACGCCTGCAAAGGTGGCGTAAGATGCGCAACTCTCCCGGCTATAACTGAAGATACCATGCTGAGGGCATTGAATGCTGACTACCACAAAATAGCCGAGTTATCAGAAAAACTCGCTCGTTTGTTGACCGATGGAACAAAAGCGAGAGTTACAACTAAATCCGGAACGGATATATTACTGGAATTGGGGGATAGGCGGGGACATCCGGACACTGGTTTAGTGCATACTCCGGGCGGTTTTTCGAATTTACCGGCAGGTGAAGCTTATATTGCACCTGTAGAAGGTAAATCAGGGGGAATATTCATGGTTGATGGTTCGATGGCGGGGATCGGCATTATCGATAGGAATGCACCAATCAGAGTTGATGTGTCAAACGGGCGCGCGGTGGAGATTTCCGGTTGTGAAGGAGCGCAGAAACTCCAACAAATGCTCTCTGAACATGGCGAGAATGCTTATAATATTGCTGAACTTGGTATCGGTACCAATTACAAAGCTGAAATCTGCGGAAACACCCTTGAGGATGAAAAGGTATATGGCACGGTTCATATTGCGCTCGGGGATAATGCTTCAATGGGAGGCAATGTTGTTGTTGACCTGCACCTGGATGGAGTGATTTTAAATCCAACTCTTTACATCGACGATAAATTAGTAATTGAAAATGGTGTTTATAGAGTGTAATACCACTTTTTTTACTTGAAAAAAATTTTTATTGACAGAACATTTTTTTGTGTTATTTTAAAACAAATATTTTGTAAACAAAGTTTAAAAACCTTAAAGGAGGTAAGTTATGAGAAAAGTGGGTTTGTCTTTGCTGTTTGTTCTGGTTGTAGGAATTCTATTTACAGGTTGTCAGCAACCCGGTCAGGATGTAGCTAAGCTGAATCAAGAGTTAGAGGAATGCAAAGCTAAGGTTGAGGAACTGGAAGCTCAACTAGCAGAAATGCAGGCGGAAATGGCTGCAGAAGAGGCTGAGGAAGAAATGGAAGAAGGGATGGAAGAAGGAGAGATGGAAGAGGAAGTAAAAGTAGAAAAAGAAGCTGAACAAGAGGAACCCGCAAAGCCTGCTACGGGGGAAAAGACCAAAGTAAAGAAAGTAATAAAATAAATAATAGCAGCAAGTATTAGGAGGTTATGTAATGAAGAAATTTCTGACACTACTACTCGTTCTCGCGCTGGCTTCTTTCTTATTTTTAGGATGCGAAGAAGACACTGGAGAAGAAGTGATTGGCGCTCCAACGGGACTTACTATCACGGCTGGAGGTAATGAAACGTCCTTAGTGTTAACCTGGACTGCTCCTTCGACCGGAACCGCAGAAAAATATCTGATATATTTCGAGGGCGATCTTATCGATAGCGTTGATGCTCCAACTACCACTAAAACCCTAACCCCCAACGCATTAGGTGAGTACAAGGTTTCAGCGGTTTCTGAGGATGGTGAAGAAGGCAACAAATCTGGTGGGTCTTCCACTGAACTGGTAGAACAAATAAGCCAGGGTCCGATATATTGGATAAGCGATCCGAGTCCAACCCATCCAAGCGCTTATGGCTGGACGACAGATGGCAGCGGGGCAACTTATTCCGCGCAGGAAGCGAACCAGGGCTCAGTCGACTTCTACCTCGATGCCGATTTTGACATCGCCAGCCCAAGCAGGACTACATGGTCGAATCCACATACTACCGGTATGAAACTGGCAGGAACAAGCTACGCAGACGTCACTCTCGCTGATGCAAGCGGATATGTCGATTACGAAGAGGTAGTTAATGGCGGTACATACTTCTTCTGGGTACACGACAGCTACTACGTAAAACTGCAAATTACCGCGTACGATGCCGTCAACCACAGCATCACGTTCAAATATGGATTCCAGAGAATCGCAAATTTCAGAAGACTGGGCGACGACTGAGAATAATATGTTTCCAACATATTGAATTAGCGATTTAGGATAATAATGACAAAAATAGCCTCATTTATTATGAAATGGGGCTATTTTTTTTGCCCGTTATACAGCTTTGTTGTTTTTTAGAAGTATTATTTATTATTGTAATAAGATGTAAATCCAGGCTTTAACAGAAAATGGGGGTTGGAATGAAGACATTTCTTTGAATTTCATTTGGTTTAATTATTTTTAATTTTAGTATTGACCTTTAAGTTTTATTTTTTAATTTGATTTCTATTATAAAAATAAGGGCAAAAAAATTATATATCGAGGAGGTATTGATGCTGAAGAAAATTCTATTACTAAGCCTTGTTTGTTTTCTTTTGTTTTATCTTGGATGCAGTGAAGATGACACGCCGGAACCTGCTGATACCAATCCCAGGAATCTCGCTTACGTTACGTACGCAGATAGTGTTAAACTGACCTGGTCTCATTGTGAGGCTTCAAGCGAAAACGACTTTATGGGGTATTTTATCTTTGTTGAAAACCATTCAATAGTATCGGATGATACTTCGGAACTGCCAGATCCTTATAACGGTACCGCAGAACTTGGAACGGAGATGATGGTAGATGGGTTAGTGCTGGGTTCCAAGTACTTTTTCCACGTTAGGGCAGCTTTCGGTACTGCGGGAGATTATACACTTGGAGATCCGTCGAACGAAGTAGAAACAGCTCCTGTTATAGTTGGATATGATACACTTTACGAGTTCGCTTCTGCTGCAAATCCGTCCGGTTATTATTTCGAAGGAGGACACCCGGTCAATATGATTTCCGAATATGCCGAGAGTATCGACATTTATCTTGATACGCTGAATAATCGGAGAGCTTTCAAGAGTCCTCACCTGGTACCAACTGAACACCCGGAACTATGGGAGGAACGCGTATCCGAAGTCCTGCTTCTTGGCGAGGGCAGCTTCAATAATTTCAATGTTTTTAGAGACGCGAACTGGGATGGCGATAACTATGAGGTCGAGATAACTGTTTCAAGCCAGGTTTTTACCATCAAGACGCCAAATAACCATTATGTTAAATTGATAATTGTCAGCACGTTTAATGAAGCGCCGAACAGGGCAATTGGATTCAGATATGCCTACCAGCCCATTGTAGGATACCAGAAGTTTTAACCGGAACTCAGAATAATTGACAGAATTGTAAAATTATGTTAACATAACATTGAACGATGACCATGTTATGAATTCAAGCAAAATAATTAAAATTTCCTTGATTGTATGGCTGATACTGATGGCTTTCGTAGCGGGTTGGGTTACGTACCATAGGCTCGACAGGAGCACGGAGGGCGAAGCCGCGTCTTTCTGGTCGGAAGCATCAGGTTTCGAGGATGATGATGCTGCTCCGGTGATGCAAGCCGGGGACGAAATTTCAAACTCGAGAAGGAACGCGATAGTCCGCGCGATCGAGAAGGTAGCCCCCGCGACTGTTTCGATAAGCGTTACCCAGGTGAGAGTATATTCTACGAGTCCATTCGGACTTCATGGCGATCCGCTCTGGGATTACTTTTTCCCGGAATTGAAAAGGCAATATCGGCAATACGTGCAGAGCATGGGTTCAGGCTTCATAATAAATCCCCAGGGTTACCTGGTCACGAATTACCATGTGGTCGAATATGCGTCGGAGATCAAGGTTAATCTGCCGGACGGCAGGGAGTTCAATGCGGAGTATATTGGTTCTGCGCCGTTAGCGGACCTTGCTATTTTGAAGGTGGAAGGCGAAGATCTGCCATTTGTCAATCTCGGCAATTCCGATGGTTTGATCATTGGTGAATGGGCTATAGCTCTTGGGAATCCCTTTGGATATATAATCGAAGATGCCAAACCCAGTGTAACTGTTGGTGTAGTCAGTGCCCTGGAAAGAAACTTCGAAGTGCAGCAGGGAAAGGTTTACAGGGATATGATCCAGACGGATGCGGCTATCAATCCCGGAAATAGCGGTGGACCGCTGGCAAATTCCCTGGGAGAAGTGATTGGCGTTAATTCTTTCATTGTAAGTAAAAGCGGAGGCTCGGAAGGTATTGGATTTGCCATCCCCATTAACACGGTTAAAAAGATATTGCAGGAGGTTCTTCAATACGGAGAGGTGAGAGCGTTCTGGACCGGGTTGGAGATCCAGGAGTTAAACAGGTTGATTGCCCATTACCTGGACTTGCAGGAAACTGAAGGGGTCATAATTACAAGCATCCAGATTGGCAGTCCCGCTGAGGAAGCCGGTTTGGAAGTCGGTGATATAATAAAGAGAATAAACGATGTTGAAGTCAAAGGAGAAGATGATTTAATTTATGAGCTTTATGACGCGCAGGTGGGTGATGTCGTAAAGCTAACTATTTTAAGGGATAATAAAGAAGTAGAAATCAAATTGGAATTAAAAGAATATATAAAGAATCAATAATCTTAAGGAGATAGGTATGATAGCAAGGTACACCAGGGATGAAATGGGTAAGATTTGGGGAAGGGAAAATAAATTTGCAAAATGGTTGGAGATAGAATTAGCTGTATGTGAAGCATTGACGGATGAAAAGGAGATAACAAAAAAGGTTTTCAAGCAGATAAAAAAAGACGCTGCATTTGATCTGAAGCGCATAGATGAGCTTGAGGAAAAATCACAGCACGAGATGATAGCATTTCTTAACTCGGTAGCTGAAAAGGTTGGGGAGAATTCGGATTATATCCATAAGGGTTTAACCTCTTCGGACATAATGGATACAGCTTTAGCTCTTCAAATGAAGGAAGCCGGGAAGATTATCCTGGAGGATCTTAAGAAGCTGAACAAAGTTATCAAGAACCTGGCAATGGAGCACCGGTACACTCCGATCATCGGTCGAACGCACGGTATTCACGCGGAACCGACCACTTTTGGTTTGAAGGTTGCTCTCTGGTATGATGAGATGAGAAGGAATATAGAGAGAGTCAAGAATGCTATTGAAGCAGTTTCCTTCGGAATGCTTTCTGGGGCAGTAGGTAATTTCGCGCAGGTAAATCCCAGCATCGAAGAGAAAGTATGCAAGAAACTGGGTTTAAAGCCTGCCCCTATTACCAACCAGGTGATAGCCCGTGACGGTCATGCCGAATACATTTTCTCCCTTGCTCTCGTGGCATCTACGATCGAAAAGATAGCGTTGGAGATCAGGGGCTTGCAACGAACTGAAGTTCTCGAATTGGAAGAGCCGTTCAGCCCCACACAGAAAGGTTCATCTGCAATGCCGCATAAGAGAAACCCAATACTTTCGGAAAGGCTTTGCGGACTTTCAAGATTGGTAAGATCAACTGTCGTGCCTGCCCTTGAAAACATTCCATTATGGCACGAAAGGGATATAAGCCACTCATCCGCGGAAAGAGTGATAGTGCCCGACGCGACTATATTGATTGACTATATGCTGAATATGCTTTACAAAATAATGGACGGACTCCTGGTTTACCCGGAAAAAATGAGAGAAAATATCGAACGGACAAAGGGATTGGTATTCTCCCAGAGGCTTATGCTGAGGCTTGTCCAGGCTGGTTTGTCCAGAGATAAAGCGTACACTCTCATTCAGGGTAAGATCATGACGTCATGGATGGAAGATAAGGATTTTAAAGAGCAGATTTACCAGGACGGTGAAATACGCAAATACCTTTCGATTGAAGAGATAGAGTCAATTTTTCACCTGGATGTATATTTCCAAAACGTGGATTATATATTTAAACGGGTATTTGGTAAGGACGCTTGATGAGGAAGATAATTCTCGGTATATTACTTGTTGCCCTGGTCTGCTGCTCCTGCGTTTATTATAATACATTTTTCCTTGCGAAAAAGTACTACAACAAGGCGGAGAATATCAGGTTGGATTCTGAAGAAGATGACCTCTCTTCTGAAGCAGCAGACCTTTACACCAAAGCGATAACCAAGGCATCAAAGGTGCTGGCAGTTTACCCGGATAGCAAATTCATTCCGGATGCGCTGTTCCTGATCGGAATGTGCTATTATTGGACTGGTGACTACATCAAGAGTATAAGGAAATTTGACGAACTGACCTACGCTTTTCCGAATAGTAAGTTCGTTGAAGACTCCCAATATTACAGAGCCCTTTGTGAGTTGAAGTTAGGACGTTTCGTTACCGCTTATGAATCTTTGTTGGCTCTGCAAAGAGATGAAAAATTCAAGGAAAGAGCTTCCTTCATGCTGGCTGAATTGCACTATGAAAAAAAGGATTATCCAAAAGCGATAGCTGCCTATAAAACATACCTGGAAGAATATCCTGATAGTGACAAGCAAGGTTTCATCTACTACAGGCTGGGTCATATTTATTATTCACAAGAATTCTACCAGGAAGCTTTAAATATGCTGTTGAAGATAGAAAGGGGAACCATCAGGTCCACCGATTTCTTCGAATCGCAACTTCTAATAGGAGACTGCCTCTACAAAGTAGGAAGGATTGCGGACGCTATAGGTCATTATGAGTCAATAGCTTCGAATGAGCTCTACAGGAGGTTTTGGGGGAAAGTGGAGTTGGCATTAGGTGATGTGTATTACCTGGAAGACGATACTGCGCAAGCGAGGTCTATATGGGAAGGTATACCTGTTTCCTACCCCAGAACAGAGGAAGCAGCATGGGCATATTACAAACTCGGTTTGATGTATCAGAACAAGTATGGTGATTTCACCACAGCCAGGGAGATGTATGAGCTGGCTTATAGTGAGGCTCCCAGGGATAGCGATATTAAAGAATTAGCCAGGCAGAAAAGCTTTAGCATGGGTAAACTCGAAGAGTACAAGGAGCTTCTGACCGATACGACGCAGAGTTATGTTGAAGTTCAGATAAAACTCGCGGAGATGTACCTTATGGAATTGGAGCATGTTGATTCTGCTGTAAGCAGTTATCAGAATATTTTGAGGCACTACTCGGAAGATTCCCTTGCTCCGAAAGCAGTATACTCCATAGGTTGGATATACGAGAACATGAAAAAGGACAGCAAGAAAGCGGACGAGTATTATTCTATTTTGTTAACAGATTATCCTGAAACGGATTACGCGTTTGGGGCTGTGGAATATTTTAAATCAAGGGGTGCAGCGCTTGACTCACTCAGAGTGAAAACCGTGGCATATTATTTTGTGAAAGCAGAAGAGTTTTTATTCACTTATGAGTGGGAGGATTCAGCATTAAAGTATTATAATTACGTAATTGAGAATTACAATGGGAGTCAGTTTGTTCCTAAAGCTATGGCGGCTAAAGCATATATCTATGAGAACATTCTGTACAATAATGAGAAAGCATCGGAAACTTACCAGGAACTGGCAAACATGTTCCCAGGCACTGATTATGAGGAACTTGCGTTGGTTAAATTAGGTGAAAAAGAACCTGAGGTAGAGAAAAAGAGAAGGGAGGAAACCGAGGAGAGAAAGGTAGAAAAAGAGGAAATGCCGGAGGAGATTCCGGAAGAGGAGGAAGAGGATATCGCAGGAGTGATCCCTGAGGTGCCAAGGGAATGGATAAAGGAGAGAGGGGAACTAATATACCCGGAATTTAAGGTGCAGCGTGATTTATTGGGCAGAAAGGTACAAACGGAGATCTTTATTAACTATTTCGGCGAGGTCAAAGAAGTGAAATTAAAAACCCCAACGAATGACGCAGTGATAGATACTGCTCTGGTGAGAGCAGCGAGGTCGACTATTTTTGATTGGACGATAGAGGATTTTAAGGGCGATAAATGGTACAGGTATATTATGAGGATAACTGAGCCCGAGAGGGATGTCGATTACAGGTTCGAGGGAACTCCACTTCAAAACCGGTAGTAAGGGTGGGGGGATTTCAATTCGTAATATCCAGCAAAAAAATGCGACATAGTATTGTCAAAAAATGTCACAATATGTCATACACTATTTTACGTCAATTATTGTCATAATTTGACATTATTTTGTCAGTACTTTTCAACCTGTTTGTCGCGTTTATCATAGCTAATCATTTGCGTAGCAATAAGTTATAGTTCTTGGCATGGTTTTTGTAATTATTATTGGCGAGAGAATTCAAGATTTAACAAAACATAGGAGGTGAACAAAAATGGCACTAGTAAGATGGAAACCTTTCAGACCACTCTCTGAAATGATGGAATGGCCTAAGGATATCGAAAAGATGTTCGAAGACTACTTTGAGTCAAAAGGCGCAGAGAAGTTATGGGCTCCCGAAGTCGATATATACGAGGATGAAAATAGCATCTTTGTGGAAGCTGAGATCCCTGGTATGGATAAGGACAATATTAATATTACCGTTAACCAGAATAGCCTCACGCTGTCTGGCAAGAAAGAGATGAAGGATGAAGTAAAAGGGAAAGACTACCACAGGATCGAGAGAACTTACGGTGAGTTCAAGCGCAGTTTCTCGCTGCCTACGACGACGGACCTCGAAAAGATTGACGCAACTTACGAACAGGGAGTTCTGAAAATCACGGTACCGAAATTGGAAAAAGCTAAGCCTAAAGAGATACCTGTAAAGGTAAAGTAATACACGGCGTTTTTTAAGGACGATCTGTGTATATGATTGGAACTAAAAAACGTTAAAAGTACCCTGAAAACCACACCCCTGTTTAGCGGCAGGGGTGTGGTAAATGAAAAACCATCAAGGATGTCAGCTAGAATATAAATGACAAATATAAGCAAAAAAGGTAAACTAACGAAAATTGAGATCAGATTTTATGAAATTGGTTTTGAAAATAATCATTTAAAAATAAATAAGGAGTAAAAAAAATGGGAAAAATAATTGGGATCGACCTTGGAACAACCAATTCCTGTGTGGCAGTAATGGAAGGGAACGAACCCAGGGTCATCGTTAATGCGGAAGGGGCAAGAACAACCCCTTCAGTTGTTGCGTTCCAGAAGAGCGGCGAAAGACTCGTAGGTCTCGCGGCAAAAAGACAGGCAATTACCAATCCCCATAATACGGTGTATTCCATCAAGAGATTCATGGGAAGAATGTATGGAGAGGTGCAGAACGAAATATCGGAAGTGCCTTTCAAAGTGGTAAAAGGTCAGAATGACGTTGCGAGAGTGAAGATCGAGGATAAGGAGTATTCTCCACCGGAGATCTCGGCAATGGTACTTCAGAAAATGAAAAAAACTGCTGAAGACTACCTGGGCGAGAAAGTAACTGACGCTGTGATAACTGTTCCAGCTTACTTTAACGACAGTCAGAGACAGGCAACGAAAGAAGCGGGAAAGATCGCTGGTTTGAATGTGCAGAGAATTATAAACGAACCGACTGCAGCGTCACTCGCTTATGGCTTGGACAAAAAGGAAAACATCAAGATAGCGGTGTTCGATCTTGGTGGCGGTACCTTCGATATTTCCATACTCGAACTGGGTGATGGAGTATTCGAAGTGAAATCGACCAATGGAGACACGCATCTCGGCGGTGATGATTTCGATAAGAAGATTATCGACTGGCTCGTTGATGAATACAAAAAGCAGGAGGGCGTCGATCTATCAAAGGATGCAATGGCGCTTCAGCGACTCAAGGATGCAGCAGAAAAAGCAAAGTGCGAACTGTCATCAGTCATGGAGACAGAGATAAACCTGCCATTTATAACTGCAGGTGAGTCCGGTGCGAAGCATTTGAACATCAAGCTGACCAGGGCTAAATTGGAGCAACTCGTGGATGACCTGGTCGAAAGAACTATTGGTCCGGTTAAGAAAGCGTTAAGCGACGCGAAACTAACTGCAGGTGATATCGATGAGATAATCCTGGTCGGTGGACAGACAAGAATGCCCAAGGTGCAGGAAAAGGTAAAGGAACTTTTCGGCAAGGAACCTCACAAGGGAGTCAACCCTGACGAAGTCGTTGCTCTTGGCGCTGCTATTCAGGGTGGTGTGCTCTCAGGAGACGTTCACGATATCCTTCTCCTTGATGTGACCCCGCTTTCCTTAGGCGTGGAAACACTCGGCGGCGTCTTCACTAAGCTGATAGAACGAAACACGACCATCCCGACTCAGAAAACTGAGGTTTTCAGTACTGCGCAGGATAGTCAAACGAGCGTGGAGATAAATGTCCTTCAGGGTGAACGCCCGATGGCAAGGGATAATAAGAGTTTGGGCAGGTTTTTCCTGGACGGAATTCCTCCAGCGCCCCGAGGTATCCCGCAGATCGAAGTAACGTTCGATATCGATGCCAATGGTATTCTAAACGTTTCTGCAAAGGATAAAGCGACCGGAAAACAGCAGTCGATCCGAATAGAAGCCTCAAGCGGATTGTCCGAAGATGAGATCGATAATATGGTTAAAGATAGTGAAAAGTTCGCGGAAGAGGATAAGAAAAAAAAGGAAAAAATCGAGTTGAGAAATCAAGCTGACAGTATGGTCTATTCGGTAGAGAAACAGTTGAAAGAATATGGAGATAAGGTTGATTCAGCTACAAAATCCAATATTGAGAATGGAATAAAGGAATTGAAGGATGCTCTGGAGAAGGATGATGACGAGCAGATCAAGTCGAAGATGGATTCCCTGACCCAGCAGCTTCATGAGTTAGCGCAGAAGATGTATCAGCAGGCTGGACCTCCTCCGGGAGGGCAACCAGGACAGGAAGGAACTCAACCGCCTCCACAGGAAGAAGATAAGGGAGATGAAGATTCTGAAGCTGTAGATGCTGATTACGAAGTGGTCGATGAATAGGTTTAAGCACCAACAATATATTAATCCTACCGATTAATGCCTTTGGGATGGTCTGTTAGGTTCATTCTTAGCGGTGCCATCCTGAAGGTCCTTCCCTTTTTAAGGGATGAATGGATGGTTGGATGCTTGCGGAAATGAATAATGACGAATGATAAATGATTGGTGAAAAAATGGTAGAATGGAGTATTGGAATAATAAAATAATACAAAGATGTATAGACATTAAAATGTAAAAAGAGAATTTTATAAATAAATATATTACCGAAAAATGAAAAACTACTATGAAATACTGGGTGTCAGTGAAAAAGCTTCAGCGGAGGAGATAAAGAAGAGTTTCAGAAAGCTTGCTATGAAGTACCATCCTGACCGGCACCCGGGTGATAAAAAAGCAGAAGCAAAATTCAAGGAGTTATCTGAGGCTTATGAAATATTGAAAGATCCAGAGAAGAGGCAGAAATATGATCAGATGAGGCAATATGCCAATTTCGGAGGGTATCCTGGTGGTGCGGGGGGACCAGGGAGTGGAAGAGTATATACTTCTGGTGGTCAAGTAAATTTCGAGAATCTGGGTGATCTTTTCGGCGATTTCGGTAGAATGGGCGATGTGTTCCGCTCGATATTTGATTTTGGTGGTGGTGGTGCTTCTCGACCCCGATCAACAAGGAGTCCCCGCAGAACCGCGCAGACGAGGTCTCAGAAACCGGCGAATGTACGTCTTAAAATAAAGGTACCTTTCGAAACTGCGATCAATGGTGGGAAGGTCAGCATAAAGGTACCCATAGAGGAGGCTTGCGATCAATGTAAAGGCACCGGTGTCGCTCCAGGTTCGAAACCGGCAACTTGCCCGGAATGCGGTGGAACTGGTTCAGTCACGATGTCTCAGGGTTTTTTCTCGGTGAAGAGACCGTGCCAGAGATGTATGGGAACCGGTCAAATAAACGCGCAGCCATGTTCAAAGTGTAAGGGCAATGGGGCAGTTGTAAAACATAAAACCATCGCGGTTAAGATACCGAAAGGAATAAAGGATGGCGGGAAGATCCGGCTTAAAGGGCAGGGGAAATATGGCGGTCCGAAAGGCGCGAAGAGCGATTTGATACTGATAGTCGAGATCGAAAAACACGATAATTTCGAGAGAAAAGGTGATGACATCTACGCAAAGGTGGATATTAAACTCGAACAGGCAGTGCTGGGCGCCAAGGTGAAGATAAGAACGCTTGGAGGTAAGATAGTGGAGCTGAAGATCCCGCCTGGAACGCAACCCGGCGCGAAATTTAAACTGAAGGGATTGGGTATCGATAACGGTAAAAAGAAGGGCGATTTTTATATCATCGCGAACGTAAAAATACCCTCGAAGTTGAGTGATAAAGAGAAGGAACTCTTCAAGGATTATTCTAAGATGCACGGGAAGGGGAAGTAGGCAGTAGGCAGTAAAAAATATATTGGGCGGGTGTCGGAGTACATTAACTTTGTATGCTCAAATTGTGAAAAATCAACATATTATTATTTAATGTTTAGATTACCATTATCAACTTGCAATCCATTTGCATACAAGCTAATGTGTTTTAAGGGGTGGGTGATAGTAAAGAGTAGGCAGTAGGCAGTAGGCAGTAAGCAGTAAGAAGTAGGCAGCGGGAGAGGATAGATTGAATAATGATTACCGAATAACGATTGCAGATTTTAGAAGGGGGATAGATGAAGAAAAAACTCGGAGATGAAGAGGAGATGAGTTTAAAGGGAGTAATACTGGGGCGGGTGTCGGAGTACCAACCTTCGCCAAAGTTTTTTATAAGTTATGGAATTGCTTCAGGGCTTCGGTTGGTAAACTTTAACTTTGATTTATTTTTCAGCATTTTTCATATCATTTTCTATAAGTATTTTATTGCCTATCACCTGAATATTAATACTTTAAAATATTTTTAAAAAAATAATCGAGAAAACTGTTATTAAGGATGTTCAAAAACTTATGCAGTAATCAACCTTGAGTTAAGAATTTTGGAAAGGATAAAAATGTCTAAAATTAAACCACCAACTCCAAAGAAAATCGATCACAAAGTGAAAATCCATGGTCATATCCTGAACGATGAATATGCATGGATGAAGGATGTTAAGCGTTCCGATCCAGAAGTTATAAAACACCTTGAAGCAGAGAATGACTATTGTAAAGCTGTTATGGCAGACACGGAAGAGCTGCAGGAAAGACTATTCAAGGAAATTACAGATAGGGTTGAGAAAAAGACTCAGAGTTTCCCGGTCAAATATGGAAAGAATTTTTATTATACCAGAAGAGAAGCAGAAGACGATTACTGGTTGGAATGCCGTAAAATGGGTTCAAGAAACGGTCCGGAGGAGATACTGTTCGATGTAAATAAAAGGGCTGAAGGCAAAAAATATTATTCTTTTTTTATGGGAAAACCAAGTCCGGATGAAAAATACATTCCATATTTTGAGGATCTGACTGGGAGTGAAATTGATGACCTAACTATTTGGGATGTTAAGAATAAAAAACCAGTAGAGAAGATTCAAAACGCACTAAACCTGGTTTGGCTCAATAATGGAGCTGGATATTACTATGGAAAAAAAACTCTAAACACCAAGAGGATTTACAGGATATATCTCCATATAATGGGCGAAGATCCGGACAAGGATAAGTTGATATTTGAAGAGAAAGACGAAGCGTACAGTTGTTATATCGAATCTACTCTGGATAAGGAACTGAAAGTAATAACGAGTTACAGTAATGATAGTACGGAATGTTATTTCTTAAAAGACCATTCGGAGCCCACGCTGATAGAAAAACGCAAAAAAAAACACGAATATTATACTGAAGGTCATAGAAACGGGAAGCTATTCATAAGAACAAACGATAATGCATTGAATTTCAAGCTTGTTGAAGTATCTTTAAAAAATCCATCTCGCGATAACTGGAAAGTAATTATTCCAGCCCGGGAAGATGTAAAGATTAAATCATGTAAGGTGCTTTCTAAGTGGATGGCAATTAAGGAGCTTGCTAACGGTGTGGAATCGTTGAGGCTTATAGATTCTGCTATGAAAGTGGAATATAAATTCAAGACCCCTGAAACATTTGGTTATATTGAATCAAGATATTACAACACTGAATTTGAAACGGCGGAATATTTTATTGGTTATTTGACCTACAACCACCCTCATGAAGTCCACAGGATGGATTTATCAAATGGGAACACTGAATTGGTTTTTCAAAAAAAGATACCGAATTTCAAGCCATCGAATTACAGGTTAGAGCGTTTAGAAGCAAAATCTCATGATGGCACGATGGTACCGATGTATCTGATATATAATAAATCTTTCGATATTAAAAACCGCATTAATCCTGCTTTACTCTATGGTTATGGTTCTTATGGTTATGGGGTTATGCCTTATTATTCGGCGCGGATTTTTACGTTGTTGGATAAGGGATTCATTTATATCGAAGCTGCCATCCGCGGTGGTGATGATCTCGGTGAGCAATGGTATAAAGCTGGTAAGCTTAAAAACAAGAAGAATACCTTCTACGATTTTATTGCCTGCGCGGAGAAACTTGTTGGTGATGGATATACTACCCCGAAGAAGCTGGCGATAGAGGGTGCGAGTGCTGGCGGATTACTTGTAGGCGCAGTGGTGAATATGCGCCCCGAACTCTTCCGCTCTGTGGTTGGGCAGGTCCCTTTCGTCGATGTTATCAACACTATGCTGGATCCTGAATTGCCTCTTACTGTGAAGGAATACGATGAATGGGGCGATCCTAATAACAAGGACTTTTTTGAGTACATACTATCATACAGCCCGTACGATAATATAGAGGAAACTGATTATCCAAATATCTTATTAATGACGTATTTAAATGATTCAAGGGTTAGTTATTGGGAACCGGCAAAGTTCGCGGCGCGGTTGCGTGACAGAATGACCAATGATAATATCGTTTTGTTAAATACAAAGATGACCGCGGGACACAGCGGCATGACAGCCCGTTATGAGCAGTACCGTGACGGAGCTTTCATCGCTGCTTTTCTGCTGAAAATGATTGGAAATTAGCAGGATTTGAGTTCAGGATTAAACTCCTTTTTCCCCGTTTATTAACCAAATTTTCTAATATCACTCTGAATGACAATTATTTTTTTTGAGGTCGAAGGGAATGAAGAAAGGCATTCTCCACCCAGTCCCGACCCTGTCATCCAGAACTTGATAGTGGGATTTATCTACCAATATTCATAGAATGATAAAAATAAAGCTTACTGATATCAACCTCACATTGTGAAGGAACTTATTCCAACATCAGCAGTTGGTAATCGAACAAGCTTCAAACGAAAAATAGATTGCGATTTAATTACGGGTTTTTATATTAGGGGTAACAATATAATTGAACAGAAAATAGTATTTCGGAGGATTAATATGAGAAATAAAGTATTGTTTTTTATTGCATTAATTATGCTTTTATCACTTTCTGTAAAAGCCCAGGTGCCCAGATCAATCAACTACCAGGGGAAAATAACAAACACCTCAGGAGTAGCAATCGA
>JAFGQG010000179.1 GCA_016935765.1 bacterium
CTAACTGTTTATCTACCCATATAGGGAGATATACAGATCTGTATAATATCCAATGATTGAGATTTCTCCCAAATTGTATAAGATTTATACCCAACTACTTAAAGAAAAAAATGTCCAGGAAAAAGAATATAATAATTATCTAAAATAGCTTCGATACTACCTGGATTTCTGTAAAAAATACAAACACACTTCCGCCTCCCTGGATTCTTTACCACTATTCATTAAAAAACTACAGGAAAAAAATCAAACCCCCCATCAACAAGACCAAGCTTCTAAAGCAATAAAGCTTTATTTTAATTTAGCAAAAGAAAAAGATAATAGGTATAAGGTTATCTCCCCAACAATTAAAAAAGAAAAACCTGAAAAACAATATACCCAAAACTCCACTCCAGATAAGGAGGCATGGAAACATATTTATGATGATTTAAATACAATAATTAAAATGAAACATTATTCACCTCGGACTTATAAAACTTACGCTGCCTGTATCAGGAAATTCCAGTATTTCACCAAACACCAGCGTCCTGATTCCATTACGGTAAATGAGGTCAAAGCATATTTATCAAATCTGGCAGTCAAGAAAAAAGTGGCTGCCTCTACTCAAAACCAGCATTTCAATGCCCTGCTTTTCCTCTTTAAACATATACTTAAGAGAGAGAAAGAATTCTCCGGATTCGAAGGAGTTGTCAGAGCGAAAAAAAGCCGATACGTTCCAGTTGTACTTTCCCGTAAAGAAATTGACAGTATCCTTAAATACCTTAAACATCCCAATAACCTGGTTGTAAAACTACTTTACGGTTGTGGATTAAGGCTATTCGAATGTCTCCAGTTACGCATCAATGCTCTTAATTTCGATGCAATGATAATCACCGTCCATGACGGCAAGGGGAAAAAAGACCGTACTGTGCCACTTCCATCATCATTAGAAAATGAATTGAAGGAGCAGATAAATAGTGTTCATAAAATACACGAGCAGGATTTAAGAGCAAAATACAGTGGAACATTTATGTTTGGTGCGTTTCAAGAAAAATATCCTCGATCTGCTAAAGAATTTATATGGCAATGGCTGTTTCCCGCAAAAGAGCTTACTATAGTCCCTGAAACAAGGGAACGAAAACGCTACCACCTGCATCCCAGTTACGTTCAAAGAGCAATTAAAAAAGCAGCCTATAAAGCAAAAATAACAAAACGCGCTACTGCCCATACCTTCCGCCATAGCTTCGCCAGCCACCTTCTCCAGGCAAATTACGATATAAGGACTATCCAGGAACTCCTTGGTCATAAACAACTTAAAACTACTATGATCTACACACATACAGTTCAAAGCACCACTTCTAAAGTGCCAAAAAGCCCCCTGGATTTCTAAAATAATCACCATCTAATTACCTGAAAATAAAAAAACTGTTTCCTAAACTTACCATTCCATTTATATTAGTATCTTAAATGGATGTATGGTTGTATGGATGGGTGGATAACTGAGAAATGAATTTAATAAAAAAACACTAACAACTTTGATAAAACTTACTCCATAATTTTCAAAGGAGTCCCAATTATGAAATACTTTCTATGCTTTGTTTTGGTGTTAATATTAGTAAATTTATGCTATTCCCACGATATCGACATGGACGGGAGGGAAGATTCCGCGGTCGATGTCATCGAGTTCCGGTCCGCGCACTCTACTACTGTTGATACGACCCTCGACATCGCTATAGTCCGGCCATCACTGGGAACTGACTGGATAATGACATCAAGCATGCTGACCACCTGCGGGTACGAATTCGACACGATACCGTCCACCTCTGGTATCAGCGCGTTCTCGACATACGATGTACTCATTCTCCCCAACTGCTGGGGCTACTATGAAACCGAGATGTTCGTCTATGAGTCGCATGCAGAGGACTACAAAACGTTCATCAGGCACGGCGGCTATCTCATTATCGAGCAGACAAATCCATACATGGATTATGATGTTGAGGAGGTTACCCCTGCGCTAGTGCCGTGCGCGTTCCTTATGCAGAACCGGTATCCCATTGGTGATTCCAGGGATGAAACCAATATCGTAGCGACTGACCACCCGATTTTCGATGGTACAACAGGAGCGGATTATTGTATGGCTGCCGATTCGGATGTCCATTCCCCAACGTCATGGGAAGTGCTCGCCCGGAACATCCCGTCGGGAAACCCGTCCATTCTCGTTACGAAGTACAGCAGCGGGTACGTGTTGCGTCATTCGATGATACCAACGCGTTTAAGTACGACCGCCTACATCAATATCGTCGAATGGGATGGTTCAGGGACTTCCGCGACCTGCATGGAGGATATCGAATATACGACGCCGGGAGTATGGCCTCAATTCCATTTCGACGCGCAGAACCGCGGTTTGAGCCCATATACATGCGATTGTGACTCAACGGACGTGGCGGTTCAATGGGTGTTCGAAACTGGAGGCGCGGTGCTCTCATCGCCATCACTCGCGGAAGGCTGCATTGTGTTCGTGGGCTCGAACGACAGCTGCCTGTACGCTCTCGATGCCGCAAGCGGGGATATGCTCTGGCGGTACAGAACCGGCGGCTCGATCGGCTACTCCTCCCCGGCGCTGAGTCCGGATACGCTCGTATATATCGGAGCTGCAGACGGCTACATCTACGCGGTGACCTTCTCCGGCGCCCTCTCATGGAGATACAGGCTGCGGTTCGATACCGGCGGCATCAAAGGCTCACCCACAATCGATTATTCTATCGGGAAGGTATATATTTGCTCTGACCACACGAGCAGTCCATGGGCAGGCTGGCTGACATGCTTCAACCTCGATGGCGCGTTCAACTGGGAAGCCTACCCGCCATGGAGCGGCTCTTGGATTATGTCAACTCCAGCCATCGATGACGAGTCATACATATTCACCACCGACTGGGCGAACTCCCCCGGCGGCTTGACCTGCTGGAACACCTCCGGCGCGGACCTCTGGTGCTGGGCATCCCCAACAGTCTCCGGCGAAATGGATATACTCTCATCCCCATCGATAGACAACTCGCGGGATAGGATTTACTTCGGCGGAAATAAATCGCCGCTCAATCCAACCGCGACTAAGGTCTTCGGCGTGGACTACACCTACTCATCAGCATCGTTAGCCTGGGAATATAACGTGAGTGAGAACATACAGTACTCGACGGCGGCGATAGGAAGGGATGGCGCGGTTTATATTGGCGTCAATAGCCATAATGTCCATGCATTCGAACCGGACGGTTCGGTGCGCTGGATATTTCCGACCGGCGGCGTAGTAAGGTCCTCGCCAGTAGTCGATAGCAACGACGTCGTTTATGTGGGCTCCGCGGACGGCTATGTTTATGCAATCAACCCGGACGGCACCTTGAAATGGCGCGTGGAAACTGGCGGAGCTGTGTATTCATCGCCAGCAATCAGCCCGGACGGCACGATTTTCATCGGCTCAAACGACGGGAAGCTTTACGCCATCGGCTGCCACCCGCCGGGATGGTGCCACGCGGCGCCAATCGCGACCATAATAGAACCGCTCCCAAATACTATCACCGCATGCGATGACCAGCAGATTTCCATCAGGATAACATGCCCCGTAGATATCGATGCACCGACAATAATCCTGGGTGTTGGAAGCGAAATGTACAACTACCCCGACCATTTAACGTTCATCGAAGATGTGCTTGTGTTCACGCCATCCACGCCGTGGTCGAATGGGGAGGTGGTCTCAGTAGCGCTGCTCCAGGCGAATAATATCCACGGAGACCCGCTCGATTCAGAACTCACGTGGACTTTCAGCGTTGACCTCGAACCGCCAGTCTATGCGGATGAAACCCCTCCCGATGGCGCTGTGCTCGGTGGGCTCCCCGAAGAGATAACTATCGAACTGATGGACGAAATTTCGGGTTTGGATGAAAGTTCAGTACAGTTAAAGGTTAAAGACGAAGTTTACACCCTTGATTCCCCCGCATTATACCTCGACGAAGGAATCCTTCATTTCAACACCGACTCGGCAGCCCTGACAGCCGGGAGAAGGGATAGTATCGAAATTGTCCTCATGAGCGCTTCGGATACCCCGGACTACTGCGCCCCGAACGGAATAACGCCCTTCACGTGGCGATTCTATATCGAAAGTCTCCAGAGTTGGCTTACCGACACTATAGGAGCCCCCGGCGATACACTCCTCATCCCTGTTCACATCGAAGATGCGTCCGCTTTGGGGATAAACTCGTTCGTCCTGGAGTTAGCATACTATTCGGATATTATGGAGATCATTGGAACCGAGACAGGGGGAACAGCTTCGGAATCGTGGGGGGCTTTGTCGTTCTCAACACCTGAACCGGGGAGGTCGATAATTGAAGGTTCCGGCTCAACTTCACTTGACAGTAACCCAATTCTATGTTATATAATTTGTGCAATATTGCCATCTGCTACTCAGGGTGGTTATACACCTATGGATTATCACTACCTGGAGTTGGATGCCGGCAGGATCTCATGCTCTACTGAAGGAGCTTTTCTGCTCGTGGATTTTCTCCCGATATCGTGGCTCGCAGAGATCACTATTATCGGGAATACCGCAAACGAGGAGATCACACTCACCTTCGGTGCTTCGGGCAGCGGCTCGAACGGATATGATCCCGGTCTCGATATAAACGCGCTTCCCCCCGTAGAGGATTTCAATGCATACTTTCCAATCGCTGATCCCTTAACACCTTATGTGGAGAGACTTTCAAGAGATATTCGAAATAACCTGAATTATCCCGTTTGCTGGCTCGTTCATACTGAGGGAGAAGCCGGGACTTTGTTCTGGGATCCCGGGTATCTCCCGTCAGGATTGTTCTTCATCAATGGTTATATCGATATGTACCAGAATAACTTTTACGCTTTTGATGCTGATGAAGTTATCGAAATTTGCTTCGAAAGGTTAACACCGGTAATAGGGAGTGTCGAATTGACTTATGGCTGGAATTTGATATCGTTATGCGTGATCCCGATGTTCGAGAGCCTGGAAAGGGTGTTTCCTACTGTTGTCTCGACCCCTTACTGGTATGACCCTGTATTAAGGAATTATGTAACTGTAACGGGATTCCAGCCCGGCTGCGGTTACTGGGTTTATTCGGATAGGGATACTGCATACAATGTCGGTGGGATTCCGGTGGAGCAATACTTTTCACTGATTCAGCGCGGTTGGAATTTGATCGGTTCAGTTGATTCCGTGGTTTATATTTCCAGTGAGCCGGGCAGGATTATCCCGCCTTTATTTTATTGGGATCTTACAGCATACGTTTCATCGGATTCGATCGCACCTGGTTTGGGTTACTGGGTTTTGGCGAGCGCGGAGGTTTGCACCCTGGAAGCTTCGACAGACCTGGAGACAGCGTACTTTCATAAGGCTTTATATGATTTGAATTATTTTGACCTTATATGTGAGTACGGTGATTATCCGCCAGCGCCGCCTGCTTATTACCGACCAGGGGAAAGCATTCTTCCCATAGATTACCTGTTCGAAGCTTATCCTAATCCGTTTAACGCAAGCTCAAAAATTGTTTTCAGTTTGCCGGTTGAAGGATACGTTCGATTGGATATTTTTAATTTGAAAGGGGAGAAAGTCAAGAATTTAATTGATTCTTACTATGCTCAGGGGGTACATAGTACGGTTTGGTTCGGCTTAGATTCGAGGGGTGAAACTCTTCCGAGTGGAGTATATTTTGCTCGATTGGAAGCCGGAAATCAAAAAATTAATAAAAAATTAGTACTATTGAAGTAAAAAAACATTGCCATTATTTCAAAAGTTATTAAAATAGAATATAAATTGTAATTAGGTCATTAAAACAATCATTTAAGGAGGGAAAAGTGACCAGGCGTACAAGTGTCTTATTTTTTATCATTGTTTTGTCGCTCATTTTTGTTTTTCAGGCATTCGGTGAACCCGGAAGCTCTGGAGTGAAAGTTATCAAAGCCGAGATTTTGGGTGATAACCATACGAAGACTATGGTTCCGCTGGATGATCTCATTGAGTGGGATGTTTTCTGCAGAATGGATACTGGAGCGGTAGATATCGCAATCGTGGTTGATACCACCGGCAGTATGAGTGGGGAGATCCACGATGTCCAGGTTAACCTGAACGATTTTACCGATCTGCTGATAGCAACTGGTTATGATGTTCAATACGCATTATTAACTTACGGTGATGGAGTAACGTTTCCTCATGGTATGATATTCACGCCTGATGGCGCGACTTTTCAAACCTGGGTTGATCATTTGCGCGCTTCGGGTGGAGGCGATTACCCGGAAACCAGTATAGATGGCATATCGGATGCAATCAACTTTCTTCCATGGCGTCCCGGCGCTCTCCATGTGATACTCATGATTACAGATGCGACCTTCCACGAATTAGGCGATGGCTCCGGATATTCCGACGTTGACCCCGACGTTCTTATGGATTTGATAGTATCCTCGGGTGTAGTCGTTTATAACGTTACTCCCGATAGCACCGCGCTCTTAGCCTATGCTTATAATTACTATTCGGGTTACTGCGATACATCAGGTGGCGGTTGGTTCGAATTGGGAATATCATTCTCGGTAATTTTCTCGGACCTGGTTGAACTATTTGGAACTTTCAACCTGGTTTCTGTAACAGTAGCTAATGTGGATGGTTACATGGATTACCTAAGCGCTGAAATCACACCCGTTTACTGCATGTCTTTGCTCTTTGGAGAAAACCCTCAGACGCAATACGATATTGAACCTGCTGAGTTCGTGAATTTTCAATGGCGTGTTGAAGTGGGTGAAGACTGCGAATACCCAATGGACTGTTTTGTTTTGAGGTTTTATAATGATGACTTTGAAGATACGACTTTGGGATGCTGGAGCTTCGGTGAGAACTGTGAATCCATACCGCCCACAGCGGATATTATTACACCTATGCCGGGAGTCTATACCGCCTGCGAGGACCAGTACATCTCAATGCGCGTAAGTTCGATCGTTGGGATCAATCTTAGTAGTATCAGGGTGGTTATCAATGGTGACATTTACAATTTCCCTGACCACCTGGATTTCGCTGATGATATTCTGACATTTACGCCTTCGGTTCCATGGGAGAATGGAGATACTATTCTCGTACAATTGGTAAGAGCGGATGACCTCTATGGTATTCGTCTCGATGAACCGCTTTCCTGGGAATTTTACACCGATTTGGAACCGCCTATCTATTATGACGAATACCCGCCTGATGGCGTTCTTATCGGTTCTTCTCCGGATGAAGTAGCTATCAGCTTGACAGATGAGATAACCGGTCTGGATCCCAGCACCATCAATCTGGAGCTCGGAGGTTACACTTTCGATATTACTTCACCTGAAGTAACCTGGGACGGCGAGAGATTCACTCTCGATGTGGAAGCTGCCGGTATATACTTTGCTACCGGTGACACCATCTGCCCTGTTCTCTCTGGCGCTGCCGATACTCCCGACCTGTGCGATCCAAACGTGATGGAAGAATACTCATGGTGTTTCCTTGTGGACCGTCTGCATGTATGGTTCGAGGATACTGCCGGACACATAGAAGACGAAATTTTAATACCAGTGTATGCCCAGGATCCGGAGAGGTTCAGCATGAGTTCCCTGGACATGGACATTTGCTATAACGAGAATATTTTTGAAGTACTGGGTATTGAAACCGCTGGGTCATTAACCGAGCCATGGGGTTCCATAGTGTTTTCCGATGATGGCATGGGTATGCTGTCACTCTCAGGCTCTGGCGCTCCGTTAACGACAGATACTGATGTCCTGTTCTATATTCATGTTCGAATTCTGAGTACTGCTTACCAGGGTGGTTATTCGCCCCTTAATTTCTGCTCAGTCTCCCTTGATGAAGGTGAGATTGAATATTACACCGATAATGCTATCCTGATAGTGCGCTGGGAACCGGTTCAGTGGCTTGCTGAGATAAGAGTGGTCGGTGATGCGGACGTTCAGGATAGAACGCTGAGTTTCGGCGCGAACCGATACGGCAGCGATGGTTACAACCCGGGACTTGATATAATCGCTTTACCGCCAATTAATAGAGTAAACGCTTATTTCCCGCTCTCAGACCCGTTATATGGCTATATTACAAAATTGGACAGGGATATTCGCGCTCATGAACCCTACCCGATCTGCTGGACCATCTACACCGAAGAATCCGGAACTCTCTATTGGGATCCCGACGTATTTCCTGAAGGGCAGTTCATCATGAACGGATACATCAATATGCGCCAGCAGATTTCCTACAGGTTCGATGCATTTGAAGAGATCGAGATCTGCTTCCGGAGAATCGAATCCGAAGCAGGGGATATCAGCCTCTGCGGGAACTGGAACCTGATATCATTCCCGGTGATACCTGTATCGCCTAATTTTATGGACTATCTGCCTTCAATGATAAGCGTTCCATACTGGTATAACCCGCTCACGAACTCATACGTTCCAGTAGATATCATCGAATCCGGAAAAGCCTACTGGATATATTCATCGCAGGACACGAGTTACACAGTTGCTGGCACCCCGGTTGACCAGTACATGGGCGTTCTATATGAGGGTTGGAACATGATAGGAAGCTGCACTTCCACTTTGGGGATTTCAGACCCGTTTGGAAGGATCATTGGCGATCTATATGACTGGGATTGTTATGTTTATACCTATGGTATGGCTTCTGACATATTCCCATGGGGCGGCTACTGGGTACTGGTCGGCACAGAGGTCTGTACACTCATCGCGTCAACTGATGCAGGTGATGCTGAATTTCTGAAAATTGCCGCTTCTAACGACCATGTTAACTGGGCGGAAATGTACGAGATTTACGGAAACCAGCCGCCTTACCCACCGGGATATGCTCCAATGAATAGCCCTGCCCTACCAAGAACAACCGAGATCGACCAGAATTATCCCAACCCGTTCAATGCTGAGACGAGAATATCATTCAGCGTTCACGTGGAATCCGAAGTGGAAATAACGGTCTATGATTTGATGGGCAAGGAAGTTCGGGCATTGACCGATGATACGTATCAACCTGGCTATTACAATGTCATGTGGGATGGCACTGATGAAGATGGAGCCGGCATATCCTCAGGTATATACTTTTACAGGTATCGCATTGGTTCCGAACAAGGTACAGGAAGGATGATACTGCTCAGGTAGGTTTTGATACAGACCTGGTTTAGCTTTCCATATAAGACTAAGGAGAGGTGTCCGAGTACGGCTTAAGGAGCACGATTGGAAATCGTGTGACCCGTTAATAGCGGGTTCGAGGGTTCGAATCCCTCCCTCTCCGCCATACTTCGCCGAGGCTTAAACTAAACAAATATGAAAGTGCTTAGGGCTACGTATGGCAGGTTCCCTTTCTTTCTGGTTCCACTAGCGCTGAAGCATTTCCTCTATCCACCGGCAGGGTTGGGGGCAAGGGAAGAAACAAAATTTAATAAAAAAACACAAATATCATTGTCATCTCGAGACTATTATTTTTTGTCGCCCATCAACTATAAGTTGATGCGATCTCAGCAATTGAATTAAGTGATAACGCAAGAATTCCCTGGGGGTTTTTCGTTGGATTCGTATGCCTATGAGATTGCCTAAAACCAGCTTTTGCTGGCTACGCGATTGAGAAGGTTATAAGTTCTATTTTGTGGGGTTTTCGTCGGGTTACTTATTAGCTTATTCTCAAATAAATCGAAATCAGTCTTTATTCTTTTTTATGAGTGCATTAGCTTGACCTATGAAATGTGTAAACTATTTCAGTAAGTTGGTCTTTTCTTTATTAGTGAATTCGTGGCATTTTTTTAATTCAACCTCTTCATTCCGAGACATATTGATCACTCAGATACTACACTTAGATCGGTATTAATAAAATTAATCGATTCAGAATGGTATGGTGGTTTACCCCAGGTTCCAATATGCTATTTTCCCTTGACTTAGCATATTAAAGCTATATATTTATGAAAAACAATTATCAAAAAAATAAAACCGTTACAATGAAAAAATCGTTAATAATTATAGCATTATTTATATTATTTGTCAACAATTATTTAGCTGGCTCAGAGCTCGAAATCTCCTATGATGACACCGATTTCTACCAGCAGCTCTTCGGAATATTCACGAGATACAACCCCGATTCTCTCTGGCTTGCGTCTTTTCCGATATCTGCAGAAGAATGCTTGTTAGAACTTGATATCCTGAAGGAAAAACAATTGACAGAAAAAGAATTATATGTTATTGATAATTTAAGGGAAAAAGTTCAGTTCTACAATAATAACAAAGGCTTACGATTGAACTACTTCGGTTATCTGGAATCCGAATACCACGATTTAAAAAATTCCTGCTTTGAATACATAAACCAGGATGAAATCAATTATTCATATCATACATGGTTGGACCTGGAGGGCTTTTTTACACCAATTCCCGACCTTAAAATTTACGGTAAGGTCCGGCTCGGATTGGTAGATTCCTTCACTGTTTCGTACTTGCGCTCCTGGTTCGACTATATGTATGGCACTCTCGAGAGCGGGTACCTGCACTACTCGAAGGGCGGTTTCGAGATACTGTTCGGCAGGCAAACCCCTCGGATCGGACCCCTATTCTCGGAAGGACTTCTCCTTTCGGGAGAAACAGCGCCTTACAACTTAATAAAACTTAAGTACAAAACCGGTCGGTTCTACCTGCAATATTTCACAGCAAAACTTGACAACTATAGGGCGGAGCCGGATTCGCTGCTGCATAAATATATTTCATCACACAGGGTGGGCTTTAAATATAAAGGGCTCGAAGTCGGGATGACGGAATTAGCGCTTTATGCCAGGGAGAGCACGCCGGAG
>JAFGQG010000180.1 GCA_016935765.1 bacterium
AATATACCAGGAGAAAATATATGAAGGTTATTATTCACCCACATGCCCGAGAACGCATGATAGAAAGAGGGGCTACAGAAGAGGAGGTAAATAAGACTGTAGAGTATGGCGAAAGTTTTCCCGCTAAGTATGGACGAATTGGTTTTAGGCATAACTTTTCTAATGATTTCAATTGGAGAAATAAAAAATATAAAAATAAACAGATTGAAGTTATCGGCGTTCAAGAAAATGACGAGTTTATTGTAGTAACACTGATAGTGAAATATTTTTAGGAGGTTCAAGAATGAAATTGAGTTATGATCCTCGATATAACATAGCGTATATAAGGTTGAGGGAGAAAGGTAATGAAGTACAGACATTACAAATAAGCGATGAACTTAACATTGATATATCTCCAGACGGGAAAATTTATGGTATCGAGTTGTTGAATGCGAATGAACAACTTGAAATTATTGGGGATAATGGTCTAATCATAACTAACGAATCAAACGGCAAATCGGTAAGATTGCCGGTGTGATCCTGACATTTTTTTATTATGAAGGCTAGTTTTTCTGTTTTGAAATTAGTGTTCACGAAATATGAACGATTTGTACACAAACAATGAACAAGGGTTTTGTGCTTAAGACTATGATATCGCATGACATTTTATAATGGTTTACATAAACACTATTTTATGACATAAAACTATAAATATTAAACCAAATTTATATTCTTAAACCAATAAATACGTTTATCGGAGGAGGAATAACTGGCGGCTTGGGTGCTCTGTTTGGTTTAGGGGTAGGAATTATTTGTGTCGCGGAGGCTCAAAGCGATCTAGAGTTGGAATTCACATTGCTTGTAATTCCAATTAGTGTTGGAATTATTACTACTGCT
Organism: bacterium; assembly: GCA_016935765.1. GTDB lineage: Bacteria > UBP14 > UBA6098 > JAFGQG01 > JAFGQG01 > JAFGQG01. The sequence goes on from JAFGQG010000180.1 coordinate 877, forward strand.
TGTACTGTTCCCGGTATGATAATAGGATATTATACCAGCGTTGAAAAAATAGAGAATGGAATGATTCAAACTCTATTTCAGAAATGAAAACTCAACCCAATTATCCCATTATTCACAACCGGTTCACCTGTCGATTTCAACTACCTGATAAGGGGCTTCCCATTGCAGGCAAATCACCAGGTGGTCATCAGGCTGCAACTCAGGATTCGTTCTGATCTCATAAAGAAAATCAGGTGAAAAATCAGCTCCATTAGCCCAGGCGATTGTGCCAATATCCTGGTTCACGCGCACTTTTTTGAAATACGCAATTTCCTTAAGGGCAGTAGATATTCCATCTCCAATATGGGGTTCAAGATCAACTACCCTTTTCTCTCCGTTTTTAAAAATGATCAGAAGCAGATTTTTTTTCAAATATTTAGCCTTAATAATGTAATGCATTTAGAAGATTCCTATATCAAAGGTTGGGTTTTTTTCAGAGTTTTTTCATTTTGCTTATAAATTTTATTATTTACAATATTTTCTTTATAATTAAATTTACATAAATGTACTGGATTTTAAACACAGAAAATACATTTAACTAATTGGATTGTGAATCATGTTAAAAACACCACAAGAATGGCTGAAACAAGCTGAATATGACATGGATAAAAAGCCAATTATAGAAATAATATCTAAATTTAAGGATGCATTAAGAAATAACGGTATCAGTATTGATAAAATAATTCTTTATGGTTCTTGGGTTAAAAATACCCAGAAGGATGGCAGCGACATCGATTTGGTAGTTATTTCCAAAGATTTCCAGGGCAAATCCTACTGGGAAAGGCAGGATTTATTATCTAATGCGATATATGCAATATTTGAACCTATAGAAGCCATAGCAATAACTCCAAAAGAATACCAGAGTAATGCATTTAATACCGTTGATTTAATCCAAGAGGGCAGTATTGAATATAAACCTTAGAATACTAAAGATTCCATAAGGAGGCTTAATGTCCGATAAATATAATTATAAATACGTTAAGAACGCGCTTGGGAGAATGGTCCCCAGGGAGATAGATGGTCGAAAACTGAAACCATACAAGGGAGCTTTCGAAACCAAGGGCGGGATAAGAAAGTACGGCCCGGTGGGTTCGAAATCACTCCCCGGTGATAACAAGATGTTGAAATCACTTAAGGAAGCGATAAAAGCTACGAGTCTAAAGAGTGGTATGACCATCTCGTTCCATCATCATCTGCGGAACGGCGACGGCGTGGTAAACATGGTGGTGGACGCGATCGCGCAAATGGGTATCAAGGATATCACCCTTGCGCCTACCGCGCTTTTCCCTGTTCATGAACCCCTGATCAAGCACATCAAGAAGGGTGTGGTCACGAATATCCAGGGGAGTATGAACGGTCCCGTGGGTGAGTTCATCTCGTATGGAGGCTTGCCGACAACTGCTATATTGCGAACCCACGGCGGGAGAGTAAGGGCTATCGAGGATGGCGACCTCCACATCGATGTGGCGTTTATCGCGGCTCCCTGCGCGGACGATTACGGTAACGCGAACGGCGTTTATGGTCCCTCCGCATGCGGACCACTCGCGTATTCTGATGCCGATGCCATGTACGCGGATAAGGTGGTGGTAGTGACAGATTATATGGTGCCATACCCATGTGTACCGTATTCGATTCCATCAACCCATGTCGATTACGTGGTCAAGGTACCGTCCATCGGCGACCCGGAGAAGATAGTGTCCGGTACTACCAGGATAACGCGCAGCCCCACACGGTTGCTTATCGCGCAGTACGCGGCGAAGTTCATCATCGATTCCGGGTACTTCAAGGACGGCTTCAGCTTCCAGACCGGCGCAGGTGGGATTTCCCTCGCTATCACAAAGTTCCTCGGTGAGGAGATGGAGCGCCGGGGTATCAAAGCCCGGTTTATCAATGGCGGCATCACCAAATTCGCGGTGGACCTCTTCCGCAGCGGATTGACCGAAGTGCTCTACGACGGGCAGGTGTTCGATACTCATAGCATAGAATCCTTCCGCGATGACCTTCACCACGTGGAGACACCCATGACCATGTACGCGAACATCCACAGTAAGGGATGCCTGGTGAACCGCCAGGACATCGGGTTCCTCGGCGCGACCGAAGTGGATGTGGATTTCAACGTGAACGTGAACACACACTCGGATGGCTTGCTTCTCCACGGCATCGGCGGACATACTGACGTGGCTGCCGGAGCGGGTCTCTGCATGATAGTTATCCCCTCATACCGTAAAAGACTTCCGATCATCCGCGATAGGGTTACTACTGTCACAACCCCGGGTGAGACGATCGATGTCATAGTAACGGAGAGAGGTATCGCAATTAATCCGATGAGAAAGGATCTGGTGAGAAGGTTCAAGAGATCGGCACTGCCGATAAAACCCATCGAGCAGCTCAAGGAAGAGGTGGAGAAGATCACAGGGATCCCAGAACCACCGAAGTTGAAGGACAGGATAGTGGCTCTGATAGAATACCGGGACGGGACGATAATCGATGTTGTTAGGGAAGTGAAGAGGTGAATTGAATGGCGATTATCGAACATAGATTGTTGATTGTGAAAGGGGAAAAGAGGACCGGAATCAGAAAAATGAGCGGGAGTAAATTGTATTGTGCACAAACCACTGGAGTAGAAAATAGTTAAGAAAGGGAGTTTTAAACGGTTTTGTTTTAGTCTTGCTTTTTACTTTAAGTACTGGTCAATTATTAGCTATAACTCAATTCAGTTATTCAATAGGAGGCACTGGCGACGATGAATCGGAGTAGAGAATTCAGACATCGGATGGGGGTTATATTATTGTTGGAACTACCTATAGCTATGTTATCGGCAATATTGATCTTAGCATTTCTGAATACATGTAATTTAGAAGGCAGCACACTTATTTTTCAATCAGGGAGATCCCTCCCACTCAAATTAGAAGGCTATGATAACTTTGAAAGCTTCACCATCATTGACACAAGCATCGATTCCGGTTCTTCAATTAAACTTACAACAGATTATGATGGCTTCGCTATCATTAAATTCTTTAATTCTGTTCAATACCCCCTGATTATCTCACAGGATACTCTTTCAACATATCTGCATGATCCGGGTGAAGCCCCTACTGTTCAAAACTCACCCGAAAACGAATTCATGTACGGCTGGTTGTCAACTTATGTGCAATCCAGAAGCAACCTGTTCACCTTGGAACAAGAACTTAGCACCATTGACAGCCTTGAACCTGAATATGATCAAAAAGAAGCTGAGATAAGGATAACACAGGGACAACTTGAAAAACAGGAAGAATTGCTCTCTGCCTCTGGATTTCAGTATGCGAAACCCTTACTGCAAGCCCGGCTGCTTAATGAGAGCACTTATGGGATAAAAACACTCGATGAGTTGAATGAGAAAAGGGAAGCATTTGAACATTTTGTAAATAATAACTACGATATATTGCAGCACAGCGATATGCTGATGGAACTAATTAAACAATATTTCATGATGCATGAATACGTTTCTTATCTTGAGGAAGGTTCCGAAGATATAAAAGGGTCAAAAAAACTTCAGTATGAATATATACTATCAGGTGTTGATGATTGGGTTGAATTACTGAAGGGTCGTATTGAGAGTAGAGAGGTCGTCGAGTTCTGCGCGGGGCTGTACTATGCAAGGAGTATGGTAACCCAGGCATCCCGTATTTTTGACCATTACAGGGATGAGTTCCTTTTGAATGATACCGGGGTGAAAAAATATTTATTCGAGCGGAATGAGCAATTCCCCGATCTTGCCTATGTGGATGCTGAAATGGAATCCAGGGTGAAATTAGCTCAATTAAAAGGAGAAAAAATTATCGCGGTTATAAGCGGGAGTTCTCTGTTTTCCAAAGTTGAGACCATCATACTTGCCAGAACCCTCGAGGAGAATAGTAATAATGTTCCAATAATTTTTATACCTGTCGAGAAGTTATCGAACGACCATCTGCTTTTAGACAAAATGTTCGCCGGGGATCTTTATTTCATTCACGATGAAGCGTGGCAAAAAGAGTACATAAATAAAGACACGCTCGTGCCGCAATTCATTCTTTTAAGTAATGATAATAATGTTATTGCTGTTAGCAATGACTTTGGGTATATAATCGGGGTATTAAATAAATAAATTACTTGTCTGCAATTTTGATTTTGACAATGAGATTATTATATGTAGTTTTGGCTGAACATGGAAAACAAGCGCGAACACATCCTTGCTGATGTAAACGTAGGCAAGTTACTAAGAAAACTCTCGGTACCTGCGACTATCGGTATGTTCGTTATGTCAACCTACAATGTTGTGGATACTATATTTGTAGGACATGGAGTTGGAACCCTGGGGATTGCAGGTGTCGCGATCGTGTTCCCCTTCCAGATATTTGTGTTAGCAATAAGCCTCTTACTCGGAATAGGGGGCGCTTCCATAATTTCCCGCGCTTTGGGAGCAGAGGACTACAATAAGGCATACCATACCCTCGGCAATCTGATATTAATGGCGGTCATCCTATCCCTTGTGATTACGATAGCGGGTGAATTGTTCATTAATAAAATATTGGGTGTCTTTGGATGTACAGTGGAAATATTTCCTTATGCCCATCAATACCTGCAGGTAATATTATTGGGAACAATATTTCGCTGTCTTGTTATCGTAGCGAACAGCATAATGCGGTCAGAGGGGAGAGCCAGGAATTCCATGATCATGCTGGTGATGTCCGCGGTGATAAACATAATTCTCGATCCAATTTTTATTTTTGTGTTGAATATGGGGGTTCGTGGAGCTGCGATAGCAACTGTTATAGCCCAGGTATGCGCCTTCGTTTATGCAGCGTATTTTTTCTATTCCGATAGAAGCAGCCTTGAGTTAAAGCTGTTTCACCTGTATCCGCAGCACAAATTAGTTGGTGAAACAATGGCTGTTGGAGCTTCCGCATTCTCTCAAAACATCGCTGCTGTCATTCTTGTTATCATAATGAACAATGCCCTGGTTAGAAATGGGGGAGAATTGGCCATCGCTTTGTTCGGGATAATCAACCGGTTGACCTTCATGTTCTTTACTCCCGTGATAGGTATATCACAGGGGTTTCAGCCGATCGCTGGATTCAACTTTGGAGCGAAAAAACTGAATAAGGTAAGAGAAACGGTCAAGATAGCCATCCTATGGTCGACACTAATAAGCGCCGTTGGATTCATCATAATGATGTTCTTCCCGGGTTTATTACTCAGCGCTTTTTCCCGGGACCCACAATTGCTGGAAATGGGTACCCCGCTATTGCGTATAGTTATAGCTTTGATGCCAATAATTGGTTTTCAGGTGATCGGTTCGACCATGTTCCAGGCTTTCGGGCACGCAGTAAAGGCCTTCATTCTGACCCTCTCCCGCCAGGTACTTATTCTCATACCGCTTCTCCTTATACTACCTTCATTCTGGGGAGTTACGGGCGTCGCGGTTGCATTCCCGGTATCAGATTTGTGTTCCGCAGTAATTACTTCTATATTTGTTATACCCACCCTGAGGAAATTGAAAAGCAATCAAATCTAGGACACTCCCGACAGTAATTGGGATATTTCACAAGATGGAAAATTAACATTATTATGATGAGTTAACTCGTGGAATTCCCAGAGTATGGAACAAGCCGGAATCAGAGAATTACCTTAGAATTACTATCTTCTCACTGTATTTGCCCAAAAGAACGATATATGTTCCAACGGGAAGGTTGGAAATATCATAAGAATTCGAGTTTATTCGCCTGGTAAATTCTTTAACTGATCGACCGGAAATATCAAAAAATTCAGGCTCTTCAGCAAAAAATTTTAGATCCGCAAATTGGAGTCTCATCGATGCTGGATTGGGGGATATTTTAAGAATCCTATTAAGCACGCGGTTTTCAGTAATACTTAACGGTTCACCGGTTAGGAATACCGGACCTGACCAGATCCTATCTCCATCGAGCTGCTGCGCGTACACATAAATCCACTTCGAATAGTATGGAGTAATGCTAAGAGTAGTGTCAAATGGTGAAGGTTTATTGTTGAGTTCGCAAAAAATAACGCTATTTCCACCTCTCACTTCTATGGTGCTGAATGTTTCCATGTCTTCATCCTCGAACGAAATATGCAATCGCATTCTGTGATTGCGAGGGGTGGAACTTCCCATGTCGGTATCGTTCAAATCTATCCAGCAAGCGACATTTTTATCCTGGGTGGAGAACGTTCTTCTCGCTTTAATGGCTTCAAAAAGGGCGGGGCGTGTCAATTCAGTTGCCCAAATACCAGCCCTGCTGTCGTTCTTGGTGCCCCAGTCCGGATCGTGGTTATCCTGGTTAGAAACTGCTGAGACATGCCAACCAGAATCCAAAGCCATAGCATAGTAGGGGTCTGCAGCTATGTTTTTTATCTCGATCAACGGGAATGCTGAGTCCACTTCGGGGCTTACGTAAGCGAAAAAGTTCCATAGCAGAGGATAATCAGTATCATCCGGATGGTTGAATTGCCCGAACGCGGGAGTTTCTTCCAGGAGGTCATCCGTAAAACCCGACCAATCAGCAATAGTCAGCGCGGAAACCATGTTAGGGGTGTTAAATACGTTATAAGCAATTTCAAAATGAATCAGGGAGAAAAAATCACAAATATGAAATGCTGTTCGAGGGGCTATCGTAGTATTGGTTATTGATTAAAATCGAGAGAATCCTCTTCGGTAAATCCTCCCGGTATCTTCAGGGGGAAGGAGTAAAACATATTGTGCAGTCTTAAAATGCGGCTTTGCACATAATCTGAAGGTTCTTTAGGGCTCCACTTGCGGGGAGAGGGCAAAATCGCAGCCAAGGCGCAGGATTGCTCCACAGTTAGCTGTCTCGCGGGAACACTGAAATGATACTCTGCGGCGGATTCTATACCGTAAATACCATGTCCCCACTCGGCGATGTTCAAATATATCTCAAGTATTCGCCGCTTGGTCAAATGCCGTTCGAGCTTCCTTGCAATTATCATTTCTTCCACCTTCCTCAACGGATTTTTACCGGGGGAGAGAAACAAGTTCCTGGCAACCTGCATGGTGATTGTCGAACCGCCCCGATAGAACTCTTTCCTTTTCAAGTTCTGCTTAACAGAAGCTTTGAACTCATCCCAATCGACGCCTTTATGCTTGAAGAAAGTTACATCTTCGGAGAGAAGAACAGCGCGTACAAGGTTTGGAGATATCTCTGAAAGGGGTACCCAATCTATGTGTGTGGTATCGCCATCACCGTTGAACCGCATCATGGCAGTTGAAGTGGGATCATTATCCACATACCAGTCGAGGTCGGGGAGAAGGATAACGGTTAATGCTACCTTGATAACCATCGCAAGTATAAAACCGCCGATGACAATAGCTAAGTAACTGATAAATTTGCAGTGCTTCGGTCTTCGGGACAAGAGTTCTCCTTCACTCTAAATAAAAATATTAGCTTTCAAATATATCTTCAGGTCTGTACAAGGCAATAAAAATGTAGCCGCAGGTCTTTAGACTGCGGAAAAAGCGGACTACAGAAGATTAAATGCTGACAAGGAAAAGCCCTTGTATTTATTCCCCTGGTCTATTGTATTATGTTAATTTCTGTCACCGCGATTTTAAAAGGAGGTATGACAAGGTCTATGGTTGTGGTTTGTTTTATTATAAATATAAGCTTTTTTAAGGGATGAATAATGTTGCTAATAAAGCCCCCGGAAAGAAAAAGACTGAGAAAACAAGGATTTTACTATGCTACGCGGAGATTAATAATGATTGGGCGGATTTTACAAGCCATCCCCCCCCCGTCAAACGCAATCTCCGCCATCCATAATTACCTTAATAAAGCCGGTACCATTGATGCAATCGTGGGGTCATTTAAATCTGCAGTATCAAAACGGATTCATACATCAGAGGATACACCAACAACAATCAATCACTCAACACCAAATCCCCATACCAATTAAATTTCCGAATTTATACATTGTAATCCAGAATTTCAAGGGGCAAATCACCGCACCTCTTTACCCCCCAATAAAAAACTTGACTTAAAAATTTGCTAAAAATATATTAATGGGTAACAACAAAATAAGAAAAAAACAATAGGAAGGTAGAGATGAAAATAACTGCAAAATCACTATTTTTTATGCTTCTAATGAGCCTGATGGTATTCTGTGCCTGCAATGAAGACAGTCCGACTGGACCGAATGGCAATAACAACGTTACAGACCCCAACCCGCCGGATTATCCCGCGTTCACGATCGCAGGTTTTTGATTCGACGTTTACATTACAAAGCAATACGACACATACTCAACAGAAGATTACTGGATGTTTGGAACAGTTTGGAATATGACTGGGAGCTTTAGCAACAACGTTTTCTATGCCGAGACCACCTACGCCTCTTATAGCGGTGAACAAACGGAGGAATTGACTATTACCATGGACACTCTCACCGGGGTTATGAGTAATCTCGAATATCACCGGGTATTCGAGGGACCAACCACACATTACGAGATATCTATCTCGGTGTCAGACATTGAGAGAACATTTCAATCATATAACTCCCTGACATACGCAGATTCGGGAATGGCAAGCTGCACCCATATCAACACATTGGACTGGGATTACGATAACTACGAATATCCAGGTGATAGTTACACAGTCACCAACTTTTGGTGTTATGAAGACTCCCGTATAAAAGTGGACTTCTTAAGATTTTAGAACAGGGAGTAACTCATCAAGCAAACTTATATATAATTGCCATTTTATTTGACATTTATCTTTTGAGTTTTAACATATCTTTATTTTTCTCATTATTCAATAATCGGTCATCAATTTCAACCTACGATTTCTCCCTCGTTTTACCCTTTATAGCTTATTTAGCGACGTGGGTAGTCCAGTAACAATTTATTTAGCTTTATTTGAGCCTCGGCGAAGTGGGGAGTCTAAAAGCAATACTACTATCTAACGAGTTTATTGGCGAATTAGGCAGTCAATCTGCTTAATCCTTAATGCAACGGACACATCGACCATGCCCACGCATTGAACTTGCTATGAGGTAAGTGCTGCCTTCGAAGTGCAGTACCATAACCGAGACTTCACTCGTCGTGGAACTCCATAAACTACCGTTGTAACCGGTATAGTGAAGATCGCTGTCATTAGCGAATCGTTCACCAGCGCTAACAAGTTTCAATGGGCTGCCGTAGGGTCCACTTGCACTCCAACTCAAAAGTTCGTTATCAAGCTCAGTTTCAGTGGGCAAACGGTAACCCGGGGGACAGGGATTGTTTATACCGTGTATTCCCCGCCACAGTAAATCGTTTCTGGGAACTCGCCAATCATTAGGAAATCCAGTTGCGATAAACAAACTATGACCGGGATCATCTGTAGAACTGGTAGTGTGAGTAGAATCATTAACCGGATTGCCGGCGGAAGAACTCGTCCAGTTTATACATTCATGACCATCGCTAAGTCTGCCCCACTGGAATAGAGCGCCATAGGCCATATAATCATTATAAGCTGTAGCCTGTCGCGAAGCGCCAAGATTACGGTCCATCCAGGTATCACCGGTTGCGGGATTGGTTACATCAATGATGGTATTCTCACCGCATACTCCCACCCAGGGAGGAACGCACCATATATCATACCATTCAAAATTATTCTCCCAGATCTGTAAGCACTTGGTTGTAGTGTTATAAACCATTAGACTCTGAGTGGGGTTTGCGATAGCATCCCGTTGTGCAGTGGTTAGACGGGGGATGACGAAACCGCTGGAAGTAGAGCTAATATCCAACGCTGCCGAGGGGTCAGGAGAAGATGTGCCGACACCCACTTTTCCGCTGAAAACGGCGTTACCATTGACATCAAGCTGGGTAGAGGGAGAAGAGGTGCCCACACCAACCATGCCGCTGAAAATGGCATCACCAATAACATCAAGCTGCGTGGACGGAGTGGTAGTTCCAATGCCCATATTACCGTTTATGAAGATACCTGCAGGCGTTAAATTCTTCCCATCTGCATAAAGAGCATAGTCTGACGCGCAATCTATTTCGTATGTGGTATCGATGCACTGTACATTATCAATCCATGCGCAATCGTAATACCACGCGTCAGAAATATCCTTTTGGTAACTCCATCTAAAGGTGTGGCTTCCCCCAGTTACCGGGTAGGAATAGCTATACCAGTCCAGGTCTCCTGCCCAGGAATCCTTTAGAACGCCATCAATATAGAATCTTAAATAATCAGCGTTGGGTTCACTGAAAACCCTGCGATCGAATGATATTCTCCCTGGCTCGGTTGTCAAAGTTAATTCCATATTGGTTATTTGATTATCAGTGATACCACCGCTCCTTGCACTTTTTGTCCCTTCAGACACTGATTCACTCGTAACGAACCACGGATGTGCATCGGCAGTAAACGGTGCAAGGGTACCGTCTTCGAAGCCATCCTGGAATGGAGGTGATGAGACAGAATCGCAATTATCGACTGCGACATGGAGTTTGGCTGCAGGTTCTGAAATTCCAACGCCCACATTCCCTGAGACAGCGGAATACATGTCCGTACCCGACAATGTCCAATCCCCATCGTTTTCTATAGCCAAGCTCTCCGGATCCACCCAGCTTGCGTTACCTGCAGGATCGGATTGCAGAACAAAACCATCGGTTGCACCACCTGTCATCTGAAAATCCGTGGTCCTCGTCTTGCCAAACACGTCCAGTTTTTCAGAGGGAGTAGTTGTTCCGATACCAATATTGCCGCTGCTTTCAATAGCCATGTGGGTTATCCAGGTTATATCATGTCCCTCGGTATCAGCGGGGGCGTATTTGAATTCCATGTAAGGATCCGCAAAAACAGTAACATCCCACATCCAGGCAGGTTCACCGGTAGCAAGGTACCGGTTCGGTCCGGGATTCCCGGTTGTTGAGTTCCAGTAATGCTGTATTCGACCGGAACCATCCTGAAGTGAAATTATATAATCGGCAGCAACTCCAGCCATGCGAATGCTTTCCAGATTGCTGACCAGTGTGTTACCATGAGGTAAGTTCAGGTTATCGCCCCGAATGGTCATTGAACCTGCGACATCGAGTTTGTCGTATGCAGTAGTTCCACCAATTACCACAGAATCCGAAGTATTAAACGGGAATAGATAATTACCGTTTTTTGACCAGTCCAAATCGTCAAGCCCTGTCAAATTAGAACCATTGCCAATGAATGAATTGGCGGTAACATCACCGTAAAAATATCCATCTCCATCGCAAATTCGCGCTAATTCAAGCGTATCGAATGCAACTCCCGTGACGATCAGATTATCAATATAGACATTGTTACCATAATCCGAAATGAACTTCAAAGAAAGGTATATGGTGGGACGGGTTGACATAGAATCCGGCAGGATTATTGTTTCGGTCTTCCAACCAGTTGATCCATCTACCCTG
>JAFGQG010000181.1 GCA_016935765.1 bacterium
CAAAAGGCAACAAACAGAAATATGTTTGGGGCTCGATTTTTGCGTACATACAACTCAAGCATATTTACCATTCGGCATAAAAACACTGCCCAAAGAACAAACATCGAGGCAATAATATAGAATAGAGATTATAATTGTCAATAGTCAATTTTCACCGGCGAAGTCTGGACGAAGTCAGGTGCAAAAAAAGAAGCAGCCCACCTTGCGGCGAACTGCTTCCTTAGTATCCTCAACCCGAAAGGCAAATTAAAAATGTCTGAAGCCCTCCATCTCCTGGAAGTAAGCGTCGAATTTAACTCCGTTCTCCAGGATTTCCTTAACGTAGAGCTTGGCGTAGTAAGTGTCATCTATCTTCAGGTAGAAGACGAAGTCCTCGAAAATGCCGCCTGCAGTTGGGGCATAACCACCAGTAATCCTAGCCGGAGCGTATGACGCAGATGATTTAACGATGGAGGTGCCGCTCCATGGGACATCCGGTGGGGAGTTCGCGCCTACTGAGTCGCCGGGAACAACGAACCTGAACATGGAATCGACGATCTCACCCGGTGTGCCATCATCGAGGTAGAAATGCCACCTCGTTGAAGCATCATTTATGGAAGTAATGAAAGCTTCTCCATTATCCATATCCCAGCCGAATGCCGCGGAGCTTCCACCGTCATAATCCCTGTCGTACAATATGACATTAGCGCTTTTAACTGCCGCGCTTCTCACGATATCACTCATAGGACCAACAGTTTCATCGTAATCTCCACCAACAGCAAGAACGCCGTAATAGCCGCCACTTGTGAGAGAGATGCTGTCGTGAATATAGTAATTGGGTGAGACAACCTTGCATATAGCGTTCAATGAATCCTCATCGTTGTATAATCCGAAATAAAGGTAGTATGCATTTGCGTCAGTCACTTCGTTCCATTGGATCTTCAATCCTGCTCCATTTTGCCATACCGTTAATCCAAGGTTCTGGGGCGCAGCAAGATCGGGACCTTCATCATTTTCGCAGGCAATAAAAGCAAGTACACCAATCATTAATATCAATATAATGTTCTTCATTTCGACTCCTTTTATAGTTCGATTTTAAATGCAAAATGATGTTGAATTCCCAACCTGCCTCTATCTTCAGCAGCATAGTCGATGGCATACTTGGAGTATTTGAAGCCGAATCCGCCCGAGAATTCTTCGAATGATATTTCGGAGCCCAGGAAATCTCTCTGGTACCTGTCATCCCATAAGTTCGGGTTATACGTAAATCCGCCTCTTACGAAGAACATACCATTGTATCCATACTCGACGCCGGTATGCCATTGCTCAGGTCCGTCATTGGGGTGATCGAGTTCGAGAGATGCGAGCAGCTTGTGTCCAGGTCCTGTAAGAATATTATAAGCTACACCTAGTTTAACGTGCAGGGGTAAGGAATAAGGACTCGCTTCCGGTGATACTTCCATCGGACCGGTTCCGGTTGCCCAGTCATCCCTGAATAGGTCCTCGGTAACGCCTTCGAATTTCATGTTGGTGCCGAAGTTCGTCATCGCGATGCCAAGGGATAGGTTTTTAAATACTCCCGGATAGAACAGCACTCCAATGTCGAGAGCGCCTCCAAGGGCGGACAGGTCCCAGATGGACTCCCTGACCAGCTTGGCGGTTACTCCCACAGACACCTCGCTGGTGAACCACCGCGAATATGTCAGCCCGAGCGCTATCGAATTAGCGCTCCAGTTGTAGCCAGTGCCCTCCGGTTCCTCAATGGTTGTTATCTCTTCATCACCCATGGTAAGAGCGGTTATAGATATGCCAACCGTACTGTATCTCTCACCAAGGGGCATTATGAATCCCATGAAATTATTCCGAATATCTGAAATCCATTCGACATCAGAGAAATAGAACTCCATTTTCTTTGGCACTGCAATCCCTGCGGGATTCCAGTATAGCGAAGCGATATCATCCGTGACCGCGGTGAACGCGTATCCCATGGCGACTCCCCGGGGGTCAACTCCTATGTTTAAAAACTTTGCCCCGGCTGTCCCTACTTTGGAAACCTGCGCATAACCCGCAGAAGCAAGCAGGGAGAGGCAAATAGTAAATAATATGAACCTCCTTAGCATCTATACCTCCTTTTTATTGTTTTCTTATATCGATCTTAAATCTTTTCATGTCTGTTCTTTATATTCGGTAAAATATCCTGTCCATAATCTTGAATCGAAACGCCTGTCCAACCGTTGACTATGAACAATACTCCGTTTATCTAATCAAGCCGAATTTTCCTATTTTCTCCTGACCCTTTGGTGTACTTATATGATAGATGTAAACACCGCTGGCAGGTATCTGGTCATCTTCCGTTCGAAGATCCCATTCCTCAACTCCGCCACCCTCAGCAGTAGAAGAATGTTCCAGCGTCCTGACTAGTTCTCCTGAAAGCGTATAAATTCTTATTGTACACTCTCTAGGTAAATGAGTGAACTGGATTCTCCTGGTGTTCTTGCTCCTGTCCCAATCAGCCCTGATGACGTAAGGATTGGGAACCACTTTGATCATATCCATATCACTCTTGCTTTTATAACTGAAATCCTCTGTCTGGAAAGAATAGACATTGCCAACCACCGGAGGTATAGTTGATGCGGATGAACTTATAATCCAAACATCACCGGATTCTGGGTGCTGAGCCCAGTTCATTGGGCCACCGCCGCTGAAGTTGTACTTCAAACCCGCAACGTAGAACCAGATCCTGTGGGGAGGAGGCTGGGTTCCGGTTAGGTATTCATTTGATGGCGTAGAACCGAAGCCGAAGGTCCAGTTATCACCAAAACTATTGGCGTAGGGGATTTCCTCGCCAGTCTCCAGATCGGTGACCCTCATAGTGATCGAATCATGACTTCCATGGTACCACAACCACTCGATCTTGAGATCAGCGCCGCCATGGTAAGCCCACCTGGATTGAAATGTGGTAAATGGTGTAAGAGCTCCTCCATAAGCTGTTCCAACATCTTCTAATATGTATATAGAATCCGGCAAGGTAAAGCAGTTCACAGAAGTATCCAGAAGCGTATGAGAGAATGTTTGCGTTCTCACTATCGTTGAATCCCTCCAGACATTATAGTCATCTGGTTTGATCTTCAACGTGTACTTGATAGTATCAACCCTTTCAATCTCTCGATAATTGAGCATTACATGGGTGCTTCCGGAAACCAGCAAACCATCGAAAGGTTTTTGGAAGAAGCCAGCCCACATCCAGGTTGAATCTATGTTGATTTCATCCCAAACTACGGTGATTATCTTGACAATGCTGTCAGAATTTTCAATCACCATTTCATCTGGAAGAGTATCCGGGTCTGAACTCACTGTTTTTCCTCTCACTTTTTCAGTTGTAGGTACTTCAAAAACAACTGGAGAAATGTATTCGTCATCAGTTATATCAAAGATATTGTAGGTGTAAATGGGAGTTCCGCCGGTGCCCTGTTCGATAAGCATCCATTGAACTTCGTAATCATGTCCAATAACGCCGATGTCGCCAATTATTTCCGCGTTAAAATCCACCAGTGAGTTCGTACTACCACTTACCTTCTCGAGATTCGAGGCGGTCGGGTAATTAAAATCACCAGTTTCAGCCCGAGGGGTTACGAGAATCTCGTCGATACCCGATTCCAAACTCACATATACACCTGACTCATTTGGAATAGCTCCCGGTGCATTATAATCAAACGCTGTAAGCGCATAAAAATACGAAACGCCATTCATGACGTCTTCATCTATGTAGGAATACTCTAAACCCTCATTATTGCTTTTATTCCCGCTGACACTGAATCCATCAGGGTAGTCATCGTTCACTATCCACATATCATCCGGGAGTAATGTTATATCGTTTTCGATATCCCATTCACCAAGTAAGTCCCATTCTTCGGGCAAGCCTGTTCGGGATTTCCATAATCTGTATCCCTCAAAGTCATACCTTCTGTAAAGCGTGTCTCCTGTTTCAGCCATAACATCTTGAAAAGGGTCAGGTTCAAATTCGGCAGTATTATCCCATATAAGGCTAACCTTCTGGTCTCCGGGTATTCCAACAAGATTAGGCGCGGCAGGTGGTGATGGTACTACCCACCCCGCGTTATAAGCGGTCAGTGCGGCATCACCTTCGGATTGGAGATATTCTAAGCCTCCGGTACCACCGTTGGAAAACATTATACCGACGAGGAATGTATCTATTTCGCCGGGTTCAAGATCAAATGGTCCGCATCCCATAACCTGCCTCTTGTCTGCGGGAACCTCATCAGCGACTCCCTGCCAGGGATCGTAATCATGAGTTTCTATGTTGAATCCCGCAAGCATCTCGTATCGCTCATCATCGTTAGCAGGGTCTCCGCCTTTTTCCCTGGTGCATCTCGTAAACGAAGTCAAAACCAATCTTTCGCCGGGGAGAACTGTGTCCATGATTGCCTCAGGGTAATCAGGATTGTCAGTACCGGGAGGGGCGGCCACAAAGACCGTGTCATCAGCCTTCGGTCCCTGAAGAAATTTAACTCCAACATAATATGGAGGGCGGGAGCTCCAGTCCGATTCCTGGCTTAAAGTATAAGTATAACCAAGGCTTCGCGCGACATCGCAACCAGTTAGGTCATCGTCAGCAAAACCGACATCCATGTCCGAACCCATACCGACGTACATGTCGTTTATACGTTCATCACCAACGTTCTCTATCTCGTATAGTAAAAAGAACATGTTGACGTAGAGTTTGGTAGTCCACCCAAAAGTTAATTGTTTCACGTGCACGTTCAGCGGTCTCGTTCCAGGATCCCATGTGTGCTGATCAGGCAATAGGTCATTGTATTCACAGTAGGCATCCAGGTCTCCGAGCACCATCGGTTCTCCCAGCGAATCCCTGCGCGATTCCGGCCAAAGTTCCAAATCGTCATCATTGTTAGAGAACAGAACCCTGTCTTCGGGATGCGAATTTGGATTGGAATGATGATCATCATTGTGTTCGGGCGGTCCGGGCATAAAATCGTTGCCAGCTCCATAGGTGTTGTACCCGCAGCTAACAAGCCTCTGCCCTGAACGAATTCCACCAATCCAGACGCCGGAGCCAAATATGTATGCCTCACCGGAGCCCTTCGGCCAAAAACCATACATGTAACCGAATTCTCCGTAATTGGTGAGTGGTACCTGGCAGTTATTTACTTCGAACCATTGTTCACCACTGAATTCCTTACTTCTCGCATTATCCTTCTTAGCTTCAATAATACCGAACAAAAGCATTAGTGAAACCGCTGCAACGCAAAGGATTATAAACCTTTGCTTTTTCAATACTTTACAAACCATGCTTACCTCCTTATCACGCTCCAAATCCCGGGTTTCTTTTAATGAACGCCTCTGTCGTAACCAAATTCAGTGAGGCGTTTGAACCGGGTTGAAGTCTATTTTACCAGTCTATTTTTAATCCAATCTCAATATTTCTAGGTGCACTGACCATGTTCGGGTCCGCCAGGAAATCCTCTCTGGCATTCACGTAAGATTGGTACCATTCGTCCTTTGAAATTAGACCGTTGTTGTCAAGGTCCCTTCTTTCGTCAGCGCTAACGGAATAACCTACTTCAACCTGGTCTCCATCGTAAATCCAGGTCTGGTCCATGTAGGTTTCATAATCCTGGGTCATGTTATTGTCATCAACTTTTCCCGTGTTCGGATATACGTTGAGAACGTTCATCGTGTTGAACAGATTGGTTACGTTGACGAAGAAAGAAGCGCTGATGCCAGCGATACTAAATGGTTTGTCAACCCTTAAGCTGGTGCTGTATGTCCATGGTGTTCTTTCAGCGCCGACTTCTCCGATCCTCTGACCCCTCGTATCTTCCTTAGTGTATGGAAGCCCGGAGCCGATATCGGTCAGTACGTTTAAATTCCATCTTTCAAGAGGTCTTATGCCAACCACTTCGGGTCCGAATTGCTTCGGGAACCTGAAATTAAGATTGAGACTTATCGTGTGTCTCTGATCGAACTCCAGAGGGAAATCGATCTTCGGCATTTGCAGAGGTTCGCCGGTAATTGGATCAGGCATAATGTTCGAAATGTATTCGTAATAAGCTTCTCGAACATCGCTGCTGGTTCCCGCGGCAAATTGAAGCGTGTAAGCGAGATGACCGGATAACCAGTCGCCCATTCTCTTCCTTAACACTAACTCCAAACCTTTAACGTTGCCGTAGTCTTCGGTTTGATAAATGGAGTACCTTCTCGGAATAGCCCTGATATATCTGGTGCCTACGAGATGATAAATGTCCTTATAAAATCCTGTGGCATGAAGAGCAAGGTCTGGCGTTATTGTATGTCCCACACCTACCTCGTACTGGACTGTGTGTTGTGGGTCGAGGTCAGGATTGGATACGATAGGCCATCCACCTGGATAGGTATAGAGGTCAATGTTATGTGAGTCATAAAGCCATCTGAACTGTGTGACCTGGAAGAAGTGACCGTAAGCAAGGTGAAATGCAGTCTTGTCGGTTACGGGGAAAGCGAGACCAAGTCTCGGCGATATCTGCATTTTCTTCGTGGCAGTTACCGTGTCAAGTTCGCCGGTGACGGAGTCGTAGGGCACAGCAAGATCGTTATACCGCCATGTAGCCGGATCGAAATAGTCGAATCGCAAGCCGCCGTTAAGGACGAAACCGGAGTATTCGATCTTATCCTGAACGTAAATTGCGAACTCCTTTGGATAGTAGTCATAACTATCGTAGTACATGGCATATCTCATTTCTCTGTATTCTGGAGGTACTTCGGTGCCAATTTCCTCACCGTCTTCATAAACCGGGACCTGTGGAGTATATTCTATATATTGAGCGTTATCCCTCATTGCCCTGTGAACCTTCGCATCGAATCCGGTTTTAAGCTCGTGATGACGGGTCAGCTGTGATGTAAGGTCGAATTTAACGCCGTCGTATGCGGATATTCTTTCGAGCCATCCGCAGGGACTTCCCAGTTTGAAGCCAGATGCGAAAGCTACACCATAAGGATAATAATAATCACCGTTTTCATCCTTTGTTGTCCAGCCCGGGTCGTCCGTTCGAGCGTTTCCAGCTTCGGTATATGTCCACCATGGCACAAAGTCATAATCTTCCCAGAATTTCCTGTCGTCTTCGGTGCCCCAGTCCCGGTGCCCGTTTATGGTCTGGGCGTAAAATGTTCCAGCCCTCAGTTCATAAAAAGTTGAAGGGGACAGGGTGTGTGTAAAAGTTCCGACTAACTGATACGCTTTTCTGAACCCGTCAGAACGGTATTCCGGCGGCGCATATTTCAGCGAGTTTGAGCACCAGGAATCCACATCAGCGTATCCAACGTACATACCGAATCTCCCGTATTGTTCCCTGGAAAGAAAACCTGAGAGATTCAGTTTCAATGATGGGGAGAACCTGTAGGTCAATTTGGATTGAAGCTGGTATGATTCGCGGTCGGTGTGTGACATCTCCCCGTACCATGATTCCGCATTATCTCTGAAGTAGAGTTCCCCTGAGAAGAAATACCTGAGTTTGGGAAAGAAACCGACAGCCCCGCCTGTAGTCAACTCTATAATATCTCTTCCTCTCGCATATTCGGAAATGATATCGGAGGTGTATCTGAACATACCTTCCGGACGCTCTCCGCCTTCCTTCGTGACGACGTTCACCACTCCGGACATAGCCTGTCCGTATTCCGGGCTGAAGCCGCCAGTTATAACCGATACTTCTTCGACAGCAGCAATATTGACATCTACGTTTGCGTCAGCTCTACCGCTGAGCCTGTCCTGCGCCGACATGCCGTCGATCATGAATGCTACTTCGTCGCCTCTACCGCCACGAATATGGAGACCGTCAGTTGTCCAGGAAGTTCCACCTGTGGAGGTTACCACACCAGATTGCTGTGATACTACCTGGGTGAAATTTCGAATGGGCTGCTGGTCGATCTGCTCTGCAGTAGTGATGTGTGTGGTAGCTGTCGCGTCCGGAATTACCATCGGTCTCTCAGCTGTTACTACAACTTTTTCTCCCGTGAGGGCAGTTGAACTCAGTTCGAAATCGAGTTTCGTCGTCAGGTTACTGTTGACTTCCACTCCGGAAATAGAAACTGATTCGTACCCTATCCTGGATGCGGTAATATCGTACTTGCCAGCTCTTACGTTGATAATGAAGTAGTAGCCGTCCAGGTCGGTTGCGGCTCCCTGTTTTGTGCCTTCAATGGTGATGTTGGCGGCAGCGAGGGGTTCCCCCGTATCCTTATCGATCACTCTTCCGGATATCTTGCCAGTCACCTGGCAGAAAAGGAGAGAAGGGATCAATACAAAGACCGCCATTATCAGCATAAATAACAATATTCTTCTCATCTTACCTCCTGTTAAAAATGGGGTTAAAACTGTATATCTTTATAATTATTGAAATTTCATTTACTTTCAAATTCATGGTAAACATCGGAAAATGCAATACATAAACCTAATAATTCAACAACCAAGCGTTATGTTATAATGAAATATATTACTATTCGGAATAAAACTCTCTCCCTAAGTGAATTTATGAACAAGTTAATAAACTGAAAACCCGGTGTAGGTTTTATCACCACCTCCTTAATAATTCACGTAAGCTTGAAGCATTATAAAAATTCAAGCAAAAACAAAGAAAAAAAAAGAAAAAAAAAGGGGGACCCTTTTCAGAGTCCCCCTGAATCCGTTATCTGATCAGAACGGTTTTCCTGGTTGCTTTATAGTCACCAGCGTTGAATTTGTAGAAATAAATACCAGCAGAGACTTTCTTGCCGTTCCAGTCGGTACCATTCCATTGAACCGCATGTACACCGGGTGCAACATCTTCGTTGACCAGTGTTGTCACGATTTTACCCGTTATGTCATAGACTTTCAATGACACGTTCGAGGTTTTTGGAATGGCGTATTTTATCGTATTCACAGTAACGAACGGGTTTGGTGCGGAGTTGTGCAGGAAGAATCTGTCAGTGACTTTGAGGGGTTCAGAGTCTTCTATACCAACCAAGCCCATCCAGTCCTGTACGTTGTGCGCTAGAGTGACCTGGGCATCAGTATCCTCAACGAATGTTGAGTCGTCAATCCAGGTGCCGATATAGTTGAATGGCCAGAAGAGGAATACGACTTTATAAACTCCCGTGTCATATCTGTACCCCATGTTGGCTCCGAGACCATCCATAAATATCAGTGTAGCGCCTTCAGCCAGGTCATCGAATCTTCCAGCGTAGTTATAGCCGGGCCCAGCCCAGTAGTACGGAGTCAATTCGATTCCAGCCTGGAAAGGATCGCTGATTGGATCGCCAGCCATGCCGTATAGAGTAAACGATTCATCAACTTGGTAATCATCAAAAACGCCATTAACACCCAGATATCTCTGGACCCAATGACCTTCTGGAATAACCAAACCTTCTCCATAGCCGAGGTTGAATCCGCCGCCGATTATGTCCTGAGATGAGAGAAAGAGATTTCCGCCAGCATCGAGAAACGCGCCTATCAAGGATGTGTCAGCCGCGAACGAAGTTCCACCCCAGCCGATCCAGCACAAACCTTTCTGCCCGGCGCCGGTGGTGTAGAAATCAAATACACTCTCATCCGCGGGTCCGTACATACCCTCGTCCCAGACGTCGGTTCCGAAGTCAGTAGAAACAGCATCTATTTCGGAATAAGGAGGACCATAATAGGCATCGCCTTCCAAATACAGAAGAACGCGCCCTGGTGTTCCTTCCCCGACAACGTAGGTGATTTCCATTGTTGTGCTCGCAACTCCCTGCATGTCAGTAGCTTCGACGTAGTAGGTAACGGTTGTCCATGGAGTCTGACCCGGGATCGAACCTTCCCATGTGCCCTCCTCAGCGGTTCCGTCAACGAGAGTCATCATAACCTCGACAGGATCAGGAGCGCCGTCAGTCCAATATACTATTTTGGCTTCGTCAACGCCAGCCATTTCAGAAGGAACACCGAAATCATAAAGAGTAGCGGAAACGGTTTTATCGCCTGTATCATAAGTTCCTGGGATTTCAGTATAATCGATGAAGCTAGGTGGAGCGTTTACGTAAATGTCGATGACATAGTGAAATCTCCAGTCACCAACAGAATTGCCGTAGTCAACCCATTGGTGATATTCACCCAATGTTGGGTGAATGTGGTGTACCCGGTACATCCAGGTCACGGATGGTTCGTATTGTCCGAAGCCATATTGATCTACGAAATCATCACTCAGGGGCCAGGGTTGTCCTCCGTAAGGAGCTCCGCCACCTTCCCTGGTAAGGATTTTGAACCCTGCACCCACATAACCGGTACCAATGTCAATCTTGGTAGGAAGATTCAACCAGATAACTCTCTCTTCCAGGTCACCCGGTTCATCTGATCCCACAAGTTCGGGACCATACAAGGCAGTGGGCATAGTAACCCAGTTATTAGCTATTGTGTCAAATTCCCAGTTCGCCTGGTGATAAGCGAGTAGGTCCTCGGAAGTTTCAGGCATAGGATCAGGAGCTTCCCAGACATAACCCGCTGCCCAACCTGCCGAATAACAGGTAAATCCGACCGCCACAAGGGAACAGGCAAAATCGGATTTGAAATATTGCAGGAGAACCGTGTTTGAATCCCTGTCAGGGAAATAGTAACCGCTCTCAAAGAAATACATCTGAGTGGTATCAATGAAGCCGGGACTCATGGGCATTGAAGTTTGTGATTCTACTGGAGCTTCTCCCCTTGTTGGCAGGTAGGAATCTCCAATCTTTTCCACCTTCTGCATTTTCCCTCCGGGCTGTACCATATAGTAATTACCCGCAAAGGCTACAGAAGAAACGAATAATGTCAACATCAGAAGATATAAAACCTTACGTGACACTTCTTCCTCCTTTGTGTTTCAGGTTTATGTTTTGACTAAGATAAAATACTACCCCATAGGCAATACCTCCTCCTTCCTTTTTACTTTTTGCTTTCATTAATCTCATTATAAATCAGATTTGAGGTTGTAAAACAGCCATCACATAATTATTAATGAAAAGGAATTCAATAAAAATAAAACTTACTACAACCACCATCTCTCTCTCACCTCTATTAACATATCTAAACTATTATAATATAATGATATTGTCAAGTTATTTTTTATTAAAGTTAATATAAATATTTTATGAAATCAGATAGGGTTATCAAGGTTCTCAAATAGCCTTTTTGGGAGTAAGTAAACGAAGTATCGTATTAGTTCCCGTGTGTAAAACTCACCATATAAAGGGTTAACATTGCGCACAATTATGCTTGACAATATTATTAACCCCTATATTTTGTACGCTTGAAAATCCAAAAAAAGGAGCCAAAATGAGAACTACGGTTATTATTATTTTGATTATTTTGTTTGTGGCGAGTTCATCGTGGGGCATAATAAATGATGAATTCAAGTTGATAGGGGCGCACGCGATTCCAACAGCTTATACCTTGAATAAGGGGGAAGTCTTGATAGGGATCGGCCCTCTCGGCTATGGCATTACTGACCGCTTCCAGGTCAGCACGAACATGCTTCTTGATATCTTCCAGGTTTTTAATGCGGACGCAAAGATGAACTTTATCGATGGAAGGATCGGTTTGGGAGGCGGCATCGGCTTCCAGCATTTTAGCCTCTTTGACGTTGATTATAACGCGCTTATTTTTGGAGGTTTTCTATCCGTACCTTTGAGTGAGCGATTTAAACTGCATACCGGAGCAAGCTTCGCCTACATACAGGATTTCGACATTGATGAAGTCGAATTCAAAGGCGGTTATGAGGGAGGTACCACTATTCCAGTCGATTTTGAGTATAATCTAAGCGAACACGCGGCTCTGCTTGGCGGCGCTGCCTATGACCTGACGTTCGAATACTACCGGGTAGGGATATCGTACCTTCATTCATGGGATAGGTTTAATCTGCAGCTTGGCGGAAATATTGCCGGCGGATCAGTTATCGATGTGGATACTGACAAGGAAGATAGTTGGACATACTTCCTGCCCACTATCGCTATTTTCTGGAGGCTGTAGAAGGATAAAACCACAGAGCCACAGAGAAAAGATAGAAAGCAGTAAGCATGAAGTTTGTGAAGACAAACCCCTAAAACCAAAAATTTTTTGGTTAGCAAACAATAGATAGTCAGAAAAAATAAAAGAGGGGAGGGTGTCGGAGTACATTAACTTTGTATGCCGAAATTATAAAAGAATATTTTGAAATTAGCTAATATTTAACACACCGGTATCAAACTCCCTGGGATATTTGCATACAAGCTAATGTGTATTAATGCGGTGGGAAAGAGAAAAAAAGTGGACAGTAGGCAGTTAGGAAGAAATAAAAGGAGTGGGTTTCGGAGTGCTATCCTACGCCATAGTCAATTGAAGGTTATTGGATTTAGGGCTACTGAAGGTAAACGCTGACTGTGCCAGTGCGTATTTGGGCGGGGAAATAAAAAAAGTAAACCACCGAGTTACAGATTAAAGTTTGAGTTTTTTGGAGTCCTATTTTGTTCTTATCTGTTATTAATCATTTATCATTAGACATTAAGCATTTCTGCATCCATGCACCCATTAAGTTTGTTAACATACTCGTAAAGCCAGTCCTAAGAATTGATCGATCATTCTAAATAGATTTGGACTATTTTAACTTCCAACTACGGTTTTTTTCAGGTTTCAGGATGACTCTACTCGATGACCACGATAACCCTTTCCCTTTTTTCGTTGTCTTCGACGTTCACGAGTTCGAAAGGCGCTTCTTCCGACAGGGTATCCACAAGTTCCCCAACAGCCGCAAGGTCTTCCAGGTTTTCCAGGTTGATTCCCTTTTCCTGTAATACATCATGAGCCTTGCCCGGAATAGCCACGTTCAATTTCGCGCCGAGTTTTGCCCCTATCTTCAACAGTGATAACGGGATCCTGACGTTCACCTTCGGCTTGTCGAGGTCCTGTTCATATACTCTAACCTTCAACCACTTCGCTTTTCCTTTACCTTTCACGCCACGGTCTTCAATGATGGTGGTTGTTTTTACACTGTCAACTTCCTCATTACCGGGCTCGACCGCTTTTAGTAATCTCTCCGCTTCATCAGCAGTGATCTTGCCCTCTTCAAGCATCCTTAATATTTTCTTCTGTTCCTCGTTCATGATTTTTTCCTCCTCTTTTTATTAAACTTATTAGTAAATCATTATTTTCAGAATACTCTTCTTCCTTTAAATAGTACAATGGATTCATGATCATACGTTCTCCCCGTCACTCGGTTCAATACCACTCAAAAAAACATTGCCAGCTTTGCACTCTATCTCGATAAGGTTACCTCCTTTATTGAGTTTCGCCTTATAGTAGTTATCGGTATCCTCAAGAACTTCAAGGGGGAGGTCGGTAGTGAAATTACCCATCCACTTTTTTACCTGGATATCGAAGTCGCCGTCCTGCGGGATTCTCAACGAAAGGTTACCGCCATAGCCATTGAATTTTATCTCCCTGCAAAATGGCAAAGCCAGGTCGATGTCCCCACCTTTGCAGACCAGTTCTATTTCCTCTGCAGGGCATGACCCTTCGATGTTCCCACCCATGATCTTTGTCTGAAGCGTTTTTATCTTTGGAACCTCCAGGTTCATTGAGGTGCCCACGACTTTAATGGATACCAGGTCCCCCTCCTCGTTTATCCTGACAATACCGGTATTGCTCATAGCATCAAGTTTTCCGGTATCGCTTTGACTGAATTGCAAACTGCCGCCGATGAGTTTTACCTCTAGCCCTTGTTTGTTCTCCATGTCTATTGTTTCCATGGTCCCGACATTGATGGGGTCGACGAACGGTTCCACAAAGTTAGGCACCGATTCAAGTATGCTGGCTACCCCCTTCGATATATTGTCGGTAAAACCTTTGGCATAGTCTTTTCTTTCAGGCCCTTTGAGAGCGTTTATCAGCCTCTCGGCTTCCTCGGCATTTATCTTGCCCTCGGAGAGCATTTCTAATACTTTCCTTATACTATCGTCCATGAATATCCTCCTGAATCTAAACCGTTCATGTTTTTTGTTAAAGAATACACAAAGTGAACTAAAGCTTTTCCCTTTTATCAATGATTTTCAGGGCTTCGTCCACGCTTATCTCCTGTTTCTCGAGTTTTTCGAGGATTTCTCCATGCTCGCTGTCGGCAGGTCGCGGCTGGAATCCCAGGGCTGTTATGACGTCATCCAGGCGGCTGCGCACGGTGGGGTAGGAGACCCCGAGCTCCTTCTCGACATCCTTGATGTTACCGCGGTTCTTCAGGAAAACTATCGCGAACTCCATCTGTTCGGGTGGGAGATTCAGGATGTTGCTCATGGGAAAGCGCCCCGATATCTTCGTTCCGCACTTCTTACAGTGTACTTCGGTTATGTCCAGTTTACCTTCACATATTGGGCATTTATTCAGCATATTTCCTCCCGGTAGTTCTTAATATTTTTTCTTTTCAAATTTATCTAACTCAAAATTAAGATATAAATTAATTTTGTCAAGTAAAAATTTAAATATTATTAATATTATTAAGGAATATATTAATTTTATTGACCAATACTTTAAAATAATTAGTCTGTTTGGAGGAAGTAGAGATTTTGGATTGTAAAAAGAAAAACGCCACTAATGCACGAAATATGTCAGGGGTCGTTC
>JAFGQG010000182.1 GCA_016935765.1 bacterium
ACCAGAATGCAGGCGAAGTCGGATGTACTGACGTCTTCGACCACTCTGCGGGAACTGAAGTGCAGACCGTATTAGCCGACCTCGACGATGCCATTTCTGCCGCTTCCGACAACGACTGGCAAATTGACGGCGTGAATCATCATGTTTACAATAATACCGACGACGTGGCTATCGGAACTGACGATCCAGGCAACAATAAACTTTATGTAATCAACAGTGCAACTGGAACTGCTACTTCCATCATGGGTTACGCAAGTGGAGCTTCAGGAAGCATTAAGGGCGTCTGGGGAAAAACGGAGAGTTCCGATAATTTGACCGCCGCTGTCTATGGCACAAATACAAGTGACGCTATCAAAGGCGCGCTCACTACAATGACAACGAATGGCTGGGTCGCCGTGAAGGGCGATGGCGGCTACGCCGCAGGATACCTGTCAGGCGGTGAACGCGGTGTATATGCAGTCGGTTCAGTTTATGGCGCTTACGCAGCATATTCAGTAACACCCGATAACGCCTTTGCATACCTCGGATACCATATAACCGACGGCAGCGGTCCCGGAAATGGCGATTATGGAGTTTACACAAAGGGTGACGACTGGGCTGGCTACTTCGTCGGCGATGTAAATATCACCGGCAACCTAACCGTGACTGGAGATATCGAAGGTGACGGCAACTGGGTTGATAACGGAGACTACCTCTCACCAAGGGATGGAAGTAACATAGAGATCCACGAAACCGGCGCTTCCGAAGGCTATATAAAGAACGTCGAGAAGATCGACGTGAAGAAGATCGACCCGGTGGTCCAGATAAATGATAAGCAATACGCGACATGGGTCTGGGAAGGCATCGGATTAAGAACTGACGTGGTCGGAGAAGGCAAACTCGTGAACGGTATTTTTGAGATCGACCTCGCGCAGCAGCCAGAAGCCTCAGACCTCTGGCTCTTCTATAACGTGGTCGCTGAAAATACAATCATCCCGTTCGTTACCCCGCAGGACGATGCTTACCTGACCGCAAAAATGGAGGGCTCGCTTCTGCGAGTGAAAGCTCTATCCGGCGATATGACCGCCAAGTTCAGTTACAGGCTCTCCGGTAAGAGAATAGACATGGTAGCTCCGGCTGAAGAGATAAACAGGCGCGACCCCAATGATAAAGCCAAAGTCTTCATTAACGTAGATGATTACGATAAAAACGGAGGTTTGAGATAATAACGGAACGGGGCGCTGATTTTTACAATAAGATCCGCGCCCTTCCCGTTAATTGCTGATTTGTATATTTGAAAATGTAATGGATGCATAAACTGACAATATGTTATGAGAATTGTGAAGGAAATAGAGATTGAAGGAAGAAAAGTGAAAGCATTATTCGATACTGGATCTTTTCATACTTATATTGTGAGCCATAATTTAAATGGAGCACCAGTTAGAGAGCTTTCTGTACCGTATAAAGTTGGTTTGGGCGGAAAAGCAATAGTAGTTAAGGAGTATTGTCTGCTTGAAGGAAAAATAGATGGCCATGTTTTTGACGCGAAAGCAAGTTTAGTAGATAGCCTGGGTCAAGTGGATGGTGTGAAAATAGATATGATTATAGGCGCGACAACTATGGAGGAATGGGAAATTACCCTTAATCACAGGGATGGAACGCTTGGTCTGGAAGGATTAAAAAGAAGAGAATTTACTGATTTTTAGAGTAACTAATAGGATGCTTAAAGTAATTAAAGGTGGTTGTAAGTGATTGATAAAGTATCAGAACCTGTTGCAGTAAAATACAAGAAGAGTAATGCAGCATGCACCGATTTATGGGACACTCCCGACGACGGGAACAGATATGAAATCATAGAAGGAGAACTAATTATGACTCCACCGCCTAATTTATTACACCAGGAAATATTGGGGAATATTTATGAGATTTTAAGCGCTTTCGTAAAAGGAAATAGATTAGGCAAAGTTTATTTTTCCCCTGTGGGTGTTGTCCTTTCAGAAGAAAACCAGGTTCAACCGGATTTAGTTTTTATCAGTAAAGAAAACCAGGATTTACTTTCTGAAAGAGGGATTGAAGGAGCACCAGATTTAATAATTGAAATTATTTCACCTTCAACAGCTTCATACGATAAGGGAATTAAGAAGAACTTATATGAAAGATACGGTGTCAAAGAATACATCATTATCGATCCTTATGAAGCTACTCTAGAAAGATATGTTTTAACGGATGAAAAATACAGGTTGGAAGGTGTTTATAATAAACAAGACAAAGTAAGAATTTTTACGATAGATGGATTAAAAATAGAGTTAATTAAGGTTTTTAAATGAAAATAAAAGGAGTCAATATAGTAAATCGAAATAACGTTTATACCGCTTATATCCGGTTATATCCGGAACGGTATTAAACCAAATAAAGTTCTGAAAGAAGGATCATAACGATGTATAAAAGAAAATATATTGTTCCGCTATTGTTTTTGGTTGCTGGGTTTATGTGTTTGTTTATTTTGTATTCACATAATTACAGTATCAGCCAGACACAGGCGAAGGAATTTGATTTATCAGGGTTGTTAGCTCTTCAAACCGCTGAACCCGACGAAGGCACGAACGTTTCCGATTCGATGAAGAATCCTCCATCCGAGGCGGACGACAAGCAGGGAAATTCAAAAAAACTTGACGAAAAACCCGCGAATCAAGGGCTATTGGTTGTAGAACCTGTTTTTGATGGCAGTGATTCGAGGAGATTCGTTGAAAAAACTACCCCTTCGAAAGCCACAATCGTTGAAAAACCGCAGCTATCCGATGCGGACTTAAGGAAGGGTTCAAAAGCCGGGGATGCTGGAGCACGTAAAAGACCCCGCATTAAACCTTTAAAGAACCCTGAAAGGTTTTTTATTGACACCGATCCAACCACTCCGGAGGATATCAAGGAAATTGAAAAAAGAGAGAATTTTCCAGATCCGGAAAAGAATTCTGACGAATATATTTCTACTTATGGAAGACCGATGCCTATTGAAAATACTGAGCGCGATGGTGATTACAAGTTCGGAGCTTTAGATCCTGAAGCGGAGTTAATTCATCTCCGCACACCTGCTTCACGGCATTATCTCGGTGAAAACGGTAAAATATACGCTATTTTTACAACGGTTCCCACCTCTTATCAGGATTCTGAAGGAGAATGGCACGATATCGATTTCGATAACCCACCCGCAAGAATGAGAAGCAGGGCGGATAGCGATAGCTTGCCTCCCTCACCAACAAGCCCAATGGACGATTACATCGGTGACTATCGGTATGGAGCTTCAGCTAAATATGAGGAAAGCGATACAAAAGCTAGCATCTGGGTTTGCACCCCTAGTGAAGACTTGACTTGCTGGACAGGTCTCCACGTGGTTCATCATGATGACTTCTGGAGTGGTTCCTGGTATGAGCAGGACCTCTATCGAGGTTTTGTACAGTTCAATATAAGCTCTATAGCCAGTGGATCCGCAATATCAAATGTAGGTATCAAGGTAAAACTTCGTGACAGGGATCCCTGTGTCTCAGCATGGGGTTGGATCTTTGACTACAATACATACCTTAGGTTTTGTAGATGGACCAACTACTCGATACTGCCATCAAGTTATTACCGATCAGCAGGTAATTATCCTGATTTTATTCAGTGCTCTGAATGCTACGATGAACCTTCTTCCTGTGACGGCAGTTTTTGGTCCAGCCCCTCAACCGATGGCACTTGCGATGACCTGTTCGATTACGCCGGAACAGGAGGAGTCTATAATACTCTATATGTTTACAACTCCAGCAGTGGAGACCTATGGTTCCCATCATCCGGTTATTTTACGCTGGGAACTTCCGCGGCCAGCAATTTACAAGCAAGGATAGGCTATACCTATTTCGTAATGGCTTTTCGTTGCGGGAACGATTGCGGAATGAACTGCGGTTCATCCAGTGACGGTGTGGGAATAAACTACGCGGGAACTGAATTATTCGTAGAATATGCAGCTACAGGCGGAATCTGCGTGGTTCCTCCAGCGTATGACTATACAATCTCCCCTAGCGCTTCCTGGCAAACTCACGGTCCCCAAACATTCCTTCCCGGTGGCTGCAGGATCTACCGGATGCTTCTCGATAGCGACTACATGTATAACTTTTCAATATGCAGTGGTGATGGAGTCGGCGGGTATTGCAGTCCGGGTGACGGTGACTTCACTATGTACTCCGCCGCCGGCGCTGACCTTTGGTATGTTGACGGTGAATCAGGCTGCAGCTACGACGCAACAACTTTGGGCACTTCATACGAGGATTGGGTTCCCCCAGCTGATGGATATTACTACCTCAAAGTAAGTGAATACTACGTCGCTGGGGCGACTTACGTATTAGCCTACAAGAGTGAAGCGCTTGGCGCTTGCATACCTCCAACTAACGAAACCTGTACCGGAGCAATCGAAATCGCAGAAACCTATTATTACTCAGGTATGTTGGGTTGTACAGATGACTGCTCCGGAAGACCGTACTACGATACATTCTTCGAGGGATTTTTCTCACACGGGAAATATGATATAGACATGTGTGGGAGTACCGGGGATACCTATATGAGGGTTTATGATGGCGGTTGCTGCTCCGGCCTTTTGGGAGAAAATGATAACGGTTGTGGAGGATTAGATCCTTTAATAGAATTAACTGTAACTGGTGGTGGCAGCGCATTCATATGGTTCGAATGCGGAAGTAACTCATCCTCAGGGATGGGAAATTCTCCCTACCTTTTTAATGTTAAAAGGACTACTCCTAAAGCGTATAACCTTGAGTACGATATTGGAACAAGTTTCTCAGAAATGCAATGCTATGCCGGACAACAATATACGTGGTCACTTCGCTACATAGACATGGATGGCGCCGCTAACCTGGACTATGGCTATTTTGGATACCTGGTGGAAACTGACGATGGCTATTTCGATGAGCTATTCACCATCACCTTTGATATCGATGCCGGCGCGGGTTCCTATACAGTATCACATCCTACTCGCGTTACAGTGAACTCCGTCACAAGAGAGGTCTTGTCAACCATCGGTTATAAATACACGATAACGCTGACACCGCAGTGGAACATGGAGAACGCGGACGATTGCGGGTTCGACGTGGTACCTCATTACAGGGTGGAAAGCGACGACGGCGACTCCGATCCTATGGATGATGGTGTTTCCTGGTATTCCACCTACGGTGATGATATGAATATGCAGATAGAAAACGACGTGTACATATCCGGGGTTACACCAGCTTCCTCTGATATACACATCCTGACAAATGATCCTTTTACCGTTGAAGGCGTAATTCTATATGACCGAAGACCGGACATTGCTGGCGAGACACCTCCCGACGATGTTTTCAAGGTTAAGGTCGTCACTGATTGGGGAATTCCCGATGTCATCGATGATGTCTATGCCCAGCACTTTTACATTGATGTAAACACTCCTTATACCGTAGATCCGCTGGACTGTGGAGACCACTACTACGATGTTGTATTTAATAATTGGCCGACTGGCGCTGGTATGGAAGATGCGGAAGATATCCTTATCTATGTAATTGGCTGCTGCGGCTACGAAGTACCAATCGGTACATGGCATGGATGCGACGACGATGACTGGGACAACGCGCGCAACTGGGGCGGCAACGTGGTTCCTTCCTCCACAACTCCGGACCTGGTTACGATACCTACCTCTCCCGAAGGCGGAAGGTTCCCGCGTATCTCATCCACAGGAAATAAGTGCAGGGATATCAATATCCAAGCAGGAGCCACACTTAACATTGACAGCGGAGGCGAACTGGAAGTTTACCATAGTTATGATATGTGGGTTTATGGTGAGCTGTACGTTAATTCCGGTGCCTCCCTTTTCCTGGGGGACGCGCTTGATGTATATGGTAAATTATCTGTTGCTGGAGGTACCGTAACGAATAATTACGAAACCGCAGACCATGGCAAATTCTTCCTGCAGAATGGATCGAGCGGCAGCATGACCAGTGGAACCATGACCTTCTACACTAATGTAACAGCCTATAACAACACTACATGGAAAGCTACAGGTGGTACTTTCAAGTGCGGGGGAGCAAACTACGAAGTAGTCATTGAGATCGATGACGCAGACGTATGTTTTTATGATTTCGAGGTTGAAACGGAAGTTGGAGCTAAACTCAGCGGTTCTGCTTACGAACTCGACATCAACAATGATTTAGACCTCTATGGCAAACTCAATACAAACGGTAACGACGTGGATGTTGATGGAATTACTTATATATATAATGGTGGTGAGCTTGAAGGAAATACCGGTGTCACAACGACCGATTTCTATACAGATGGTACGATAGTCTATGCCGGCGGCATATTAGATTGGAACGCTGATAATTTCACCAACGATGTAAGCGCTCTCAACGTATCTGGCAATCTCTCACAGGATGGCGGCGTTATTAACAACTCAGCCTCTCAGTTTTACTTCTTCGATGGCAGCTCATTCGGCTCGAGAGGTGGTACGATAAATAACAGCGGCGCGAACTTCGGTACAAGCGGTACTGGTAACAAGAGTATCCACCTGCCCAGTGACCATATCCTGAACCTGAATGCCGGAACATCGAATTTTTACTCCCGCGCTGATGACGGTGGAGATATCGATTGGGGCAATGTATTCGTTTACTCCCCTGTTACTG
This sequence comes from bacterium, assembly GCA_016935765.1. Classification (GTDB taxonomy): domain Bacteria; phylum UBP14; class UBA6098; order JAFGQG01; family JAFGQG01; genus JAFGQG01. The sequence continues at coordinate 6,672 of JAFGQG010000182.1, forward strand.
TGTATAATTCTCCGGATGACTACTGGGAAATGGACGCTCTAAGCATCAGCTCCAGCGGTTCAGTTAATCATGACAACGGCGCAAGTTACTATCCACTTACTAAAGTGCTTGGGGATGTACTGGTTGCCGGCACTTATACAATGGACCAAACAGCAGACCTCCTGGATGTAAATGGCGATTTAACCATAAACGGTTCCGGTCATCTCACCAGTACCGCAGCAGATTCCATTTTCCTGGCAGGTGATTGGATAAACAACGGTGATTTCGCCCACGGAAACAATATCGTAATCTTCGATGGAACCGGTACTGAGATCGCTCCACAATTAATTACTGGCGGAGCAAGTACCTATTTTTATGATGTTTTCATTTCAAGCGGTACAGTTGTGCAAATTGAAATACACACGTACTTCACTAATGAAATCGAAGTCGAGGATGGAGCTGAATTATACTTCCCGAGTACAATTGATGAATTCGACCTGGAAGACGAAGACGATGATTAACGCAGTAATTTCATAAATACTACGGAAGTCAAGCACACGAAAATAAAATAAAGTATGTACAGGGGTTTGAGGGATTTGTATCTCCATATTATAATGAAGTTCGCTGCCCCGAATAGAAAAGCGACCAGATAGAATATTGGCTGCCCCATTTCAAGGAAAAAACCAGATGATAAATAAGCCGCAATGAGCAATAAACCGGTTATTATTTTCCCGGCTTTCCCACCAAATAAAACCGGTATAGTCAATATTCCTTCCATTTTATCCCCCTCTCTATCTTTAATATCCCTGATGCTGGAGGATATTGTAAAAATGAAGAGGACTCCAATCAATTGCTTCAGAGGAACGCCAACATAACCTTGCGCTTTTATTTCCAGTGTAAAAAGATAACCCGCGAGGAAAACCAGAAGCGACGCAAAACCGAATGTCAATTGCTTTATAATGGGTATCTTCTTTATTCTCAATGGATTATAGCTATAAATAACTGCCATGCTCAATAAGGTCATCATAATCAGGGCGTATGGAAATCCCACACATAACGCGCTGCTTAAACCTGTAAAACCTGAGAGCGCCGCAATAATCATAGCATCCCCCTTCGACAGCGCGCCGGATGGAATCGGTCGGTCCGGGTCATTTACCGCGTCCACCTTTTCATCTGAGATATCGTTCATTAGCAAAGCGGAGAGCCAGCAGAAAAATATCGAAAAAACCAATGCAAATGTCCCGATGATGTTCACCCTGATCAATCTGAATGGGTAGCCCCCCGTCCCAAGAAAGGCAGCTATGAAAAATAAAATAATGAAATGCCCAACGCTGTGCCAGTGCAGCTTTTTTAAAACAGACCTGTACCCGCGCGCATTTATCCTTTTAAATACCGGAAAGAGAAGAAAAGAATAAATGACCAGGTAAAGCAATCCAAAATTCCTAAAGCCCCCGCTGCTTCTCGCTATAATGCGGGAATTTACCAGGAAATCCTTGAATATAAACATTATATTAGGAAAAAGCGCGTAAAAATATAAAGTAAAATAAGTCAGCAAGAAAAATATTATTATCCTTAGTACATTTTTACTTTTTATTATTGCATAAATAAGGCAAAGTACAAGAAGTGTGTAGATCTCTACAGTTACTCCCAGAGAAATATACTTTGGAGGAGTTATAGTTAAAAACGTTATAAGAGCACTTCTAAAACTAACACTAATGTCGCCTGAAAAGTAAGGATATTCGATGCGTGTACCATACCCATGTGTTGCTATAAAATCAACTATCGGCGATATGTTTATCACCCCAATGAACGGAACGAACACTTTCAGGACTTTAGTAAAATCGACCTTAAGAACCCTTGCGGCAAAAAGACATATAAAAAGCAAAATGCCGATATAAAAGAACGGGGCATGAAGAAAATAATCATTGAGACTTATACCCTTAATACCTACCAGTGAGTTGGACAAGGACTCAGTAAAGTTCCTTAAAACGATAAAAGCAAACACAATTAACGCGTAAATCCAAAAACTTGCTTTTGCTTCTTCCAGGTACTGAATTATGTTCTTAATAAATCTCATGGCTGATCATTAAATATTAAAATCATTTTCAAATGTCCTGCATAAATAAATCCAAAATATATCGAAGCCATTAGAGGATGATTGGATGAATGGATGGTTGTTTAAAACATTTTTTACATATTATAAACATTTTTCCTATTTAGACTCTTCTATAATTAGTTTAATCTAAATTTTATTACAATATTAAGTTGTCTTTTGACTGTATTCGCAATGGATTTTCCTTTTTCTCTTTCTTTATTCTCCCTTCTTTAATACCCATTCATCCAGCCATCCAATCATCCAGCCATCCATTTTCATTACGAATATCTTTCCCACCATTTCTTGTTACAATTTTGTTTATAGACCAAAGACTAATCACAGATAACCTATCAACAATACTGTTGCATAAACGAAATATATCCAGAACAAATAGGTTTCGTTATTGTATTTCAACAACACAAAGTAATTTAACAATACAAACAGTACGGCGACTATATAGAAAGAAAAAGCGGTTATATCAAGGACAATACCCGCCGATAAGTATGATATTAATAACAGGAGTACTATAATAAACTGGCTGAGTTTAGGTCCAAATACAACCGGGATCGTAGCGACACCACCTTCCTTGTCCCCTTTTCTATCCCTGATGTCCTTTATGCATGAAGCAAGGGTAAATATCATGAGTACACCTAATATAAGTTTAAATGGGACACTTGTGAACCACCCTTCGGTTTTTTCGCAAGTAAACGTGTATCCCTGGATGAAGATCAGGAGAGACGCGAAGCCTATTATTAACTGGTTAATCAGGAAGAACCTTTTCAACCTTAAAGGCGGCAGACTGTAGATCATTGATACGCCGATAGCAGTAAACATAACCTGCAGGAACGGAAAGCCAACTAAGCCGGCGCACAATAGCGAGATAAACCCGGTGAACGCAGCGATCATAAGGTAATCATGCCGGCTCAATGCTTTCGTGATTAGGGGTCGCTCCGGTTCGTTGACCATGTCAATTTCCACATCCGATATATCATTAACCACAACCGCGCAAACCCACGCTAAGAACCCTGAAAAAATCAACGCAAAACCCTCGATGAAATCCAACTTTTTTAGCCGCAATAGATTTCCCTCTAACCCAAGATAACTTCCAAAGACAAATATCAATATATAATGTACTATCCTCGTCCATCTGAGTTTTTTCAAAAAAAGCTTGAATCCCTTCACATTTGTACTTCGGAAAAGCCCTATAAATAAAATTGACAGAATAAACGTATAAAACAATGCGGTGTCGTCAGTGCCAAAGTTGGATGCCGTAATGATCCCGGTTGTCAGTAGTAGTCCTCTCATTTTTAATATAAGGAATGGTAATAGAGCATACAAGTAAAGAATCACATAACCGAATATGAAGAAGACGATGCTTTTTGATATGGATTTGGTTTTTGCAAACATATAAATAAAGAGCATAGCCAAAATCAAATAGACCTCTATTATCGTACCTAAAGAAAGACCAACAGGAGGAGTTATAGTAAAGAATCTTATTAAACCATTTACAAAGCCCGAAGCGCTGTTATTAAAAAAATATAGATATTCGACACTATTAGCACTTCCACTTTTTAAAAGTAAATCTAAGATCGGTCCTAAGTTTACGAAAAGTATAAAGGGTATAAATACTTTTAATACTTTTCCAATTTCAACCTTTGATAATTTTGAAGCTGCAAAAGCCAGGCTTATTATAATTATTGTATAAAACAGATGGTAGTGAAGAATATAATTGGAGAGGAATATTAAACCTTTGTTCCTCACCATATTTAAAAGGAAATCCAAAAACCCCCTCGGAAATACAGCCGCGAAAATTATGAGTATATACACCCAAATACTCATATCAGACGACTCAAATTTATGTATAATATTCCTGATAATTTTCATTTTACAATCATGCATACAACTTACAGACTTCTAATTGAGTATCAGACGCCTATTTCAAATATATCCGTTTCAGCAGCTTACTCTGCCTATCAGTTCGAAGATGGATAAAATACACTCCGCTGCTTATGCTCTCTCCGCAATCCCACTTTATTGAATAACGTCCCTCTGGCAACCGCTCTTCTATGAGCAAGGCAACCTCACGACCCCTCACGTCATAGACCACTAGACTTACCGGGCTTAATCGAGGTATCGAAAACTCTATGTTCAATAC
>JAFGQG010000183.1 GCA_016935765.1 bacterium
AAATAAAGTAATTAGAAAATTTAACAAGTAAAAAATTAGATTGTTAAAATTATTTTACTTAATTGTCATACATTTTAGTTGACAATAAAGCAAATTTATGCTATAAAAAAATAAAATATGCTATTTACTCCCGGAAAAAAATTCGTTTTGCTCTTAGAATTCAAGGCTTCAATAAGCTTTTTCATCAAATCAATTTTTGTTTACAAGATTCAGCTAGAACAGTTAACATGTTTGAAAATTAATGGATTTCGGTGAAAAAATGTAATATTATTGAGATTTGTGTTGACAAACTTGTTGATGTTTATATATTTAGGCATGTTACTTAAAGTAGTTTTTTAAGAAAAAAACAAAAGCGGAGAATAAGTTTATAAAGTAATTGGAGGCAAATATGGATTTAATGTTGAATTTTACTTTTTTTAAAATACCACAAAACGAAGATATAAAAAATTGGGAAACAGCGTTTGGCTCGAAGATGCTCAGCCAATTGAAAGACAAAGATGTGCATTTCAAAAAAATCTACGATTGTAGCGCTTTTCAAAAAATTATCACAACTCTCGATAGACTTAAAATTCCTTACAAAATCCTGGTTGACAGGGAATACATCCTGGAACATCTCTCCCCGAAGCTGGGTGATTCTGCGAACGACCAGGCAGGAGGAAAAGCAATTTCATGTGCTAAAATTCTGAGAAACAGCGCTAATTCCATTATCAGTAAAATAGAGGAAGCCAGCTATCCAACTGATTCTAAGATTAAAGGTTTTATGGACCTCTCTGAATTGCTGGACAACTTTATGGACAATAATAAGCTTGTCACTGAAATGAATACTGAGACCAAAGATGCTGAGGATTCATCGACTTATGAAGCAAGTGATAATAGCCAGGAGTATTCCTTAGAAAAAAAGCATTCAGGAGAGAAGGATGGAGCAATAAAATACGAAATAAATTCTCTCGTTGGCGAAATCCAGGAGATCAATGTCAAGGTAAACGAACTCTCCGCGCGGTTAGAGGAATACAGGGAATTGGGTCAAGATCAAAATATACATAACAGGAGTGAACTTACTGATTCAATAGCCAACTTGAATGTTGATGTTAAAGAGCGATACAATGAAATCCAGGACCGGTTCAACAGTTTCGAAGAAAGCGTGCAAAGCCTTTCTCAAAAACTCGACAACAAAATTGAAATCATAGAGTCGTTATCATCAGAATTCAATGAATTAAACAGTTATGGTAAGCGGAAATATGAGTCCCTTGAGGACCAGATCGGCTCGATGACTCCCAGGTTGGAGGAAGTGTTCAAAGACGTATCGAACGTTAAATCCATTATTGCTACTGTTGACGATAAGGAGCAGCTGGAGCAGCTTCAGGAAACACTGGATAGAATGAGTAATGAGTTCTCAAGGTACAAGGAAAAAGCAGACTCGTTAAGTCAGCAGTTGTCGAATTACCGTGAAGATACATCGGAAATAATCAACCGTGTTGAGAACATGAAATCCGAGATCATACAGGAAGTGGCGATAGCGCCTGAGAAGATAAGCGACCTCGATTCCAAAGTTGATAATATAGAAAAAGACCTGAGTACATTCTCGAAACAGTTCGAACAAAAACTGGCAGCAAGTGAAAACGAGAATAGCAAATTAATTGAAGAAACACATGCTTTGGATAAGAATCTTAAAGAAATTCTCGAGAAGTTAAATAATTTTGAGAATGCCGGGATTGGCAGTATAGAAAAGGTCGAAGCGCTTGAAACCGAAATGAAAGAGTTTCAAGCTACGCATGAGGAAAGTATCGGCAACCTCAGGAGCAGGATCAAAACATCAAACGCGAAACTTGATAATTGCTTTATGACCCTCGCGGAAGTAGGAAGACATGTAGAGGAAATGAAGGAATCCGACAATGATATCGATAGGTTTAAGAACGATTTCAATGAGATTGTCGGGCTTATAAATGAGTTATCAAGCCGCTTCGTGAACCTCGAGAACACCGTAAAGAATGATAAGAAACTCAACAGTGAAATAAAAGAACGGATCTCCGGTATAGAGGGAGAACTTGACCTGAAGAGTGATGTTTTAAACAAGGAAATAGATTCATTTAATAATAAGGCGTCAAGTTTGTTTGCGAACGTAATGGGAGCTCTTGAACGGCTCGAGCTGGTTGAAAATACCGTGGAAGACCTTAACAGCGATTTGAAGAGTATGGATAAGGATTTCAGGGAATACTCCGACGCTATCGAAAACATCAGCGATAAGTTGAAAGATTTTGAGAGATCCGTTACTAATATCCCCAAGTATGTGGAAACCAACGAAAGACTGAATGGCGCTTTCACAGACCTTAGAAAGGACTACAAGGACCTGCTCATTCAGAACAAGCATATCATTACAGAACTTGATATTCTCAAAGAAAAGGAACCCAGAATCGATATAATGGAATTCATGGAATTGAAGGAGAACTACCGTAATCTGCTGGACAATTATGAAACCTTGCTTGCTTCAAACAGGGAAACGCAGGTAAAAAACCGTATTTTGAACGAGGAACACAAGACTCTCACCGCGAAATTAGACACGATAAACACGGAGCTAAGCGGTTTAAAACCTGAGACCAGCGTATTTGAACTGAATGAAAAAAATATAAAAGAACCAGGTATCGATGATCACAAAACCAGGAGCGGAAAGTTTTTCAGCAAAGCTGGTTTAAGTATTATCGCGCTATTGGTATTTCTTGGTTTACTTTATTTCTTCTCAGGTTTCGAAGAAATGTTATTTGCAGGTTTCCAAAATGCCGCGCCGCAACAAGAAGGACAAACTACTTTTATCGTGGATAATTTCCTTAATAACACAAATAACTGGTACGAGAATAAATCCATTTTCATCAAGAACGGGCAGTACCGCATTAACAACTCCGATGCTGATAAACCCGTCGTTCTGTTCAATCAAAACTGGAAATTCGAAGATTTCATTTACCAAGCAAAATTTATGAAAGAGGACGGTAACGATAATTTTCTATATGGTCTCGTTTTCAGAGTGCAGGATCCTGACAACTTCTATCTCCTGGGTGTTACTGGCGGAGGCAGGTACATCTTTACAAAAAGAATGAACGGCGCCTGGAATTTGGTCAAGCCTATAGAGGACCTCGTTCCATCCAGGCACATCTCAAAGGGAAACCAGGAAAACCTATTGAAAGTGATATGCAAAAAAAATTACTACGAACTATACATTAATGAATATCCTGTAGGTGTGGTTAAGGACGAGACTCTATCATTGGGTATGGTTGGATTTTATGTTGACAAAGACCTCAAAGTAGCAGTTGATGAGATATCAATTTCCGAACTCTCTAATGAGCTGAATACATAGAGACTCCTGTTGCCCTTACACTTATGAGTACTTGGCATTAGCAATAGAAAAGAAGAGATTGGATTCCAGCTAACGCCTGATTAGATGACCGGACCCATTTCGCCAAGGCTTCGTAGGTTAAAATGGCTGGATGAATGATAAAAAAGCAAAAACAAATGATCTCAAGAAAACTATGAAAACAAGCATTAATTATTCATAGACACTTGACCCGAGTTTTATTACTTGAAAATGATTGCGTTCAAACAAAAGTATTCCAAATATTCGCTGCCGGCTTTTATATTACTTGCGGGGAGTCTTGTCATAATTATTATTCTCAATCTGGATATTTTTTCTTATAATCATTCTATACCCGAATATAGAGGAGCAGCCGTGCTGCCCGGATACGCGTCCGGAAAGAACCTCGGATTATCCGACATTGATTTCCTGCTCGATTCACTTAACAGGGATTCTTGCGTGGCAAACCTGAAGAGTTCAGCTTTGTCATTTTACCAGAGCCTGGAACAAAAAAAGCAAGGTGGGGTGCCGATCCTGGTCTATCACCATGTATGCCCCGAACATGATAACCGGGACATATCCCTGAAGGATTTCGCTGACCACTTGCAGATACTCTACGATAATGGCTTTCGACCGATAGGGCTGCAGGAATTCCTGACCTTTGACTTTAATCTCAAAAAGGACCAGAAACCATATATCCTGACCTTCGACGACGGGTGGCAGGACCAATTCCGTGTAGTGCATAACCAGAGCGATAACCTGGTTGTTCACGACGATTGCGCGATCAAAGTACTGCAGGATTTTAACCGCAAACATCCTGACTTCAACCTGAGAGGCGTGTTCTACATCTCGTTGGATAAAATCCCGTTCGGACAGAAAAAGTATGTCTCGAAAAAGCTGAATTACCTTATGGATTTAGGATTCGAGATAGGGAATCACACATTGGGTCACGACAACCTCGCTTCGATACCCCTTGATGAATTCGATAGATCAATAGACGAATTCATGAAGAATATGGAGAGTGAAATGGGTTTCAGGTCGCTAATGGTAAAATCCCTTGCATTCCCCTACGGCAGCATTCCTAAAGACGAAGCAAAATGGGACTATCTGAACAACTACTCTTTCAATAACGATAGTCACTCCTTCCTGGTCTTTATGAGCTGCATCAGGAAACCGTGCCCACTCCCCGGGACTTTGGAATTTGAGAATGCAAACCATATTCTCCCCAGGATCCCAGTGTCTAAAAATACTGTATATTCATTAATAAAAAGGGACGACATATACGCTGTGCCCTGAGAAAGCAAACAGTGCATTAAAGTTTATTTGTTCAAAATTAAGAAAAAGATTGTTTTTCTTTTTTTATTATAAATATTTGTTTCCATAATGTTGTTTGTAATAAAAAAAGCTGCAGTTTTTTCGACGATTATTACTATTTTTTACCTGTTAAACGCTTATAGCCAATACAATGAAAACGAATTAGGGCAAAACATCTTAAAGCATTTTACGTTCCCTCAAAATGATTACGATACCACTTTTAATAACCCGTTCCCTGCTGAGAACGACAGTATATTGTCTGCTTATCTGGAATACGTAGAAACCCGGTCAGAAAGCACCTATCAAGATACACTGCCAAGGCACACTCCCAACCAATTGGGCTATACTAATGCTTTGGAGAATTTTCTGACTTATGGGGATACCGGAATAGCAAACATACTCATTTTGGGTTTGGACCAGGGCGGTAAAAATAGGAAGAGAAGCGATGTTATAATTCTATTGAATATCACAAAGGGTGGAAAAATACTTACTCTTTCCATACCCAGGGACACGAAAATCGAGCTTCCATCTCACGATGATGAAGAGTTATTTGACAAAATAAACCACATGTATTCCAGGAAAAAGGAAGAATCTGTAAAACAAGCTATTTCGGAACTTCTGAGTTGTAAAATAGATTTCTATGTTACTATCTCAAATTTCGATGATTTCAAACGCTTGCTAAGCCTGATAGGTGGAGTTGATGTAGATAAGCATGTCGAAGGGAACCTTGGAATACAGTGGGTCAGGAACAGATCGTTCGTAATGGGGGACCTCGATCGCTGTAAAAGACAGCAGGTTTTTCTCAAAAAATTCCTGGAAAAATCCTGGGAAATAACTGAGTTAAGTGATGGGTTTTTCACTAATATTTTCATAAAACTTGGATTAAGTATGGTGGAAACAGATTTAAGCATCGACCAGGTAAGTAACTACATAAACCATTTAAAACAGAGGGATTTCAACCCGAAAAAGGATGTATTTTATGGACATTTACCCGGCTCTTACGAGAGGTTGAAGTCCCCGCTTTATAAAGATCAAGAACTCGTTTACTGGATACCAGACAGAGGTAAAATTGAAAACATTTCAAGGGTTTTTAAAAGTTATTAGTTGCTTTAATTTGCATTAAGTATGAAGTGAGAGGTTTGTAACCATTGGACGTACAATAGATTAAATGTTTTGAGATTTTTTTTTAAAATAAATATTAAAATAATTAGTTGACATACAATATCATATTAATTATATTATAAGTTGTTAAGGAGTGTAAAAAAATATACAATTTAAAAATAATGTAATATTTTGAACACTTAGCAATTATCAAATTAAGGAGAGAGAATGTATAATGTAAGAAAACCTTGGTTTTTGTATGGTTTGATATTCCTATCACTTTTGTTATTTACTCTTCCTCTTTATGCGGACGGTCCCGAGAAGATAAACTACCAGGGCAAGTTGCTCGATGGCGAGAATCCAGTAGATGGGGACGCTGCCGCGGCAGTTGGTTATAAGCTCTTCACAGTTTCAACGGGAGGCACATCCATCTGGGAACAGGTTCCTGCCAATGCTGACTTCACCGATGGATTATTTTCGGACGTCCTGGATTTTTCAACCGGATCTATTGATTGGAACCAAACCTTATATTTAGAGGTCTGGGTTGGTCCTGCCGGGACTTATGGCGACTTTACGGGAGCATCCGCTCTAACTCCCCGGGAGGAGTTGATGGCGAGTCCGCATGCTTTTAGCATTGCTGACGGCGCTGTTGGAGACGCCAAAATAAACTGGTCAGCGCCCGGGTCCACACCCGGAGCGGGAGAAGTCTCCGGCGCGGACGTCCCCCTCGAAGACGCCGGTGACATATACACGACCGACAACGTAGAGGCAGCGCTGCAGGAACTCCCCGACAACTTCGTTCAGCTCGGTCCTTCGACTGCCCAGAGCTACACTGGAACTAACGCGCTTATCAACCTGTCAGAGGACGGCGGAAGCACACCTGCCCTCATGAAGCTCAAGACTTCTGCCGGCGACAGCTTCTTCGTGGATAATGAAGGGCAGCTCTACCTTACCGGCAACGATATATATGGAACCGGTGGCGGAGGAAGCTCGAATTTATATATTCATTCGGAACACGGCTTCAGAATGCATCTTCACAGCGATGGCGGTTCAGGCGGTGTCTTCGCGGTCACTAATGAAGGTGGAGACCTGAAATACCAGGTTACTGCGGGTGGATCATTCACCGCTGACGGAAGCGGCACCATAACCGGCGACTTTACACTCCTCGGTGACAGCCGTAATATCGACTTCGATGCCGGCGCTGGAAATATAACTTCACCGACCGGCGTAGATATCATCCTTGATGACGATGACGATGCAGCGAGTTCATTCGCCAGTTATTTTTACATCAAGCACGACGACCCGGCTACTGACCTGTTCCGCGTGGACGAATACGGTGATGTTGATATCTCTCGCATGATGAACCTCGCTCCCCAGGCTTCCGCGCCAACGGGAGCTGGACTTGGTGACCTCTATGTAAACAATGATGGCAAACTGTACTTCTACAGCGGAGGCTGGCAGCAGGTGGCTCTCGGAGCAGGCGCAGGCGGAAGCCAGTGGGGCTCCGGTGGTTCATATATCTATAACCTCAACGCATCCACCGAAGACGATTATGTAAAAGTTTACAGCAACGGAAATGTGGAAGTTTGCGATGGAAGCTTCAGCGTAGCAACGGCTGGAGGCGGTGGTGGAGAATCAGGTGATAACGACGTCGAAGTTGGCACAAGTTATGATATCTATTTCCCATTTTATACACCATCAGATACTGTTGAAACCCATATGCTTTATCTTCAATCCGATATAGGATTTTCGGGAACTGCAACTATAACCGAAATAGGATTTAATATACATACTCTTGGCAACCCGCCATCCTTTACATTATCAAATTTAAAAGTCAAATTAGGCCATACTACCGAGACTACTTTAAGTGATTTTATTGGATCAGGCTTGGATACTGTCTATGAAAGTGCTTCGTATGCTCTCCCTGGTGCCACCGATTGGTTTACAATTGATATCGATGATTTTGAATATAATGGTTCGGATAATCTTGTAGTTGCCATAGAGTATGGCATTAATTCATCCACTGCTTCTACTCCATATTTGCTCTATGGTGAGGATCTTGGCTCAAATAAGTGTTACTATGGTCTTGATTATGAAGGAAGTTGGGTCACAGGCAATGATAAAAGACCAAACGTTAGACTGGCTTATACGATGGAAGGCGGTTCATCTACACAGTTGACTTTAGCTGACGGTTATGCTGAATTCCCAGCAATTGCTGCTCCCGACGCTCCTTCTTCTGATTTTGGAAGAGTGTACATAAAAGACGACGACAAACTTTATTTCAAAAATGATGGTGGTACTGAATACGACCTCACAAGCGGTGGTTCTATGAACCTGGACGATCTCGGCGATGTGAACGCTCCGTCTCCTTCTTCGGGTCAAGTTATTAAGTGGAGCGGTACCGAGTGGGCTTGCGCAAGCGATGAAGGCTCAAACCAAAACTTGAGTTCGGTTCTTAATGAAGGCAACAGCGCGGGTGCCTATGACATAAACATGAACGGTCAAGCTATATTGGATATCGACTGGGCAAGCTCCGACGATGGCATAGGTTCCTTACTCGACGCAGACTTTCTCGACGGCTATAGCAGCGAGGACTTCTTGACCACTCTAAATTACCAGGACCTGTCTGTCGGAACCGGAACCGATGCGACTTCTATCATCCAGTTAGCTGAAAGCGATAATGATATAACCCTCCAGGAGGGCGCAAATATCCAGATAAGCGAAGATGTACCCTCCAACACGATAACCATAGCCGCAGACCCCAACGACGTCGATGTGCCGCTTACCACCGTTGCTGATTTCAATTATATAGGAGCAGGGACAGTACACAGCGGTCTCGACGAACTCGACGACCAGCTTTACACACACATCACGAACGACACCGATACCGACGAGACCAACGAGATACAGGACATTTTCTATCGAATCTCCGACGGTACTAACACTTACGATGCGGCTTCAGCCACTGACATAATAGAATTCACTCCCGCATCCGGTGCTGCGACTGTCGCGGTTAATCCAACAACGGGCGTGATTACTGTCAATGCTACCGACGACCAGAATGCAGGCGAAGTCGGATGTACTGACGTCTTCGACCACTCTGCGGGAACTGAAGTGCAGACCGTATTAGCCGAC
>JAFGQG010000184.1 GCA_016935765.1 bacterium
ATCGAAAGTCACTACTGAACACGGAACGGATGATGCGCAGAATAAAGCCCGGAATGTCGCATTGAACTATCCTGATCTGCAGAAAGGGCTTAACCGCACATTTATCATAGGAATAGCGCTATCGTTACTTATATTGCTGTTAACGTATAATAAATTGAAACCCTGGCACGTGTTATTGGTGCTCATTCCGCTTTTCGTTTATGATACCTGGAGTGTGGACAAGGGTTACTTAAGCGAGGTTCCACCTCCAAACAAGTATTACGCTCCAGACCAGGTCATCAATTATCTAAAACAGGATAACACGATTTACCGCGTTTTCAATCTGCATTATAACAAAAACTCGCTGTGCAAATTGAATGGCATTCAGATACTTGGTGGATATGGTCCCAACCCGCTTGCAAGGTACCAGCAGTTCATAGGCGCAGGGAAGAGTGTGATGTTTAATCCTAAGGACCTTTTAAGCATGCCATACTTATTGAACCTATTAAACGCGAAATACATAATCGGGCAATCTTTGCCCGAGGACCTATCCCGGTACGATGAACGGAGTCGTGCTCAAATTTTAGGCTTAAAAAATTACTTTAGGTATTTCCAGAAAGTATATGATACAGGCAGATATACGATTTATAAAAATTTATTTAATCTTGAAAGAGCGTACGTTGTTCCGGACTACCGGGTGGCGGCTTCACCTGAAGAAGCTCTCATTGAAGTAAAAAAACCCGAGTTCAATCCCTTGAGCGAAGTTATCCTGGAAAAGGATCCTGGAGTGAAACACTCAACTGAGACAGCAGAAGGAGCAGGAAGAGCGGAAATCAGCGTTTACAGCGCGAATAAAATCGTATGCAGGGTTACCATGAATATGCCTGGTTTCCTGGTTTTGAGTGAAAACTACCACCCAGACTGGAAAGCTTATGTCGATGGGAAAAAACAGGAGATATTTGCAGCAAATTACGCGTTCAGGGCAGTCTATCTGGATAAAGGGGACCACGAAGTCGTTATCGTATACGAATCCAAATACTGGAAAATCGGGAAGATAATATCGCTAATTGGTCTTATAATAGTAGCTGCAATATTTGTTTTTACATTCATATCAAGAAAAAAGAGAACTTAAACGAATATTTTCAAATTTCTTGATGGAATCCGGATTGCCTGAAGAGCAGTAAATTCAATTATCCTGCTATTAATAAATCCAACCAACCCAGTTTCTACTTTGCTGAAATCGCATCTTCAGTATCTAACGGAAAATCGCCCTGTTTTGTAGAATTAAGCCATTTCTGAAGGAGATTTATCTCTCTGATGCCGGTTTTTTCCACGCGTTCTTCGGGTATATTCAGCCTCTTAATCAAGTAATCCCCTTCGAAATTATTGATCGCGATCCTGAGTTCAGGTTCGGTTATCTGATCAATCTCGTTTTCGAAAAGTTTTTCGAGATCTGTTCTCGAGAGGGTGATAATATATATTTCATTATTGTAAGGAAATACATCCCACAGGTCTTTATAGGGTATTTCACCCCCTGCAAGTCCTGAACCGGCATTGATAAAGGCGTCATCAACATCCCCCACAGTTAGATATAGACCTTCGACTACCTTATTCATTTCTTCCTGTGTATAACTTCTCTCCAGGTACCCGACGCTCCTATTAAAATCTTCTTCAGGTTTCACATCCCGAAAATCAGTTTCGATTATTCCACCATCGACTACCTTGATATACGCATAATTACTCCATTGCATTTCTCTTTCTTCTTCCGAGGCATCGAGATACTGCACCACCAGGCTGAGAGGGTGTTTCAGGACATTTACATACACAAATCCAGGTGGGCAATACTTGTTCGGATAGGTAATCGAACCAGTATTTATTATTAAAGGACCGCTATTTTCGTATCCTTTTATTACCTTGCGTTCAAAGAAATGTGTCGTCGCCGAGAGAAGCATATCGCATTTTTCCATAACAACAGTTTTTTGCTCAGTGGAAAGCTGGTCTATCCAGAAACCTGTGCGGGAATGAGCCGCCACGATAACTATATCCCCGTAATCCTTATCGATAGAATTCAAGGTATTCATCAGGTAATCCCTTGAGCTATTCGGAAAAGCCAATTCCTCTTCTGCCGGTTCGTCAGGATAGTGAAGTTGAATCAGATGGATGGTAAAGTTTTCGACGGGTATTTGCGCATAGCATTCACATCCGTTTTCCCTCATTTTCACATAAGGGTTATCATACAAGTTTGCTGCTTTCAGTAAAGGGGCTCCGGCGCACCAATCGCCCTGGTTTTCGCCATAGTATTCGTTTTCACCATCGGCGATATTAGGATAAAAATTCCCGCTCCACCATTTATTTTCCTTGATAAAATCCAGAAAACTGTTCTCCCAACCTTTTTTAACGTGGTCTCCCAAACCTATCACGAAACGGCAACCCGACAAATCGATCCATTTGACCATTCTTGCGAATTCCGGCTTACTTGTTGGGGAATCACCCTTATTATCGCTCATAATAGCGAAACTGAAGGCTGATACTTCGTCAAGCTCCTCGATTGAATCAACACCCGATATCCTGCCGTTCTCAAAATGATAATAACGCTCACAATTAGAAACC
Organism: bacterium; assembly: GCA_016935765.1. GTDB lineage: Bacteria > UBP14 > UBA6098 > JAFGQG01 > JAFGQG01 > JAFGQG01. Next base: position 2,590 of record JAFGQG010000184.1, read on the forward strand.
AGCAGTATAGGGATTAATAGAAATAAAGCGGCTAATTTTTTATGCATATTCAAACCTCCTTTAATATCCACTTTTTAAATAAAAGTCATCTCAAAAATTATAATATTAAACTATTTTGCAATTTTCGAAAGTCAAATATATTTTCAACGCACAAATACAAGTGGGAAATCGCTATAACAGCAGTCATAAAAAAAAATCACGATGTTTATTATTGACAGTTACCATTTTAAAATGTATAATAGACTTCGTTTTGATTGGATTTATGAATTCAACAACAATAAAAAAGTAAACACATATTAATTTAACAGGAGAAATCATGCAAAAACGGTGCTTTCTTTTATTAATGATGTTGATAGTAAATATTTTATTACTATATAAAATTAGTCACGCGGATGTTCTCATTTTGAAATCGGGCGAGATAGTCGAATGCACCATTCTCGAGGTTTATAATGATTCAGTAAAAGTATCGGTTGACAGGACAATCCAGATGTTTGCGATAGATGATATCAGAGATGCCCAACCTTCGTTAACCACTTTTAGTACAGGGACGGCTCAATCAAGAAAACCGAGTATTTCGAGGGGGAAGTATTCTACTCCGGGTGAATATTTTATGAAATATGTAGCGGAGATCGGCATAGTACCGGGAGCTCATTTTCTGAATGATGAGAATCGTAAGGAAGTTTTCGATCCTCCGGTTTGGGCGCCCGGTTTAAGGTTTGGCGGATATCCCATTCCATATCTTGGTTTGGAGTTCTCGCCATTTTTTCAATTTGCACAAACTGGGGACCATCAATTATACGGCAGTCCCGGGGGTTTCGATTTAACCATAAAGGGAATTGCACCTACAACCACTGTAATGAATCCTTATTTAGGTGGGGGAATAACATGGGCAAAATTGAGAACCGAGGAGGAAGGTTATTACGATAATAATGGATTTCATACCCCTACTAGTAATGTAAAAATAGACTGGCGAGGATTCGGAGGACATATCGTGTTCGGTACTGAAATTTATGCGAACCCTATAATCTCATTCATTCTGCAAGGAAAATATACGTTCCTGACGTTGGAAATAACTAAATTGACATACGGATCATATACTTTGGACAAAGACGAGATTGACGATATTAGTATATTTGATACATGGCCAAAAGAGTTGGATATGGGAGGTTTTGATATCCAGTTCGGCATCAATTTTCACTTTGGACCTCGTCCTTAAGGAAGTCTAATAATGTTTAAAAAAAGCGTGATTTTTGTAATTCTTATCCTTGTCATTCAAACCAGTTTGTGTTTTGCAGCGCATGAGATCGATATCATTCGAAGACCGATACTCAACATACCTGCTATCGTCGAAAGAGGAGGGGAGTTTGAGGTTATTTGCGACGCGCCTTCGGATGATATGCTCTGGTACATTTACCTTGAAAACCCTGTCACCGGATCGTACCTGCATAGAGCTGATTTTTACTATGATGACGAAGATCACCGCTGGCACATGAATGTAGATGTGTCGCATGAAATTCCATTTGAGCTTTATGACTTGAGAGTCAGGAGTTCAACCGGTATAACCGATAAGGTGCGAAATGCAGTGAGAGTGGTTCCCGGAATCACTGACGATTATTATTTTATTCAAATAACTGATACTCACATACCCAGCCGCCTGGTTGTTTTAAGCGTTCCGGTATACTCTGACGATAATACTGTAGAGGAGATGACGGAGCTGATGCGCGAATTCAGATTTATGAACCCGGAATTCGTAATTCACACTGGCGACTTGATCGATTATTGCGCCCAGGAATTTCAATACGAGGTTGCGCAGGACCTTCTCGCGGAATCCGAAGTACCTATCTATGTGATTCCAGGCAACAATGATCTCAAGGACCTAGACACGTATCCAATTCCAGGCAGAATAACCTGGCGGAGGTTTTACGGCAACATTCTGGACTACCACTTCAACTATGGCAATGATTTTTACTGTGGCTTGCACTCCTTTGATTCGCCATCGCCTTTGTACAGCTTCACTGACGATCAAATGACTTTCCTTGAGGAAGCGCTGAATTGGTCGAACAGCCGGGGTGACGAGATGCAGACTGTATTCTATCATTGCGATTTTCGCAGGTTCGATGGCGATGGACCACAGATAACCGACGCTTTGGTGGATGAATATGGTGTGGACCTGACCCTTTATGGACATCGTTTCCTGGACGAAGTAGGTCTTCTCGGTTCACGCAGTATTCCGGATATCGTTACCTCCCAAACTTGCAACGACAACGGAGCTTTCAGAGTAATAAGAATATCCAACGGTCAGGTAACTTCCTATAAACTTCACCATTACCTGGACTTCGCAGTCGATTTCGAGCCGCCAAACAACGGGCAGAATTACAGCATGATAGCCACGATCGACAATAATCTCGATGAACATTTCGATAATACGCTTCTGAAGTTTTTCATGCCCCGTAACGCAAGAGATATAATTGTTGACGGTGGAGATATCCTGCAGACAATATATTCCGATACCATGGTAACATGCTATGTCCAACTTGATATGCCGCCATATAGAACAAAATATGTGAGTATAAATTCGGTTGAGGGGATCGATGAATTTAGCTTGGTCAAGAAACCTGCTTCAGTTCAGATCTGGGGTTATCCCAATCCGTTCAACTCGAGTATTTGCATCGAATTCAACTTACCATCGACTACTTATGCTCCATTTGCAACCGGGTCGATACTTATCCATAATGTCAGGGGAGAGGTCGTCAGAGAATTCACGACCGGCAGCCTTGCTTCAGAGATACGATGGGATGGCTGTAATGATGATGGCGGAGAACTTCCGTCAGGTATTTATTTCGCGAGTATTAGTTATATGGAATACAAGGACATGACGAAATTAATATTAATTCGTTA
>JAFGQG010000185.1 GCA_016935765.1 bacterium
ATATCCGTAGCAGGTGAGTATAGGTAAACAACATCAGGTGGTGTACCGATGGAAGATAATGGGCAAGCTTCTTCATAATCATCGCCATAACAGCATGTATTTCCGGAATCGTTTAGAGGAATGCTAGGAACATAAATAGGATATTCACAGTTCTCACCGGTCATGGAAACGCTGAGAAGGTAATCCCCGCAATCGGCTGGACCAAATCCCTCGATAATAACCCAGTAAGTATCAGCAGTAAGATATTCAATAATAAGAGATGGACCGAATAATAATCCGCAGCCGTCGTCATTAGTAGCGATGTCATCTCCGCAGCAGTATGTGCCGAGAGCCATCCAGGAATCATAATTGGTTAAGGAATCACCTATGGTATCGCATAGTGAGAAATACCATTCGCCATCGCAGGGGATGTACATTTTCCATATATGGTCTTCGGAACTCCTGAGATCGCAGTCATTGAGAGCACTGCATGTAGAATAGAACCATACACCGGGTGCGTCCTCAATGAAGTCAGGAGTACAAGATGTAATGCACTCAGTGATCTGTATGTTGTAATCTCCACAGGTACTATAACCATCTATTACGATATAGTAATCATGCCCGGCAGTGAAATTTAAACCGTAAAGGGCAGATTGTAAACCACAATCATCGTCGTTACAGGCGAATAGGTTGTTGCAGGAATCCTCATAAACATAGAGTTTTGTATCGAAATCGGTATAATCATCGCAGAGTGAGATATCCACGCAGATATCCGTAGCAGGTGAGTATAGGTAAACAACATCAGGTGGGGTACCGTAAGAAGCTAAGGGACAAGCTTCTTCATAATCATCGCTATAACAGCATGTGCTCCCGGAATCATTTAAAGGTATGCCGGGAACATAAATAGGATATTCACAGTTCTCACCGGTCATGAAAACGTTGAGAAGGTAGTCCCCGCAATCGATTGCGCTATATCCCTCTATAGTAACCCAGTAAGTATCAGCAGTAAGTGTTGCAGTAATCAGGGATGGACCGCTAAGAACTCCACAGCCATCGTCATCAGTATCGATGTCATCTCCGCAGCAATAGGTACCGAGAGCCATCCAGGAATCATAATCGGTTAAAGAATCACCAATGGTATCGCAGAGAGAGAAATGCCATTCGCCATCGCAGGGTATATAGATCTTCCATATATGGTCTTCGGAGCTTCTAAGATTGCAGTCATTGAGGTCTCCACACGTGGTATCAAACCAGATCCCGGGGGCATCAACGATGAAATCAGGTACGCAATCAGGTGCTATATACAGGTCTATCGAGAGGTCGAAATCGGGAATGCAATCGGGGGAAGGCCATGTGTCTATCATTATGTAATAAGTTCCTGCTGCCAAATGGAGCGCGCTGAACCCATGTGGCGAAGCAATAACACTCGTACTGGTCTCGATGCAGTCCGTTCCAGGAGGACATTCGTCGTCAATTAATATGCCGGTATAAGTTGTTGTATTTGGATCTAATGTTATATCAACATCAACGTCGGAAGCAACAACGAGTTCGTATATAATATCTTCGCCGCCGTCGTAGTATTCAAGGCAGGTTGCGTCATAATCGTCCGTTCGGCAGCAAGTGGTCTGTGCAGCGTCCAGGTATGGCAGATCAGCAGGTATGGATATACTTATGGGTGTTGTGCAATCATCTCCAGTATTAGGCAGTTTATATATATCAAGCTCATAGTCGCCGCAAGCACCACTATATCCGTCAACAGTGACATAGTAAGTTCCAGCAGTTATACCGACGGATAGTTCAGATTGGAAATCACAATAATCGTCGTTGAATCCCACGTCTGTTAAACAGCAATCTGTACCCACTCCAAGTTTGGTATCATAAGAAGAACCACAGAGGGAGAAAACCCATTCTCCATCACATGGAATGCTCACTTCATATATGAAATCTTCAGAATCATCGGCATCGATATCACAGTCGTCCACTTCACCACAGGTGTTGCCAGTCCATGTCCCTGGCGCGTCTATAACTGAATCAGGTATGCAATCAGGTGGAAAATCAATAGTGAGATCAAATGATGGGATGCAATTTGGTGAAGGCCAGGTATCGATCATGATGTAGTATGTGCCTGCAGTGAGAGATAAACCACTTATTTGACGAGGCGCAGTAGTCGAGTTCTTTACAGAGGCGATGCAGATGTCGTCGGGTGGGCAGACATCATCCACACAAATTCCGCTCCAGGTTGTACCAAGAGGATCGAATTCAATATCAATAACAATGTCTGATGTGACATTCAGCTGGTATATAATATCTTCCCCGCCATCATAACCATCAAGGCAGGTGGCGTCATAATCGTTGATCTTGCCGCATGTCGTTTGACTTAAATCGTTGTAAGGGAGATCACCGGGGATTTCTACCACGATAGGATCGGAGCAATCGTTTCCTCCAGGGTTTGAACAACTTAGAGTTGCTACATAATTACTCGAGCAGGATAATCCCGCAAATAAGGCTGGGCCTACCCAGTACCAGTATACCCCTGAATCCAGTTCCATTTCGATGATAGCAGTGTCACATGGAAAAGCAGTATCTGATTCTAGAATAAATGGACTAACACAACCTGAATCACCATGAATAATGAAGGCAATTACTTCAAAATCAGCTACGACTTCCCATTTTACGTTAGTTGGTTCGTGTAATGTGTCAACGAACCAGTCGGTATCTCTGTAGCTTGACCCGCCAGACAGATAGTTACCTGATTTTCCACAGATTATGTCTCCGCAATCGACACTCTGAAAGACTGGAGGAGTTGAATTGCAACCGCCATTATAGTCATCGACATAGTCTGGCCCGCACATTGGTTCAGCCTCATCAATTCCGGATACGGGGCAAAATACAGAGCAAGGGATTTCTGTGACTTCAAGCACGTAATCTCCACAACTGGAGTAACCTTCAATTGTAACGAAGTAATCTCCCGCGTAAACGTATTCGATCAATTCTGACTGCAATCCCGTACAGCCATCGTCATCGATCCCGATCTCTGTGCCGCAGCAGGAGGTGCCCACAGCCATCCAGGTATCGTATGAGGAGGCGCAAAGTGAAAAATCCCATGTTCCTGCGTAAGGTATAGTAACTTTGTAGATGATGTCTTCAGTCGTTTTGAGGCTGCAGTCATCGAAAGCGCCACATGTAGTCCCGGTCCATAAGCCGGGCGCTGTCACTACAAAGTCCGGCATACAAACGGCTTCGCAGTTTAGAGTAGCAACGTAATGACTCGAGCAGGGAATATTCAGGAAGCCGTTTACACCAACCCAGAACCAGTACGTGCCGGCAGGAATATCTCCTTCAATTATAGCAGTATCACATGGAGATGCAAATGCCGAATTAAATATTTCAAAAGAATCACAACCATCATGTACAATAATGAGATAAGTTGCGAGAGGGAATTCAGTAGCGACTTTCCAGATAATGTGTATGGAGTCTATTGTTGTGAATTCGTACCAATCAGTATCCTTGGTAGAGTCGGTGGACCAAGATGTGCCGCAAATAGTATCATCGCAGTTTATTGGTGTGAAGGCAGGGACTAGTAAATTACAGCCGTCATTTGTTGAATCGCCGCATACTTCCGGTTCGAGAAGGGCTCCCGGTGGGCATTCTACAGTACATGGAGGCATAGGGTAAACTGCAAGAGCATAGTCTCCACATTCATCAGTATCATATCCCTCAACATCAACATAATAAGTGCCAGGGTCTAAACCATAGACTAAGAGTTGGGAATTGAGACCGCAAAAATCATCGTTTTCACCTAATTCCGAACCGCAGCATGTAGATCCCACATGTAGGTATGTATCGAATGAAGGATCGGATTCACAAAGGGAGAAATACCAATGCCCGTAATATGGAATTTCCACGGCGTAAATGTGGTCTTCGGCTACTCTCAGGCTGCAGTCATCTTCCTCACCACATGTATTGTCATAAAGGGTATCAGGCGCATAGAGGATAAAGTCAGCCCGGCATGGTTCCTCGCAATTAAGAATAGCAACGTAGTGGGATGTACATGGAACTCCGTAGAAAACTGAAGGACCTACCCAGAACCAGTAAATCCCCGAATCGAGTGTAGCATGAAGAAAGAGATTCTCACACGGATCAGCTACCGCGAAGTCGATTGTAATCGTGGATTCACAACTATCGATACTCTGTAATATATATGATGCCAGGGGGAATTCAGCCATAACCTGCCAGTGTACGAGTGTGGATTCAGTGAGTGCAAGCTGGTACCAGTCTGTATCTCTTCTTCCGGATAAAGCCCAGGCAGTTCCACATATAGTATCCTCACAATTGATCGTAGTGTAGACCGGCGGTGTGGAATTACAACCTTCGTTGGATGCATCACCGCACGGTTCCGGTTCGAGTATCGCGCCGACAGGACATGATACTGTGCAGGCGGGTAGTTCGATTATAACGAGTTCATAATCGCCACAATCGATTATGCCTACACCCTCAACAGTTGCATAGTAAGTCCCTGCTTCAAGGTCGAAAAAGTCAAGCTGCGATTGCAGACCGCAATAATCGTCATCCCTGCCTAAATCATTACTGCAGCATCTTGTCCCAACTGCAAGCCAGGTGTCGAAGGACGAACCGCAAAGAGAAAATCGCCAGTTTCCTGTTGTTGGAATGTCCACTTCGAATGTCACATCACTACCAGGTTGAAGGTAGCAGTCATCACTCTCGGTGCAGGTGTTGCCGTATAAAGTACATGGGGCAGCTACTGATGAATCCGGAACGCAATCTACTACACACTCGAGTGAAGCAACGTAATAACTGGTGCAAGGTAAAAATGCAGTGTTAGCAGGCGCTACAAAAAACCAATAAATACCCGGTGGTAATAAACCGGTATTAACCCTGGCAGTATCGCAGGGAGTTCTAACATCATAAGGATTTACAAAACCTGAGATGGAGTCACAACTTCCAAAACCCGGAGGTGTCGATTCTATTAAACCGCAGAGAACATCAAATTCAGCTATAACGGTCCATATAAAAGCTGTAGTATCGGTTGTAGTGACCTGGTACCAGTCAGTATCCCTGATGCTTCCGTCAGCCCAGGCTGTACCACATATAACATTTCCGCAATTTATTATTTGAAAAGCTGGCGGAGTGGAGTTGCATCCACCGTTTACATCGTCACCACAAGGTTCATTTTCGGGAAAAGCCCATACTGGGCAGTCCACTTCACAAGAGTAAATATCTAATAATATATCACCACATGAGGCAGCGCCATTTCCTTCAATCGTAACATAATATGTTCCAGCAGTCAGGTAATGTCCCAGTTGTGATTGAAGACCGCAGTAATCATCATTGGATTCGAGTTCATTTCCACAGCAAGTCGTTCCCAAGAATAAATAGGTGTCAAAATTTGAACCACATAGCGAAAAGACCCACATGGCTGCATAAGGTATCGTTACTTCATATACTAAATCCTCAGAATCAGATAAAATACACATATTTCCCGCGCCACAAGTGCTATTCGACCAGGATCCCGGAGCGATAACGGAAGCGTCAGGAGTACAAACCAAAGCTTCTTGAATGTCTATAGTGTAGTCACCGCAGGAAGTACTGTAACCGTCAACTACAATATAGTAATCACTACCTGCGTAAATGTTTAAACCAAGGATTCTTGAAACGTAATCAGCGTATGACGGAGATGAACATGCATCCTCATTACAAGCAATCGCTGGCAAACCGCAGTCGTTCTCGTAAACGAATAATTTTGTATCATAATTCGTGGTTCCGACACAGAGGGTAATATCTATGATCATATCCGTTGCAGGTGAATACACATATACGACGTCGGGAGCAGTAGCGCTATAGGGACATACTTCATCATAGTCATCAATATATCCACAGGTGTTTCCATCATCGACGTATGGGATCCCGGGAATAGCAGTTGCGGTTGCGCAATCTTCGCCCCCTACTTTGCTAGAACTTCCGGGTCTCCTGACGCGGGTTTCCCTATCAACTGAGATACCAGAATTCCAATGGTTTTCCGCTTTTCTTCGCAGAGCCTCAGGATCTGATGTACATTGATTCGGTCGGTAACTTCCGATTGTTGAATTGAATCCAGATGGCTGGTTAGCGGAGACCGTGAGAAGAGCAGGATTGTTGCAAACTGGTTTTGCTTTGGAAGACGCCTTTTTATCAAAAGCCCTGGTATCTTCAATATCACTGGATATCTCACCCATTTTCAGGGTGGTAGTTCTTTGTTCAATTTCGTCAGGCTTGTTTCTCTTTGAGGATAATAAACCGCTACCTTTCTCCAGGGACTCTGTTTCGTGAGTATCCTTACCGGACATCTTTGATGAAAGGAGAAAAGCGCTTAGCTTAGGGTTACCTTCTCCCCAAATTTTCGTAACATTAAATTGAGGGATTGTAAAGAATAATAGCGCGATAGCTATTATACTACAACCAACAAAAACCTTGAAATAATTGGACATTGTCCCTCCTTGGATTTTGAAAATTAATATTTATTGATTTTTTTCTCTCTCTTAACAAACAACATTAATTTAAACTTAATATAAAAATATGGCAAGGTTTTTTTGTGTGTTTTTAATAAATAGATTTATTTAATTGTTATAAAAACAAACGTATCGTAAAAAATCTTAAAAAACCTTCATGTGAAAGTGATATTAAGTAAAGACAATTTAGAAAAATCAGAATTACTTCATTTGGGGCAGACAAATTACTTTAACCCTTATAGTATGTAAATCCAGGGCATGTTCTCCTATGGTCGAAGTGGGCATTACCAGCTTGAACCAAAGGGCTATTTCTTGTTCAGGCGCAACATTTTGCCCTTTTGAATCGAGTCCCAGTGAGAAAACCGGTCCCTCGGCAATCTTTGGAGCTAAAGTCAACACATCCTCATCATAGAATTCATTAAAATCCCTCTCTTCAAGCTCATTATGATATTTATCAGTGAAGACAGCTGAAAGGAGATATTTGTTCTCATCTATACTATCAATGTTCGAAGCTGCAACCCAACCATCCACTACCCATTTATCCTCGCTTGAGATGGATAAGGCGTATTTCTGGAAACCATTGCCGGTATTTGTAATAATAATCCTTTGGTCAAAATCCGTAATATTGATAGAAGCGGGTTTAAGGTCCTTTCCGGCAAACCAGGAGTTAGGTTGGATTTTCATGGATAGATCCTGTTTCAGTACAGGTCCATACCCAAGGGGTGTCGAGTATTGATTTTTACCATCGCTTGCGGTAAAATAATACGATAGATACGACAATTTAGAAGGGTGATAACTTAGCGTAATTGCGAATGAATAGATTACACCTTTCCTATTGTTTCTACCTTTTGCTCGCTTCATGGAAAACTGCTCATTCTCGCTGAAGAAACCGTCACGACTAGTGTCTAAATTGACTATTACCCAGGCAGGCGCGGTGTTGTTTGAACTCTTATATTTTACCTTAAAAATGAATTCGGTAGGCTGCGAACCGGTTTCAGGTTCAAGACCATCATTTTCATAACCGGTACTTCCAACCCATTCCAGTAATACAACATCATCCGGATATGAAATACCGTATGACGCTGTTATTAGAGAAAAGGCAGTTATAAATAATAGAAGGGATTTGTAAATTACCGAATTCATGTCAAACCTCTAAACCGTATTTTTGTATCTTCGAATATATCATTCTCCTTGTGATCCCCAGGATTTTAGCAGCTTTGGTTTTATTCCCATTACTTTCTTCAAGAGCTTTTATTAAAAGCTCTTTTTCAACCTGGTCAATATTTAATGAAGCGGGTTCAAAAGATGTTTTTTCATTTATTTTGGGCAATAGAATATACTCAGGAGTTATCTGCTCATCTCCACTCAGGATTTTTGCTCTTTCAATGATATTTTCCAACTCCCTGACATTTCCCGGCCAGTTATAATCCTGAAGCATAATAAATACATCCTTCCCGATCTTATTTTTAATATTGTGCTTCCTGCAGTAGTTGTCAACCAAGACCGGAATGTCTTGTTTATGGTCCCGAAGAGGTGGCGTTTCTATTGGGAAAACAGCAAAACGGTAGTATAAATCTTCCCTGAATGAACCTTCATTTACCATTTTTTCCAGATTTCTGTTAGTTGCCGCGACTATTCTTACATCCGTTTCAATAGGGGAGATGCCCCCCACTCTCACGATTGTCTTCTCCTGTACTGCCCTCAGCAATTTCACTTGTATGGATAATGGAATGTCGCCTATTTCATCAAGGAACAGTGTTCCCTTATCCGCTATCTCGAACCTTCCCTTCTTACTTCTGTCTGCGCCCGTAAAAGCCCCCTTTTCATAGCCAAATAATTCAGCTTCGAACAGCGTTTCAGTTATCGCAGCGCAATGCACCGGAACAAACATGTTATCCTTCCGGGGACTCTTTTGGTGAACAGCGCGCGCAACAAGCTCTTTGCCAGTGCCACTCTCCCCAAGGATCAATACTGTCGCTTCAGTTGGGGCAACCTTGTCTATCAATTCCCTGGTTTTCCTTATCGTAGGTGAATCACCTACTAAATGTCCCTGTCTCTCGTTCTCTGCTTCCTTGTGAAATCGAATATCCGTTTTTAAGTTTAATTTCTCGTTTATTTTTGCTATCAGTAGTTTTATTTCATCCACGGAAAAGGGTTTGACAACATACTCGAAAGCCCCATATTTCATGGCTTCAACCGCATTTTCTATAGTACCGAAAGCGGTCATTATAATGAATTCAGTTTCCGGCTGCTGTTCCTTGACCCTTTTTAAAAGATTTAAACCATCTATACCTGGCATCTTAAGGTCAGATATAATGAGGTCGAAATCCTCCTTATCAAGCAACCCAAGCGCTTGTTCACCAGATGATGCGGTTTTTACCTGGTGATTGTTCCTTGTCAATGCCACACTTAGAAGCCGTGTAATTTTATTTTCGTCATCTACAACTAAAATTTTCATCCTACATCACCTTCAGGGAATCCAAGTATTACATCCGTTCCCTTACCTTTTCTACTTTCAATTTTAATAAATCCTGAGTGATTGTCCACAATTTTTTTTGTAATGTATAAACCCAGACCAGAACCCCCCGGTTTGCTGGTGTAGGATATCTCGAATATTCTCTTAACATCCTTTTTAGAAATGCCTGTTCCGTTATCCGAAATCCTTAATACTGCATATTGGACTGAATTATGTTTTTCTCTCGATGTATTAATATTAATAATCCCGCCTCCACTTATAGCATCTCTTGCATTAAGCAATATGTTTAAGATAGCTTGTTTGAATGAATTTGTATCAACATGAACCGGCTGCAATTCTCCCAGCTCCAAGTTTATTGCTATGTTCTGGTTTTTGAATTCAGGCTCAATTCTGCTTACTGCATCCTCAAGGATTTTGTTGAGATTCATAAGTTCGCGCGGCTCACTTTGAGGGCTGGAAAAGGACATGTAACCTTTGATTATGCCATCAAGCCTTTGGATTTCCTCAAGAATGAAACCCGTTAATTCCCTTCCTCCGCTGTCAAGATTTTCCTCTAATTCCTCTGCGGAAAGTTTCATGATAGCCAGGGGGTTCCTTATCTCATGAGCCATCATAGAAGCCATTTCACCCATTGTGGATAATGTGGCAGTTTGCAAAAGCGCTCTTTCGGTTCTTCTCAGAACAGCAAAAGTAATGATCATTAGGATGAGAAGCAATACGACCGAGGCTAAACTTACGACCAAAAACGCTACCATTCCTTTCCTTGCAGCCCTTAAAATATTGAAGTATTCGTCACCAGCTTCTATCCCCAGTATTCCATTAACGTTTTGCCATTCGTCGAGTATGGGCGCGTATGCAGTTTTCGTGAACCTGTTTTTGAATTCATAAATTTTCGTCGTGGTTGAAATTCCACTCAGAGCGATCGCAAAAGCTGAATAATCTAAAGCTAGATACGGATTTGGTTCCCCTGGAGTAAGAGACCAATCGTTGGAATATAAGGTTGCTCCCGTGGTGTCCAATATGAATATATTGCCAAGTTCCTGCTGTTCGGATATCCTAACAAGAAATCGTTCTGACGAAGTCCTTGTATAGAATTCTGGTTCGATCCTTAACTCGTTAATCCACTCCGGATCGATATTTTCAGCAATTAAAGCGGAAATGAGATTAAGGTTCTCCCCAAGCTCGTTATCAAGGAATATTTTAAGTTGTCTATATCCCCAAAATAATGAAAAATTAAATAATACCAGCAGAATAATTAACTGTATGGAAGCCCAAATCAGAAAAGGTTTTAAGTAAGATTTCTTAAGAGGCTTCCTGCTCATTACAGATATTGACAGTCATGCGTTTTTTGTTTCACGTTTTTTATTATTCTTTAATTCAATATTTTTTCTTGGCTGAGAAATATTCGCAAATTATTAATTACAGATGGCGTTCTTTTCTAATGCAAGGTATTAAAAACCTCTCAACTGTTTTAATTCTGTTTTAGCGGTTTCAATATCTTCAGCATAAGGGGCAAGCTGGATATATTTTTCAAGCATTTTAATGGCGGAATCGAAATCGCCTCTCTGGTAGTAAGCTGCCTCGAGGTTTCTATAAGGTGCGGGATAAGTAGGTTCTATTTCTTTGGATCTCAGGAATTCCTCTATCGCCTTTTCATAAACTCCCTTTTTGAAATAAGCGCCGCCAAGATTATTGTGGAAGATGTAATTATCCGGATCGATGGAAACCGCTTTCTGGTATTGATCGATGGCATCGTCATATCTTCCTCTCTTGTAATATATCCAGCCAAGACCATAGTAACCCCACGGGCAGTTAGGATCGATCTCCAAAGCTCTTTCATAATATTCCTGTTGCTTTCGGAAGCTTTCCAACAACCTGCCGTAAAGAAAGTATGCAACGGCTTCGTTTTTATTCTCATCGATCAGTTTTTTGTACTTTTCAAGAAGCATATCATTAGAGAGCTCCTTGCCCAATATACCCTGGAGTTTAATGTGCGCTTGTGGGTATGTAGGATATATTTCAATTGCTTTCTCAAGGTACAATTTCATCTGTTCAAAATTGCCCAGTCTCTCCTGCGCTAAAGCTTCCTCGTAATGCGGTTTTGCCTGGTGTTCCAGTTTCTCCTTTTTCGATCCCCAACAACTTATTAGTAAAATTGGTATTAGCAACAACAGTATTTTCCTCATAAATCCTCCAGATATACTTTTGGAAGTTCTTTATAGATGAATTTATATTGTGTTTTTTCCTCGCCCGTAGCTAAATATTGTTTGAGAAAATCAATCTTGTTCCTTGCAGCAGTATTCCATTTTGCGTCCTTTAACGCTTTCCTGTACTGAGCGGTAGCTTCTTCGAATACTAGTTTAGCTCTCATGTCCAGAGTTGCGTCTGCGGGAAGTTTCGCCATCCCATACTGCTCGTATATCTCTCCCAGGACAAAATAAGCATAGTAATAACTCCTGTCAATTCCAAGCGCTTTGTCTATATAATTGGAGGCTGTCTTATACTTTTTTAAATCCCTGTAAACTTCAGCAATATCGACCTGTATCCTTGGGTTTTCAGGATTCAACTTAGCCGCTTCCTTAAGCTTGTCCAGACTTTCACTGTACCTTTTCTGACGGAAATAAACCAATCCCAGGTAGTGATAGCCCTTTGCGTCCTGTGGATTAGTGTTGTTGTATTCTTCCAATACACTTAAAGCCTCTTCGAAATTTCCTAATACACCATGAATCCTGCCTAATTCGAGTTTGATATCCTGATCCTCAGATAGCAGCCTGTTTAAGTTTTGATAAGCAAGCATCAATCCCTCATTATTTCTCCGCGTTTCGTAAAGCTTTACCAAAATGTTCCAGATGTCCACATTGTTTGAATCTACCGATCCGGATTTTTCGTACCACTCAACGGCATCATCCAATTTGCCTTCCTCAAGGTATATTCTTCCAAGCTGATTCATGCTTTCATTATCGTTTGGATCCAGTTCTACACTCTTCTTATATTCCTCGATTGCTTTTGTTGTAACCATATCGGTAGAATCCTGGATAATATCGTACTCGATCATTTCTTCTGCGCTCAAAGTGCTTATGGAATCTCCAGGAGTGAGTATTGAATTACGCTGGTTAACTAACCTCTGCTTGTCCTTTAAGTAAATGAAGGCTAAGCCACTGTGTAAACTGCTTATTGAGGGAAATTTTGAGATCGCTTCCTTGTATATGTTCTCAGCAGTATCGGGCATTTCAAGTCGAATATAAGTGTCTGCAAGATAACGATATGCTTTCTCACAGAACTCGGTCTCACAGTTCTTATCCAGCTCAAGTATCTTCTTAAATGGTTGGATAGCATCGGAGTACTGCTTGTTTTTGTAGTATTCATAACCGTTACTGAAAGCGACTTTTATCTCGTATTCCAAAGCTTTAATGTTGCTTTGTTCCTGAGGTACCGGTTCTGTCTGAACTTCAGGTTGCGGTTTGCATCCCCATATTAATGCTAGAGCTATGAAGGCAAGAAGAAAAAGTAAAATTCTGGTACGCATCTCTTCCCCTTGTTTATAGTTTAAGTTTGTGGTCTTAACACTTATCTTCCTGATGTGAATGTATATCATATATTCTCTTTTAATAAAAGAATATATGGTATAAATGTCAAGTTTTTTATGGATAAACCTTAACAGCATCCTGGTTTAAATCTATATATAATAAATCAGCCTGATCTTCTGTTTTTGAATCAAATAATAAACGACAAAAAACAGCTTCTAGACCTGGTAATACTTACAGCATTAATGCTATAAAACGATTTTTGTAATTCGCCTGTTCTATTCAAGCACGTGTATATTTCGCGGCTCGCAGATAGCCTTGAGTTCTTCAGGCCATACGGTGACACTGACTTCTCCAAGGTGCGCTTTCTTGAGTATTATCATGTATGTTCTTGACTGACCGATACCGCCGCCAATAGTCAGCGGGAGATCGCCATTTATGATGCCCTGATGGTACTTGAATTTCAGGAAATCCGTCTGTCCGGTGATCTCGAGTTGTCTCTTCAACGTGTCGCCATTTACGCGAACACCCATTGAAGTAAGTTCGTGCCTGCGCTTGGTAACAGGATTCCATACCAGGATGTCACCATTAAGACCATGCATTGGTCTTCCATCCTTAGATACCACTTCTGTTGACCAATCATCATAATCAGGGGCTCTCATCTCATGGGGGTAGCCATCTTTCAAGACCCAGCCAACTCCATATATGAAAACAGCCGGATATTTTTTCAGAACCTCGGTCTCTCTCTGTTTGCGGGGGAGATCCGGAAACATTTCCAGTATTTCCTCCGCATGAAGAAAAGTTAATTCGTCGGCAAGATCAGGGTATTTACCGGTTTTCAACTGTGGGAACATCTCCTGAACATGTCTCTCAGCGCCTTTAATAACCTTCCAGATCTTTTTTACAATATCGGTAAGGAACTGCAGATTGCGCTGGTCATCACTTATTATCCTTTCCCAATCCCACTGATCGACGTATGAGCTGTGGTCGTGGTCAAGAAAATAATCCTTGCGGACAGCTCGCATGTCAGTGTTAATACCTTCCCCTACTTCGCATCCATACTGGACAAGCGCGGGTCTTTTCCATTTCGTAGCTGCCTGTACAACCTGAACAGTCATACGTGGATCAATACCCAAACCGCAGGGGAATTCAACCGGTGTTCGAGAACCATCACGGTCCAGCATATCATTTATACCGCTATCAGCCGTAACGATCAGTGGCACCGTAACCATCATCAAATTCAACTCTTTGCAGAGATTTTCTTCAATATAATTTTTGACTGCAAAAATAGCCTTCTGAGTTTCTTTTCGATTTAATAACGGTTCATAATCGTTGGGCAGCACTGTTTCCAATTTCTCATAAGTGCTTATACCCGGTCCTGCGAGATCAGCTTCTTTGGCTTTTGAGACGTTTGCCATTTTTTTCCTCCCTTAAAGTTTCATGTTTTTAACAGATGAAATATCAAAAAACATTAATAAAACAGCAAAAAAAAAACGGTCTAAACAAACTATAATTAAATGGGATTTTGGCAAGAAAATTCTTTGATATTTTTGAGAGAAGTCGGAAACAGATTTTTATAGTCTTAAAGGCAGGAACAGTAAGGGTGGTCAAGCCCTATAAACAACAAGATTCAACCACCCTTACTGCATGATTGGAAATGGGGGTTAGCTACCCAAAGAAAGTAAGGGTTAAGGATGTGTTTGTCTTCTTTATTAATCATATATTTTATTTGCTTTGTTCTCATTTTTTTTCTTTTAACTTGCTTTCTTTCAAATTCCAACCCAATAATATATAATAAACAACCAGTTGTCAAGAAAAAAATAAAAAATATTCATAAAGCTATATATTTTTTATGTATTTCAATATGAATAATTAATAGATAATAGTTCTAAAACTCAGTATTATTAAGTGTTTGACAAAAACGGTGAAAAGGTTTTTACTCTAAAATAAATTTTTACTTTTTTAAAAAAACCTAACCTAATTGAAGCAATAATACCCCACAAAGCAAATAGATCAATATTCCGAATATGTCGTTTAAAGTGGTTACAAACGGTCCGGATACTATTGCAGGATCAATGCCCAATTTATCGCATATTAAGGGGATCAGAAACCCGTTGATAGAAGCGAATGTCATGGTCAGAAGCATTGAAGTCATCACCACGATCCCAAGACGGTAAGAACCCGAGATCAGGCTGACCCCGAATCCCGCAAGAAGCCCAAGTAGAGCTCCCAGTATCATTCCTACCCCTAATTCTCTGAATAAATTTTTTAAAGCGTTTTTAAACTGAAGCTCGCCGGTAGCAATACCCCGAACGATGATAGTGGAGGATTGAATACCTACGTTTCCCGCCAGTGCATTAACCATTGGTATAAAGAATGAAAGTGCTACCATCTTACTCAAGGTGGACTGGAAACCTTTCAATATGCTGCCGCCGGTCAAGCCGCCAAATAAAGTTATAATCAGCCAGGGCAATCTCTGCAATGCTTTTTTGTAAATAGGCTCAGTAAAAGGTTCTTTCTCCGAAGAACCAGCCATTAATAACATATCCTCGGTATGCTCATCTCTGATTACATCAAAAATATCGTCACTGGTTATAATCCCCTTTAATACGCTATCATCATCAACTACCGGTATAGCTAATAAATCATATTTGCGCACTATATTGGCAGCTTCTTCCTGGTCAGCATTTATATTCACAGAATACACTTCTTCGTCTTTAATATCCGATACCCTGTCATTGTCGTCTGCGAAAAGCAGGGATCTTGACCGCACTATGCCGGTCAGTTTTCCATCATCATCTATTGAGTAAATGAATAGTGGAATATCAGGTGGATAACCCCTTTTACATTTTCTGATAGCCTGTTCTACAGTGTCGGTCTCCTTTATCCTGATCACGTCTGTGGTCATGATACCGCCAGCGGAATCTATAGGATATTCAAGGATTTCTTTTAGTATGTTCCGATGTTTCTGGGAGACTTTATTGAGAACCTTGACCATTCTTTTTGGCCGCAAGTAACCTATCAGGTCCGCCGCTTCGTCAGGATGAATAGAGTCGATAATACCCGCGATCATCGTGTCATCCATACTGCTCAGAATATCCTTCGCGGTCTCCGAATCCATCTCATATAAAACACCACCTGCTTTAGAGGTTTCAAGAAGCTTAAAGATCGCAAGGGATTCATCCGCATCCAGGCTTAAGAGAAAGTTCGTGATATCAGCCTCATGCAGTTCCGCCAACTCCTCCCTGAGATGGACCAGGTCGCCTGTTTCAAACAGGGAATACAACCTCTCATTCTGAATTTTAATTTCATCTTCCATAGTTTACCATATACTGTAATTATAAAGGTTACATCTCAACTTATATGATCGTGTAAGTTGCGCAATTATTTGAATATATGACCTCCAATAAGACCCAGAATCTCGTTATACCTGTCATGGTTAACGTAATGGAAACCTTCGGGATTAAAGGTCTCGATTTGACCTTCGACTCTTTCTATTCTATCTGAAGCGGGAGGATGCGTTGAAAACAACTCACCAAGAAGAGAAGGCTCTTCGCTCAGATCCCCAAGAAGGTTCAGAACATCCAGCATTCCTTCCTCCGGGTCGTACCCATAAATGTAGTGATAATAATTTCCCAGTGAATCCGCCTCGAATTCATACTCTCTCGAAAAATGCAGTATCCCCGCTGTGCCGAGTATGTTCACAAAAAGCTCCTCCCATAATTCAGGATTCTCTCCCAACAACAATGAAACTATTGTGTAATAAGTGTAGTTCATTGACAACTGTCTAGCTGAATGCCTGCACACAACATGTGAAACCTCGTGAGCTAAAACCCCTGCAAGCTCAGATTCGTCATCCAAGCGTCTCATTAAACCCGTATATATATAGATCCACCCTCCCGGGCAGGCGAACGCGTTCACGATAGTATCGTTATCAACAACTTTGAAGTAATATGTGATATCCTGCCTGCCACATACACTGACGATGTTCTGACCAACGCTATCTACATAATTCACTACGGTCGGGTTGTGTAGCAAGTCCAACTCATTATCCAAATCTTTTGAAAGGGAATCCCCGATCGCTATTTCCTGTTCAGTACTGATGAGATTGAAATCGCCTTCTGATGTACAACTGATCATTATCAATGTAAGTATAGATATAAACCCCCAAGTTTTTAATATTATGCTCAATTTCATCTTTTCATTCACCGTAAAACCTTGCCTTTTAAATGATTATAGTAATCCTACTTTCAGCCTTAGCTTGTTATATAATAATGTAAATAAGATCATTGTGAGAGCAACAATAAAATAGGGTTTGAATAAATAAGCTGTTATCAGGGTGAAAACCAGGACGATGATTTTATTGGAGATCAAATATGCTTTCAATCCTGCAAAGATGGAGACCAGGTAAGCTATCATCGCGATTATGCCTGTGATTATCATTTCGAATTCCCAGAATATATAGCCCAGGAGAGTTGCGACAATAACCAGTAGAATTACCAGTATCCCCGCAAACTTTTTTCCCAGTTTAACTGCAATGGTCTTTTTACCGGCTGCATTATCTCCTTCAGTATCAGGAATAGTGGTAGCTGAATATACACCAGCGAATGCGAAGAAATAGGGAATTGACAGTATAATCGCGGTTTTAGAAAAATCGGAATTGATCAGCCAGCCTATAATGAACATTAAGGTTCCATGTCCTAATCCATTCAGGAGAAGCGCGGTAGTCGCTTTGTTTTTGAGTGAAAAGGGAGAAGCGCTGTATAGGATTCCGAAGATAACGCCGATAACGATTGCGATACCTACTTGTATTCCCAGGAAGAACCCAAGGAAGACTGCAATGATATCCAATATTATAAACTGGATCCACGCGGCTCTTAAGGTCACCAAGCCATCCGGAAGAATGAAAAGTTTACGGTTTTCTCTATCTGATTCAATGTCAAATATCTGGTTCAGAACGAATACACCACCACCCAGAGCTGTAACCATTAATAGCGGGAGAAATAACCGGCTGTCCCAGGTCCCGCCACTTCTGTAGTAGCCTAAAAGAAATGGTGACCATACAGGGAGAAGGAGTAAAGGTCTCATTAAAAAAATATGGTCGAGTATCCGCTTCATTACAATTAAAATAGTATTGAATTTAATTGAATTACTTTTGCGATAATCCCAACAGGTACGATCGAAGATTTACTTTCTCTTTAAGAATTCCAAGTTTCTTTCTGATCTGGTGACGGTGTTTATGCACGGTTTTTACGGATATACCTAACCCATCCGCTATCTCTTCGGACCTGTAACCGTTCTTTATCAAGTCGCATATCTCGATCTCTCTCTGAGATAGTTTGGAGTACTCGGATAGTGTGGTTAATGGGGAGGAGGCAAGTTCCTTGATACCTTCTTCAAGCAAGCCCACCAGGTTCATCCGAGTGTCCTTATCACCGCTCTTGACCTTGGAGATGATCGGTACAAGCACCTGCTCGAAATCCTTCGCGACCTCCTGGCGGATATTTGTTTCGCTATCCTTTAAATGCTCCAAAACCCTCTCAAGGGTAGCTTTCTCTCTCTCCAGATTTGCTACTGCGGTTTCTAATTCTTTTGTTCTTTCCTCTACCATCTGCTCCAATTGCTCATTCAAACTCTGTAAATATTCTTCAGCTTGCTTTCTTTTTGTAATATCCCTGCATATCCCCTCAACAGCTATGATGTTGTCGTCATCATCTTTCATCCCGTAATTTGATTGAAGTATCCATCTTTCAGATCCATCAGGTCCGACGATCTTGTACTCAAAAACCGGGTCGATCTCTCCCTTTTTCATATTCGTAAAGCTCTTTTTTAGGGGCTTTTTAAACTCAGTGTGTATAATATCAAAGAAGAATTCCGGATTTTTGATGAATTCAATATTATCATAGCCAAAAACGTGTTTAGCGCCCGGGCTGAAATACTCATAATTCCCGTCCGGTAACGACAGCCTGAATACCGCCTCATCTATTCCTTCGACCAGGTTCCGGAATTTCTTTTCGTTCTCCCTGAGTTTCCTCTCCATCTTGTGCTTATATAAAGCCATCTCAATTACGCTGTGAACCTCCTTATCCTCGAATGGTTTAAGTATATAGCCAAAAGGTTCGCTCAATTTCGCTTTTTGAAGAGTCGCGTTATCGGCATAAGCAGTTAGATAGATTACCGGAATATCAAGCTCCTTCCTGATCTGTTTGGCAGCTTGTATACCGTTCATTTTCCCCTGTAATACTATATCCATGAGAACTATGTCGGGTCTATTATTCATGGCAGACTTTATACTGTCTTCTCCACTCGATACTACATCGACAACTTTGTAATCTAAATTAAGTAAAGTGGATTCGATATCCTTTGCGATTATACCTTCATCCTCTACTATCAACACTTTCGTATCAGGCATTTTGTTTCCTCCCATCAGTATATTGGATTCTCTTGAATTTTATCAAAAAGGCAGTGCCCTTACACTCGTTTTTTTTATTTGTATCTTTTATAGCCGATTTAAACCCGCCCATTTTAAATGAATTACAGGAACCGATCTCGATGCTTCCCTTGAGTTGCTTGACCAGGGTATTTACGATCTGGAGCCCTAAACTAGCAGTATTCTTAAAGTCAATATCTTTTGGGAACCCCATACCGTTGTCCTGGATCAACATCGCATAATCCTCTTTGCCTTTACTCGTGAGTTCAATTGAGATTACACCATCCATGTTATTCGGAAAAGCATGTTTAAGAGCGTTTGATACAAGCTCATTGATGATCAGTCCGCAGGGGATAGCAGTATCGATACCCAGGAAGACATTCTTTGCTTCGACTTGAAACCTTATCTTAGATGAATTTATAACGAAGGAGGCGAATAACTGGGAAGCCAGGCTTTTTATGTAGTTCTCAAAGTCGATAACTGCCAGGTCCTCCGACCGGTATAGTTTTTCATGGACAAGCGACATACTCTTGATCCTGTTCCTGGTTTCAGTGAACACTTCCAGTACAGACTCATTCTCAATATATCCGGCTTGCAGTTTCAGGAGGCTTGATATAACCTGCAGATTGTTCTTTGTGCGGTGGTGTATCTCTTTTAACAAGAGCTCCTTCTCTGTCAGAGCGTTCCGAATCTGCTCTTCCGCTTTTTTCCACTCGGTAATATCCCTGCAGACCATCAGGATTTCGATAGATTTTCCTTTATTATCCTTTAGTAATGTTGTTGATATAAAGGTGGGAAAGGAAGTTCCATCCTTTCTGAAATTTAAAAATTCGCCCTTCCATGAACCATTTTGCCTGGTCAAGTTAAGAACCTCGTCTAATTTTTGCTCATTCTCTTTATTATACAACTTGCTTATTTTCGAGTCTAACAGCTCTTCATTTTCAAAGCTGTGCATTTTCGAGAAAGCTTCATTGGCGTAGGAGATCACCAAATCGAATCTGAATATAGCTACCCCATCGATAGATTGGTCCATGGCTGAGCTTAAGCGCTTGATCTCTGCTTCAGCCTCCATTTTCTCAGTGAGATCCCTTATTATGCCGACAGTTCCCAGAAACTGCTTGATATCCGAGTCAACTGGCGCATCATAATGACCGGAGGAAGTAACCTCTCCATGTAAAGTGAGTAAACCGGTTTTCTTTTCACTTTTCTCCTGATCCTTTTCCCACCCTTTGGGGATCAATCTTATCTCCAAACCCCTGGTAGATCTTCTTCCTGTTCTACGTTCGTCAAATAGTTTTGGGGCTTTCTTGTCTCCGGTGATCTTGCCTTTAAATTGAGGCAGGACAGAAGAACGACTCACAAATGCAAGGTCGTCAGGATGGATGATAATACTAAAGTGCTTGCCAATTAAGTCCGCTGGTTTATAATCCAGCAACTCGATAGAGTTGTTGACGAATACGAAATAACCATCAGGGTCTATTTCATATATGATCACCGGCAGATCGTCAAGCAGATTCAAGCATCGCTTTTCGTTTATGAGTATTGCGGGTTTGAATTTTCCAGAACCGTTGGATGGCATATCCTTTGATGATTTTTTTTCACTTTTTCGTGTACGTATTTTATCTTTTGAAGCTTTAGTGGAAGATTTATCTTTATGTATATTTTTATTATCCATTGTAATTACTCCAGTTTTAAGTAAAAAAACTTACATAATAAATAAACATACGGAGTAATATATCATTGAAAAATATATAGACAAGTTAAAAAGATGCCTGAACCCCCAAAAATTTTTTTCTTCTAAACTAAGTCAGGCTTAACAGGTAAGAGCGGAGATTGATTTTATCGTTTGTGATGCCCAGTTTTTTGCGCATTTGTTGTCTGTGTTTCTGCACAGTAGTTGGGGCTATGTTCAATTCTGCGGAGATCTCTTTGGAAGTTAAGCCGTTTTTGACCATGTTGCAGATCTCAATTTCACGTGGGGATAGTTTTGAATAAACTGATAAAACATTTAAAGGTGAGGTCGCCAATTCTCTTAGCCCACTCTCTATCAATTCTACGAGTATCAGGTTATTTGGATCGACCGCTCGTTTTAACTTCGCCAGAATAGGAATTAAGACCTGGTCAATATCACTGGTGATTTCGCGCCTTATATTTAGTTTTTCCTCGCTGATGTAGGCAAGGACTTCCTTAAGGGCAGTATTCTTCTTCTCCAATTCAACAGTTCGTTCCTTCACTTTCCTTTCCAACTCATCATGGGCTTTCCTCAAGGATTCTTCAGCTTTTTTACGCTCGGTGATTCCCCTGCAAATGCCCTCTATAGCAATCAGGTTGCCTTCATCATCGAATAAACCTTTATTGGATTGCATTATCCAACGCTCGTTGTTTTTTGAATCGAGTATCTTGTATTCATATATTGGATCGACGATACCCTTTGCTAATTCAGCCCATTTCTCTCTTATATAATCCTCGGAAGACGGGTGTATTATCTTCTTTATGAATAGCGGGTCCTTTACGAATTTGCTCGCGTCGTAACCGAATACCAGCTTGGCAGCGGGAGAAAAATATTCATAGTCGCCCTCAGGAAGAGTCATACGGAAAATCGCTTCTCGTACTCCTTCAATCAAACTCCTGTATCTTTCCTCGTTCTCCCTTAGTTTTTTCTCCATCTGATACTTATAAAGCGCCATCTCTATAACAGTTTCAAGTTCCCTGTCGCCGAATGGTTTAAGAATATAACCATAAGGCTCAGTTACTTTTGCTTTCTCAAGCGTTTTCTTATCAGCATAAGCAGTCAAATAAACTACAGGTATTTTGAAATTGTTGTGTATTTCTTCAGCAGTATCGATGCCGTTCATTTTACCCGCAAGGACAATATCCATTAATACCAGGTCAGGCATGGAATCGTTGACTTTTTCAAGCGCTTCTTCACCTGATGAGGCTGTACCAACAACATTGTAACCAATACCTTTCAAAATATTCTTGATATCCTTTGCTACGATATTCTCATCTTCGACAATCAAAATTTTTGCTTCACCCATTTTATATCCTCCTAATACTTTCCATTTTTATGAGAAATATTATTAAAATTCGATTTTAAAAGTTGTCCCAATAAGTCTTTTTCCTTTATGGTTTATTCTTTTCAGTTGCTTGTAATCGCGAATCATTTCTATCTTTCCGCCAAGTTGTTCCACTAAAGTGATTACGACTTGCAAACCCATGCTATCGCAATTTCTAAAATCAATGTCATCTGGAAGCCCGATCCCGTTATCGCTTACAATCAACATGAACGGCTTGTTTTGTGATAAACGATCATGTTTTTGATAAGAAACTAAATTATCACGTTTTACATGAAGCTTTACCAGTATCTGACCATTCCCGTTCATCGAGGGCGTGAGCTTCTTAGGGAAAGCGTGTTTCAATGAATTCGAAAGCAGTTCATTAATGATCAAACCAACCGGAATTGCGGTATCAAGGTTAAGAAAAAGATTATCAACATCGATATTCATCTTGATGCTGTTGGATAGAACCCTGTATGAGTTGTATAAATTGGATGTTAGGCTAGTAATATACTCTGAGAAGTCTATGTTCGCCAGGTCTCCAGACCTATATAATTTCTCATGGATCAAAGCCATAGCCTGGATTCTATTTTGAGTTTCTTTAAAAACCTCGCTAACTGTTATGTTCTTTATCTGACCAGATTGAATCCTTAACAAACTCGATATCACCTGCAGATTGTTTTTAACCCTATGATGAATTTCTTTCAGGAGAACCTCTTTCTCTTTCAAGGAGGCTCTTATTTTTTCTTGTGTTTCTTTCTGTTCAGTGATATCCCTGAAAACCCATAAAATTCCTGCCGGATTTTGTGATTCATCCTTCAGCAGCGTTATTGATGAATAGGTTGGGAAAAGCGAAACACCGTATTTAAAATGCCTCAGTTCGCCTTCCCAGGAACCCTCAGAGCAAATTTCCTTGAGCATCGCTTTGAAATCCTTGTGTTCAATACCTGAAAGGAATTCCTTTACACTAGTTCCAATAACCTGTTCGGTATCACAATTATGCATTATTGCAAAAGCCTCGTTTGCATAAGTAATCCCCGCGCTGAGGTCTGAGATGGCAATTCCATCTATCGACTGGGATATCGCTGATATCAAAATGGTAATCTCCTTCTCGGCAATTTTTCTCTCTGTAATATCTTTAATTATTCCGATAGTCCCCAGGAACTTCTTTTTATCATTTACGAGAGGAGCGCTGTATAAACCAGATGATGTAACCTCACCATAAAAACTTATATTCCGGCTACTCTTTTTATTTCTATCCTTTTTATGAATAAGCTTGACCTCGAGATATTTCGTTCTCCTTTCACCCGTTCTTCTCTCGTCGAAAAGCTTTGGCGCGTTCTTTTCGCCGACGCTCTTTCCCCTGTATTTTGGTAAAACCGTTGCCCTCGTTATTTGTTTTGTGGTCGTCGCTTTGATAATAGTAGTGAAGTGTTTACCTAACAACTCCTCCGGAGTGTAACCCAGGCAGCATACATTCTGATTCAAATAGGTGAATAATCCCTTAGGATCGATTTGATATACGATTTCTGGCAGGAATTCCACCATGTTCTTGTAATGTTGTTCGCTATTTTGCAATTGATCCAGCATGGAGTTATGCCTAGTGATATTCGAAAATATTAGACCGATACCGTTCTTTATTGCAAATGACTTAATGAAATAAGCCTTCTCACCTCCTGACTTTGAGGGAATTTTCTCCTCACCGCAGGAACGGTTCTTTGCCGATGAATTGTCTATATACTTGTGCAAAATTCCAGATTTTCTAAAAAGCAATGAAAGCTTGGTGATCTTCTCATCTATTAGTTTCTTCTTATTTGCGCTGAATATGTTAATTGCTGTATTGTTAATATAGCGAATCCTGTTTTGTCCATCCAGAGCGATAAAGCCATCGGAGGAAGCGTTGATAAGAGCGTCGAATATCTGATTTCTATCCATCAATTTCTTACTGCAATCCAATAATTAAGAGGTTAAAAACACTACCCGGCAGAATCAGTACTTGCACTGTTGCTGAATAGCCTCTTTAAACCAGATTTTAAAAGTGGTTCCGGGCTTGTTATTTTGCTTTTCACCAGAGGTTCTATAAAATGAAGGTATATATTCAATTTCCCCTTTTAACTGCTCTACCATCGATAAAACGATTTGTATCCCAAGTGTGTCCGTATTGTCTAAATCAAAGCTGTCAGGCATCCCTATACCGTTATCACTCACTATCAAGGATAACATGGATTCATTGTAATTTGGATCGGGGTCAGTGGTAGATTCTATCCTTTTAAACTCGATATATATTTCTCCTGTCATTTCATTTGGGAACGCATGTTTCAGAATGTTGGATAGTAATTCATTGATAATAAGTGAGCAACAGTTAGCTGCATCAACCGCCATTAAAATTTCATCGATATAAATAGATAATTTAATACGTTCACTCGAGATCTTGTATGATGCAAATATTTGAGAAACAAGACTGCGGATATATTTAGGAAATTCTATCTTGGTCAGGTCTTCAGATTGATACAACTTTTCGTAAATCAGACTCATTGAGTCGATTCGGTTGCGGGTTTCTCTCAGTATCTCCAAAACACAGGGGTCTAAAACCTGGGTAGATTGAAGTCTGAAGAGGCTTGAGATTACTTGTAAATTATTCTTTACCCGGTGATGGATTTCCCTGAGAAGGGCCTCTTTTTCCTTCAATGATGATAATATTTGCTTCTCGGCTTGCTTTACTTCTGTTATATCATTTACGATGTGAGTGATACCAATAACCTCATTATCCTCAGTTATTGGTCCGATATGGGTTTTATAGTAAGATTTTGTTCCTTTGGGACCTTTACCAGTGATTTCGTAGAATTTTCCTTCTCCTGTTTTAAAGGCTTCTATAATAGTCTCTTTAACCATATCGTGAAATTGGGGATCAATGAAGTCAAAAACTGTTTTTCCTATAGTTTCTTCTTGAGTAAATCCTTCAATTGTATGGTTTATGAATTTGATCTTGCCTTTTTCATCAGTTATTAAAATGGTATTTGGCGCGTTCTTTGCAAGAGAAGACCACTTCTCCTCCGAAATTTTTAAGGCTTCCAGAGTTTTTTTATGTTCAGTTATATCTTTGATTATATTAACGAAGGTTATGGGTTCACCTTTTGTGTCTTGTACAACGCTGGTGGAAAGTTCTACAGGAAACTCGATACCGCCTCTCTTTAGAAAACTGTATTCAATATTCCTGAGTGTTTGTTGTTTTAATACTTTTTTCATATTAATAGCCGCTCTGTGCCTATCGACAGGTGCTATCAATTCAAGTATGTTTCTGCCTATTAGTTCTTCTTTAACAGTAAAGCCATGCATTTCAACCATAGCGAGATTGCAGTCCAGCAGGTTCCCACTGCTATCGGTGACTGAAATAGAATTGGGTGATGATTCCAGGATATTTCGCAGAGTTTCCCGGCTGTCTCTTAATTCTGCTTCAATATACTTTTGTTCGGTTATATCCCTGCAGATAGCGAGCATTCCAGAAGGCTTCCCTCCCGCGTCCATAACAAGCGAAGTGGACATCTGCGTAGGAAAGGTCGTTCCGTCCTTCCTGAAATGATCAAGTTCCCCCTTCCAGGAGCCCCTCGTTTTTATTGAATCTATTATTTCAGTATAATCTTTCCGTTGTTCGGGGGAATGAAGATTAGATATTTTGAAGTACTTCATCTCTTCCTGTGTGTAACCGTGAATTTCCGCAAATGCTTTATTAATATAAACTAAACCGTTATTTATATCTGAGAGAGCGATGCCATCTATAGAATTTTCTACCATGGCTTCTAACTGAGATGCATACTGAACAAGTTTCTTCTCAGAATCTTTACGTTCTATCGCATAAAAAATTGATTTTGCAAGCAAGTCCCCATCCATTTCCCACTTAACCAGGTAATCCTGTGCTCCTTCTTTAATAACCTTCACAGCCAGTTCTTTATCATCCACGCCGGTGATAACAATAATTGGAACTCCCGGTATCTTGTTGCGCGCTGAAGAAAATGTATTGAAACCCTTGCTATCGGGAAGCAGCAAATCAAGTAAAAGCATATCAATATCATCACTTGAAAATTTACCTAAACCCGTAGAAAGCTGATTGCTGCATTCTATATCAAACTGCGCCAGGTCTGATCCCGCGAGCATTTTCTGTATCAAACGAATATCTCCAGGATCATCCTCAATTAACAATACTTTTATTGGTTTACTCATTAATCCTTACTTAAACACATGCTCTAAAAAAGCAGTTCAAAACATCTAAACTAAAAATAAGTACTTTTGAGTTACTAATAAATCAATTATTAATACCTCATTTCCAAAACAAATGTAAGATATTAGAGTAAATATGTCAAGCTTTTTTCAATAGAATTTCCAATTGAAAAAGGCTTTACCGAAAAAGGTGTTTTTATAATTTCGACAGGAAGATCTGCTTTTCCTGCTGTGCCATTATCTTTTCGACGGTTTCCTTGTATTCAGTGTAATCACTAACAGGGATTCTCAATGTCTTGCGTCTGAATTCGTCACTGAAAATTATTTTACCTTGTTTAGCTTCATAGCTTGCTTTATAACTCACGTACTTATTCTCTATCTCAAATGGGGGTGGAAGATACTCGATCTTATAGGAATCCGGAATCTCGATAGTAACATTGTGGGAATTCAACTCGGTGTGTTCCATTTGTATGTTGAATTTTCTCTGCTCAAGGGCTATTTCAGGGAATCGGGTTGTGATAGCTGGAACATTGAATATCATCAGGTCACCCGCGAAAACCGGAAGCTTATCAATGGTATATTCATAATTTATAAGAAATGGTACTGAAATATCGCTAAGATCATTGAATGAGAATGAATCGAGTATGGCTCCAGGGGTTTCCGAATTCAGCCAGTTTGAAAAAACCTGTTCATGTCTACCCTCAGGAGTGTATTCGAAGAAACTCCGGTATCCAGCCTCCCAGTTCCCGGTAAAACTCATGACCGCGTCCATACTGGTTTTGCCATCCTTGTCAATACTCATTACGATCTCTTTCATTATAGCGTTGTCCTCAGGAGGTATAGGAGGAATATAGCCTATTTCCCTTTTGATGTAGTTAACATACTCAAGATCGCAATCTCCCATCGAATAATATGGGAATCTGAACTGGTTGTTCGTCGCGTCCAAAATGTATTTTTCACCTTCAATATATACCGCGTCTATTGCATGGTTACCGCCCCAGAAAGGAAAGGCTTTTCTATCCAGGTATCCCGCATCGTTCGTATAAACTATAATCGGATAACTTTCCACTCCAATGACCTTTAACATCGAAGCGAACAGGATCGCTTTGTCTATACAGTCGCCATATTTGTTGTTGAACGTGTATGAAGCGGGATGCCCGGCGATGCCGGAACCTAAGCTGCCCTTGACGGAGATGTACCTTACATCACGTTGAAGGTAGTGATATAAGTTCGCTACTTTTTCTTTTATACTGTTCGCGCCGCTGGTTACCTCCAATACCTTAGCTTCGATTTCCGGAGTGACTTCGATACGCTTTTTGTGGAATTCACTGAATTTATCATAGAAGTAATCCATATTCTCGTACAGGCAGGCGAACATCGCGGGTACCGAATTCCTGTAAGCCGGCATGTAAGGTTCTTCAATGAGAGGTTCAACATTTTTTAGCTCCCATTTGTAAGTTTTCATTCCGTTCGCTTTAGTGATCTCGGGTTCGGCAGCATCTTCAGGAAAATTATAGGTAATATAATTCAGGTTCCGGTCCGCTGGTATCTCGATATCGATACTTGAAACATAAATTGGTTCATTACTCTGGAAAAAATAACGTGGGGCAAAGAGATTGGGATCCTCGGGAGCGTATTCAACCGTTTCGAAAATGTATTCGACTATCGAACCGATCTCAACATTGGGGATTACAAAACTGTATATTTTCCCTTTTCCGAAATGCACCATACCACGTGATGGCTCTGAAATCGTTACCATAGAAGTATCCAAATCGTAAACTTCGCCGGTTGGAGAAATCGATCTTCCCATGATTACTTTGGCTCGCGATTGCCCTTCCTCAAAATACAGGGAAACATCTGACCAGTTTTTCGTGTCAGTAGATAACACCTTTCCAACAAAATGATACCAGTAAACTGTCTGACCATCCTTGGTGAGAGTGTGTTTCCCAACATCATATACTATTAATCCACTGGCATCGGGATATTTCTCATGCATTTTTGTGGAAACCTCCTGGTAGAAACCGATATCACCTTCAGCAACCTCCTGTGTCCTTTCGCCTCCACCTTCCTGAACATCCTTTGCGCGCGAAAAATATATTGTTTTAACTTCCTCCCGGGCGATTGACTCACCCTCCTCGGTTTTAAAACTGCTGTCTTCGTACTTTATCACAGCTGAATTCTTCGAATCCTTGTTGGTAAGCTCCAGCATGTCGCCCCAAGACAGACTGAAGAAAGCCATAGTAAGACAGGAAAGAAATACTATAATAATTTTAACGTTGTGGTTTTTCATATCTCTGACCTCCTGGTATCAAAACTTTTTAATTTTTTAAAGTTCATTTGGTTTTGCTGTATAATATAATGTAAGTTTCATGATGATACAAGTAAATTCGTTATTTTAAATTTATATACTTTTTAGAATCATGCCTTTAGTAAAATGTTAGTAGTAATCAAGTAATTTTATATACTTAAAACATATAATATTTCTCTTGATAGTATTGTCAATATTAATAAGAAAACGAATTGCAGAAGGAGTTTTATCTTTGTAAGTATAATCATAATAAAGGTTTAATTTGTTCAAGTCGGATAATTCTAAATTTTCTACAGTATCCATTTTCCGTTCAGAGCGAAAGGCAGTATTTTATTTAAAAGCTTTAGCCGGTAATAAATTATCTTCTTTTTTTCTTGACAATTATTCATACTAATTTAATTTAACTGCTGAATTCATTTAAAACAAGCTTAATATCCCAGGAAATCTTCCTTATGAAAATTTGAGACTTCGATTTGTTAATAACTAAAAAAGGTACTACTAATCCCTTGAGGAAGCAAGAAAAAAAGACAAAAGGTTCATTTTTTGACCTGGTTATCGTAGTGCTTGGTACGATATTTGTAATATCCTGGCTGATCGGTTACATAACAATCCGAAGAGAGGACCGGAACGCGAACGTGCCAAATGCTCAGGAATCCATTAGGGTGGAAGTTCTTAATGGATGTGGTGTTGCAGGGATAGCGTCGGATTTCGCCAATTTTTTGAGAAGCGCTGGAATTGACGTTTTAGCCCCTGAGAATGCAGCATCCTTTGGATTCCCCGAAACGATAATCCTGGATAGAACAGGAAATAGAACTGAAGCTGACTCATTGGTGAAATTGCTGGGATTACCCTCTGACAAGGTAATCCTGCAGCGTAAAGACGGTATTGTTGACGCCACTCTGATTATCGGGAAAGACTTTGACAGGTACCGGTTAAACTGACTCACTTAGTGATGAATTCAAAAGCAGGAGAATAATTGAAATCATACGATTTAGCTCATTATTGCAGCGAGATTATTTACGATAAAAAAGGCGAAGACATCATAATTCTGGATGTCAGAAAAATTACTGATATAGCTGATTATTTCATAATTTGTACTGCTTTAACCCAGAATCATGTAAATGCTATTCTCCTTGAACTTGAAAAAAAGCTGAAGAAGACAGGATTGAAACCCTGGCATGTTGAAGGTAAAGAAAACAAAAAATGGATCTTGTTGGATTTTGTGGATGTGGTCATACACATTTTTCTTAAGGAAACACGTGAATATTACGCTTTGGAAAAATTATGGGGTGACGCTCCTGTCGAAACCATAGGCGATGAAGATGTATAAGTATCTCAGAAATCAATTCCATGACATAATTAAATCCCTCTATACAGGTCTGACTGAATTTGAGGTTCAGTTCGACAGAGCTCCCGGAAATTTCGAGGGGGATATTGCTACTCCGTTAGCATTTGATCTCGCGCAAAAACTGAAGAGGAATCCAAGGGAGATAGCTTTAGAAATAGTCGAAAGCCTCCAGCTTGACGACAATAAGATATCGAGAACGGAAGTTGCGGGAGGGGGGTTCATCAATTTGACAATAAATCCTGACTGGCTTAGATCGAGTCTAAAAGCAATTAATCAGGATGTAAAAGAATTTCGCCGGATAAGTATTGGGGAAAATAAAAAAATACAAGTTGAATTCGTAAGCGCTAATCCTACCGGACCCCTTACTATTGGTCATGGCAGACAAGCTGTTATAGGTGATATCATATCCCGGCTTTATGAAGCATGCGGCTATAATGTATCAAGAGAATACTACTTCAACAACACCGGCAGACAAATGCGGATACTCGCGGATTCAGTCAGACTTAGGTGTAAAGAGCTTCTCGGGGAAAAAACCGAGTTTCCGGATAATTACTATCAGGGCGAATACATTATTGAGCTGGCTACTGAATTTATCGAGAAATATGGCAAGGATTTGCCTGAAGATGAACCTGATACCTTCATGACTTTCGCAGCAAATAAAATTATCGAAGGCATCAAAATAACCCTGAATACACTCGGAGTGGATTTTGATAATTTCTTCAACGAAAACAGTTTGATAGATGATGGAGAAGTCCTGGACGTTTTGGAGCTCCTGCAAGATAATGATCTAACCTACAAAGAGGATGGAGCTCTCTGGTTGAAGACAAGTGAGTTGGGCGCTAAACAGGACAGAGTGCTAATTAAATCAACGGGCGAGATGACCTACAGGCTACTCGATATCGCGTATCACAGGAATAAACTCAACAGGGATTTTGACATGCTGATCGATATCTTCGGGGCTGATCATATTGGTACTTATAAGGATGTACTGGCTGGATTGAAAGCCCTGGGTTATGATATTGATAAGATTCAGGTTATAATCCATCAGTTCGTTACCCTTACTGAAAATGGTGAAAAGATTAAAATGTCCACTCGAAAAGCTAATTTTGTTACACTCGATGAGCTTATTGAAGAGGTGGGCGTCGATGTTACGAGGTTCTTTTTTATCATGAGAAGTGCGAACTCACATCTTAATTTCGACCTTGCGCTTGCAAAATCAGAATCTGATGAAAACCCGGTTTTCTATGTTCAATATGGATGCGCGCGCATAAGCAGCATCCTGAGGTTCGCGAAAAACCAGGGCTTGGAATACTCTGAGGATATCGTGATGGATGAAAACCTGCTGGCAAAACTCGATTCAAATGAAGAACTGGAACTTATGAAAAAATTATTCGAATACCCTCGTATGGTCGAAAAAGCAGCAATTAATATTCAGCCGCATATCATTCCCGCCTACCTTATAGAATTGGCAAAGGTATTTCATCCTTTCTATCATGAGTACCGAGTTGTTTCAGATAACAAGGAATTAAGCTTAGCACGTATTATACTTGTCCGGGCTGTTAGAGAGGTCATCAGGGATGGGCTCGGTTTGCTGGGGATATCAGCTCCGGACCAGATGTAAATCAATATTTCAGCAAGAGAATAAAGAAAATTTAATCTAAATTAGAAAAGGAGAAAAAACATGATAGACCTTACTGAAATTAAAAAGAAAGGGATATCACAGCTTCTGGAGATAGGTAAAAACCTTGGTTTGGAAAAGGCTTCAAATCTCCGCAGGCAAGACCTCATTTACAAAATACTCGAGCAGGAGGTTAAGCAGAACGGATATATATACGGCGCTGGTGTGCTTGAAATCCTCAGCGACGGATATGGATTCCTGAGGTCCCCTGACTACAACTATTTACCCGGTCCAGATGATATCTACATCTCGCACTCACAGATCAAGAAGTTCGATTTGCGCACAGGTGTAACCATTTCAGGTCAGATCAGACCACCAAAGGAGAACGAAAAATACTTTGCGCTATTGAAAGTGGAGAAGATTAACGGGAACTACATCGAAGAGTACGAAGAACCGATAATCTTCGATAATCTGACCCCTTACTACCCTGAGGAGAAGATAATCCTGGAGCATGCTCCCGACGATCTGTCCACAAGGTTGATGGATCTGCTGACGCCGATCGGAAAAGGACAAAGAGGCTTGATCGTATCCCCACCGAAAGCTGGGAAAACGATTCTTCTGCAGAAGCTTGCTAACAGCGTTCTGGCTAATCATTCGGAGGTTTACCTCATTGTTCTTCTTATAGATGAGCGTCCCGAAGAGGTTACCGATATGAAACGTATGGTGGATGCTGAAATTATCAGTTCAACGTTCGACGAACCCGCCTCTCGTCACGTACAGGTAGCTGAAATGGTTATCGAGAAGGCAAAACGCCTCGTTGAATTCGGTCACGATGTCGTTATACTACTCGATAGTATAACCAGGCTTGCAAGAGCTTATAACTCCATCGCTCCGCATAGCGGCAGGATCCTGACCGGTGGAGTCGATTCGAACGCCCTCCAGAGACCAAAGAGGTTCTTCGGCGCTGCGAGAAATATCGAAGAGGGAGGAAGCCTCTCGATCCTGGCAACCGCGCTTATCGAAACCGGCAGCAAGATGGATGAAGTTATCTTTGAAGAGTTCAAGGGTACCGGTAATATGGAGATAATCCTGGATAGAAAATTGTCCGATAGAAGGATATTCCCAGCTATGGACGTGAACCGTTCAGGTACCAGAAAAGAGGAACTCCTGCTCACCGAGGAAGAACTTTCCAAAGTATGGCTGCTGAGAAAAATACTCTCTGACATGAATCCTGTTGAAGCTATGGAATTCCTGAAGGATAAGATCCTCGCGACCAAAACCAACAAGAAATTCCTGACTTCGATGAATGAATAAGGGGAATGGGTGAAACGTCAAAGGGTTGTGGATAGGGGATCGTCGTAAGTATTGAATCAAGCCCGAGGAATAAGAAATAATAATTATATCATTTGGTCTATATAATTATATTCAATTAAATCCTGGTTTTTAGGATAAACACTTCAAACACGGATAAGTTATAAAATGGGAAAGACTGTTATTGAGAAGATAATAACGTTCCACTGTTCGGGTGATTTTAATTGTGAGGCAACACCCGGCAGTGTGGTATGGATGGATCTGGATGTTCGGACCGCTCGTGATTTTGGCGGACCGAATGTTGTTAAGAATCTGCTTGAAAGTTATGAAAGCGACAGGGTTGCCGACCCTGGGAAGACGTTTTTCACTTTCGATACTGTTGCGCCAGCCAACAATATTCCCTACGCGCAGAACCAGCAAATATGCCGGAAATTCGCCGCTGAAAATGGCATCAGGGTCTTTGATGTGAATTC
Source organism: bacterium (assembly GCA_016935765.1). Classification (GTDB taxonomy): domain Bacteria; phylum UBP14; class UBA6098; order JAFGQG01; family JAFGQG01; genus JAFGQG01. Next base: position 33,245 of record JAFGQG010000185.1, read on the forward strand.
AGGGATAGGCACACATACTCTCATGGAGAAGGGGATTGTCCTTCCAGGGTACACTGCGGTCGGCACCGACAGCCATTACAACATACTCGGCGCGATAAACGCCTTCGGGCAAGGTATGGGAGATATCGATATTGCGTTCGCGTTCAAGACCGGGAAAACGTGGCTTGAAGTACCATCGACAGTTAGGGTTAACCTGATAGGAATGCCTACCGAGCTGGTCTCTCCCAAGGATGTGGTTCTTCGGCTCCTGCAGGAATTCGGCGCGAGCAGCCTACTCGGGAAAACCGTCGAGTTATATGGTGATTATGTCACAGAACTTTCGATGGATGGCAGGATAACTATCGCCAGCATGGCTACGGAGATGGGTTTGATAACGATATTTCCTGAAGTCAGTGATAGAATGATGGAATTCTGTAAGCAGCATATTAACGCGAATCTTGAAGCCGTACAAGCAGATGAAGATGCGCGGTACGACAGCGAGTACAATATTGAGATCGGGAATCTCAAACCGCTATTAGCTGCGCCGTTCCATCCCCATAACGTACATGAGGTAAGCGAGTATGAAGGCGTAAAGGTGGATTCGGTTTTTCTTGGCTCTTGCACTAACGGGAGAATAGATGACCTGGAAGCTGCCATGGAGGTCCTGGATGGTAAGAGGATTAAGGATGGTGTGATGTTCAAAGTTGTTCCATCTACCAGGAAGATTTACCAGGAAGCGATGGAGCGGGGGATACTGGAGAAGCTGTTCAATGCGGGTGCGATAATTTCGCATGCTGCCTGCGCCGGCTGCGCATCCGGTCAACTCGGAATGACTGGTGAAGACGAGGTCCAGTTGAGTACAGCGAACAGGAATTTTAAAGGAAAACAGGGCAAAGGAAAAACGTTTCTCGTATCTCCAGCGACAGCAGCGATATCAGCGCTCGAAGGGAAAATCACTGTCCCAGTATAATTATTTTTTGGGAGTAGAATTAGTGGTTATAAAAACGATTAAAGAGAGATGTTTTGAATTTAAGAAGTGATATGATGGATTCAGATGGACTTTGTGGAAGTACAATTATTGTAGAGAGATAGTAACAAGAAAAGGCATGGGCTGGCGGAAATTTTGAGACCTCTGGTATTCAAAATTTGTGACAGCCCTGACAAAGTATAGCAAATTAACAAAACAGAAATTATTTAAAATTGAGAATTACAAATGAACAAACAAACAAAAATCACTGGCAAAATTTGGATTATCAAAGACGAAAATGGCTGCTTCGTGGACGATATCGATACTGACCAGATATTCCATAATAAATATCTTGCGATAACTGACATTGAAAAAATGGGGGAGTACGCGTTTTCCAACCTGGATGGCTGGGAGGATTTTCCAGATAAAGTGAAAGAGGGGGACATCCTTGTGGTTGGAGCGAATTTCGGAGCAGGTTCATCTCGTCAGCAGGCGGTGGATTGCTTCACAGCCCTGGGTGTTAAGCTCATTATAGGGGAATCATTCGGCGCCATCTACTGGCGAAACGCCGTGAATTCCGGGGTGCCTATCCTGGTTTGCGAAGGGATCAAGGAAACCAGGCTAAATGACAGGGATGAAATAGAGGTTGACCTGTTATCCGGGGAAATAGTGAGGGTGTCAGGCAGCGACCCGCTCCCTTGCGCTAAACCATTCACGAAGATCCAGAAGGATATTTACGAATCGGGTTCTCTGCTGGAGTATGGAAAGAAAGTTAGGTAACCACAGAGTCGCGGAGTCACAGGGAATACCAAAGTAGAGGGATGAAAAAATTTACAATTATCAGTTATCCCCGTTGGGATAGCGAACCATCCGCATTGAATGGTTAGGCATCCCACGGGGCAAGCAATTAGCAATGTAAAAAATAATCGTAGATTGGGGAGGTTCAGGATTACATTAACAGCTTATCCCATTTGATGCAGTAGCATTGATTTAATTAGCTATTATGTACTCTGTAAATTCAAGTCTTTTCAGACCTTCGAGGTCGAGGGTTCCAGATTTAGGATCAAGTTTTATTTCCCAAGCCTCCATCGTCTCTGCTCCTATAATGGCATCTAATTTTCCCCCGTCAACTTTTCCCAAATCATCTATAGGGGTAGCGCGGGTATCAAAACTCAAACAATCAATTTTACCCACAATTATGCAAGCTTCCTTTACTTCCACAGGTTTACCCCCCAATCCGACCTTGTAGGGTTTGGGTATCTCACGTATTTGAACTCCCTGTAAAAACTTTGCAACAACTTAGGTGTGGAAAACTCTGGTATCAAACAGAGCAATAGCTTTTTTCCCCTCGATTTCAATTTCTTTTATAATTCCCATAATTGTGCCCTGATTTTGGCTTATTTCTATAATAATATATGAAAAGTTCCTATTACAGTCAAGAGAAGATGTATACTAGAAATCATCTATAAGCCTTCTGGCGCCGGTATATCGAAGATTATAGAATCCGACTGAGAGAGGAGTAATTACCACCCCATGGGTTGTAGAAGCGTGCGTAAATTTTTCATTGCCAAGGTAAACTCCAACGTGGTCAACTTGCTTATCGTCGCTGGTATTAAAGAAAACAAGGTCACCGACTTCCAGGTTCTTTCGTTTAACACTCTCCCCGAGTTTATATTGGTCAGAAACTGTTCTGGGGAGGTTGATTCCAAAAGCTTTTTTATAGAGTATTTGAGTATAACCTGAACAATCGATTCCGTTCCTTGTTGTTCCTCCGTATAAATAGGGCGCTCCCAGGTATAGATTCACCTGCCCCATTAGAGCGTCGAGCCTGATGTCATCCTCGGGCATCGTTTCAGTAGTTTGGGATGGAGTTGGTTCCGGTTTTTCCGGTTTGGGCTTCTTTGTTTCCTTGACGATGTCCGGTTCAGGCAAATACCGCGGAGCAGGTGTACACCCATTGCCAACGATTAGTGCTGCAAGCAAAAGAATAGTAGCCACCACCCTGTAGGGTGAAAGGAATTCGATTATCTTTTCCGATACCGGTTTCGACACCTTGCCTAATTCCTGGATCTTTGCCGGGTCAGTATTTGCGATTTCCTCCAGTGAGCTGAATTTTTTCAGGAGTCTATCCTGTGTTTTCTTACCCACCCCCGGTATGTCCATTAATACTTTTGCTCGCATATCTTTACTCCGCCTCTTTCTATGAAAAGTAATAGCGAATCTATGAACTTCATCCCGTATTCTTTGAAGGAGCTTCAAACTGGGAGAAGTTTTTGGTAAATTCACCGCGTCCTTATTGCCTGGAATGAAAAGCTCATCGAGTCTTTTCGCGATACTTATCATCTCTACTGATTCTTCAAGTTTCAAATCCTTGAGGGCTTTCATTGCGGCGTTCAATTGCCCTTTGCCGCCATCGATTAATATTAAATCAGGCAAATTTTCACTTTCCTTGTCGATATTTTCGTATCTTCTTTTCACAACTTCATTAATCATAGCGAAATCATCCTGTTGGTCAACAGCTTTTATAATAAATCTTCGATATTCGCTCTTTTGGGGTTTAGCTTCATGAAATCTTACCGAAGCTCCGACCGCGTTAGTAGGTCCTAAATTTGATATATCAAAAGCATCGATTCTTATGGGCGGTTTTTTTAGATGCAATTCCTCCTTTAAAGTATATATTGCTTTTGGTAAATGTATTTTTTCTTTTGTTAGAGTCAACTCAAAAAGCAGCAACTCGGCATTTTTCATGACCAACTTCAACGTTTTTTGTTTTTCACCAATTTTGGGGGCATAAAGTTTCACTCTACTCTTTTCAGCTCGCAACTTAGTCAGCCAGCTTTCAAGCTCATTTACTTCATTATTCTGAAGTTCCTGTTGGATATAGATTTCCTGTGGTATGTTTGGATTTTCTGAATAATACTGCTTCAGAAAGGATGCTATTACTTCCGCCTCGGGAGTTTTTGATGTGTAAGTCAGGTGGTATTGCTGTCTTCCGATTATAACGCCTTCCCTGAACTGAAATGTAACAGCAATGGCATCCTGCTTTTCCCGGGCAATCGCGACAAAATCGCGGTCTCCAAGGTCATCCATGTCGAGTTTCTGTGGCTTCATGACCTCCTGTATAGCGTTCACCTGGTCACGGTATTCTGCCGCTTTCTCAAACTCCCTTTGCTCTGATGCTTTATTCATTTCCTCGATAAGCTTGCTTTTGATCTCTTTACGCTTTCCCTTGAGAAAGAGAATGATGTTCTGTATCTGAAAATCGTATTCCTGCTCGGAAATATTACCAATGCAGGGAGCATAACATCGGTCTATCTCATAGTTCAAGCACGGTTTTTGTGGTTTTTTAAGGGGGAGATTCAGTTTGCAATTCCTTATCTTGAAGAGTTTCTTAACAGTTTTCAGCGTTTTTCGCATGTTCTGGGCGCTTGTGTATGGACCGAAGTAAAGAGCCCCATCCCGCATCTTACGGCGTACCACAATTACCCGGGGGTAGGGTTCATTTGTTATTTTTATGTATGGAAAGTGTTTATCGTCCTTTAAATTTACGTTATAACGGGGATGTTCCTCCTTGACGAGGTTCGCTTCAAGGATCAACGCTTCATTCTCGTTGTCGGTGAGAATGTAGTCAAGGTTCGCGATCTTACGCTTCAGAGCTTTGGTCTTTGCGTCATAGTTACCTTTAAGGAAATATGACCTGACCCGAGCCCTCAAACTTGTAGCTTTCCCTATGTATATGATTTTACCTTTACCATCCTTGAATAGATAAACCCCCGGTTTTTGGGGAAGCTTGTTAACCTTGCGCTTGATGTCAGTGTTCTTATTCTCCATAGTGGTATATTCAGATTAGATTTATTCGACTCGGTAAATTTATTTGTCCGAAATTATTATAGATTTAGTTGGTCATGGCTGGCACAGTTTTTGAAATTCCCTTCGCTCATATCAAAAACTCCGCCAGCCAAAATTCTTCTTTTCCTTAAATATCTAATACTACAATTATCAAACCTCTACAAGGTTTGCATCCTGCACCGTATTTTTTATCCCTCTTTTCATTCACAATGCTAATGGTTTACCAGAATATTTCTTTTTTCCTTTTATTTCTTTGTTGTTCCGTGTCTCTGTGTCTCTGTGGTTAAATCCTTTTATTTGCATTTGCCCTTAAAACCTGTACTCAACTCCAGCAAATCCTCTACTCCCGGAATCGTAGTATCCCGGATAATATTCATATTTCTGGTTCAAAATGTTATCAACAAATACTGAAAATGTCAAGTCTTTGTAAGTGTAGGAAACACCCGCCCCAATCGTCTTGTATGACGAAAGCGGTTCCTCGCCATACAACCAGTTCGCTCTCCTATTCCCGGACCAGTGCAAATTGGCAGTCAGGATTAAATTGTCTTTTACACTGTAACTTATTGTGTCAGTAAAGGATACCTTGGGTGTAAACGGAATATAATAATCATTGACCTCGTGTAACTCGTTCTTAGTTTCGTATGGTCCAACGATATAATAACCTTCAGGACTAATTAACCCACTCGTCTTATCTACATTGATTTTAACCAGGAACTTGTTAACAAGGTTACCGATTTGATTTACCCCGGAAATATGAAGGTCGTATCTCGTAGTATAAGGATCGTTATCGGTGGTCGAGTAACCGTTCATTTTTTTATTATAGTTGCTTAGCATTAGATAATTTTGTTCTTCATTGAATGAAGTTATAAAATCGTCTGCAGTTTTCTGCACCAGTGCTGAAAAGGTGATATTGTTATTATCGTTGAAGTAGAATTTCACACCACTATTCAGCTTTAAAATGTCTTTGGCTTCCTTCAAATTCTTAGGGAAATCCGTCAAATTCTCACTACCGGATATTGAATAATAGTTGGGTAGATATATGTCAGGATCGTATTTTATGTAAAACCTGATGGGGTATGTATTGTACCAGCTTTCGAGGTACGGCTGAATTATTGTATCGTTCTCTGAGATAACGCCTTTAGCGCCGAACCGCATCTGGATTTTATCACTCCCAAAGTAGATGTAGGGTTTCACGGATATTCTAATGAAATCGCTGTATTCGTCGTTTCCCAGCCCATTTTCAAGCATTTCCGCGTTGAAAAGCAGGTTTACTCCAATGTTATCTGAGAATACCCATAATATCTCTGACTCACCGAACGCGCGCTGGAAGGGGAAGTATTTATCTGTTGTAAAAGCTCCTCCTTCACCCCCAACATTCCCGGTGATAAAGATATTGTCCCGCATGAAGAGAACGTTCATTCCCGCACTGAAATCCCAGCATTCCGGTTGCACCTTGCTATCCCTGAAGCTGACTGCTTTATCCAGCTTATCGAATACTCCTTTGCCATAAAAAGCAAGGGAGTAGTTGTTTTGAAAGTTGGTAAGGTAGTATCCTTCGCCCCTGGCTTTGTAGTATGGAAGAAAATCCACGTATTTAGCAAAGTTAACGTCGAGAGCTCGTTTCCTGTGCGCATGGTGGAATTTTAGACCGTATTTAAACTCGTTACCCAGTAAGAGCCCAGCTTTATATATCGTTGGTTCATAGTACCCCGCTATATATTTTTCAAATGGTTCTTCGAAGAACGGTAAGAGGTCGAGTGGAGTGGTTATCCTCGTCTCTTTGGGAACGAATTTGGGTTCCTGAAATGAGGGTTCAGGGTTGTTTCCCTCGACACCCCATAGCAAATGTGCAGTAAATAGTAATACTGAAATGCAGATTATGTTCCTGATGGATGATGCGTCGGTCTCTTCTTTAATAATTCTAATTATTGGATTTTCTTTAAACATTACTCATTCTGTTTAAGAGATAGTACTTCTTCTTTGCCTCCAAGATCCATCAGGTACTGATGAATAACGCTGAGTACGTTGAAAGTTGTCCAGTAGAGAACCAAGCCGGACGGCATATTCCGGAAGATCAGGAAGAAGAACACGGGCATTATGTAAGCCATCATTTTCTGCTTTGGGTCTTGAACGGAGATCTTCTGCTGTATGAACATAGTAACGCACATTATTATCGGCAGGATGTAGTAGGGGTCCTTTTGAGACAGATCGGTGATCCAGAACAAGAACGGTTGCGCGCGTAGTTCGATGGTATTATAGAACACCCTGAAAAGCGCAAAGAATATGGGCATTTGCAGGACAAGAGGCAAGCATCCCCCCAATGGATTGACTCCGTGCTCTTTATATAACTTCATCATCTGGGCATTCAATTTCTGCGGGTCGTTCTTATATTCTTCCCTCAGCTGGTTCATTTGCGGCTGCAGCTTCTTCATGTCCGACATTGATTTCAGTTGCTTGCGTGTCAGCGGGTATAGTATCACCTTTATCAATAACGAGAAGATGATTATAACTAGTCCATAGTTGGGAATCACTTTGTGTATTTTGACAAACACCCAGAGTAACCCGGAAGCAAGCGGAGCGAGAATCTGCCAGCCGAAATCCACAACTTTATGAAACTCGTATCCGATATCCTTCAATCTGAAGAAATCCTGAGGTCCGATGTATATGATATAATCCTGGGACACTTGAACTCCTTCGCGTTTCGATACGAGACCAACCTCTATTTCAGGGATGTCGTACTCCTTGTCGCCGATAGTTTCGGTATGCCATTCCCCTGTTGCTTTTACCCCATCGTACTTGAGTGCTCCCCCTGATAGTATAACGGAGAAATATTTGTTTGCGGTGGCTGCCCAGTCAGTTAGTCCATCCTTCTGAATGCTTATCTCTTTGCCTTTCTTGAAGCCTTCCCTGTTAAATTCACCGCCAAGATAATCGCAGAATTTAAAATAACGCAGTTCCTGGTTCACGTCCTGTTCAGTGGGATAAAGCCCACCGTTCCACCATAGTGTGCTGTTTTTGATGTAGGTGGAGTCCGTGAATGCTGCGGTGACATTATGGTCTATTATGTAACTGTCTGCCTTGAATTGATACTTTCGCAGTACCTGTAAACCGTTTGGCATTACAGTGCTGAAAACGATCTCTCCGGCCTCGTCAGGATTTTCGAGCACTATCATAGTGTCACCTTCGTAAGTGAATGGGACGTTCTTCGTGCTGAACCTGCTAGACTCCGTCTCGAGCTGAAATTCCAGTGTGTGCTCGGCATAAGGGGAGACTAAGTCTACTATCTCACCGTCTGCTTTCGAATACTCCAGAAGTTTGAAACTGGTGATATCGCCGCCGATGTTGGAAAATTCCGCCCGGTATAAATTGGTTACAACTGTCACTTTAGTTTCATCGACGCTATCGACAGGGGCTAAAGAAGTGTCAAAAGCAAGCTCTGTTTTTGGAGCTGCTGCTAAGCTCTCTTCCTTTTCAGCAGGGGTTTCTTGCTGGACATCCGAACCGGGAGGAGTAACTGTCTCCTCACCTGTAACCTCTTCCTGCGAAGCTGTTTGTTCTACAGACTCGACCGGTTTGTCCTCCCTGAGAAGCTTCTGGTAATAGGGAAGAAGCAATATTAAAATACCAATGACTACAAGTCCAATGATCGTTTTTTTATCCATAATTTCCTTTTTAACCGTTCTTTTTTTGAATAATTAAATGCATTTACCTGCTTCAAGGTACAGGGTCATAACCTCCGCGACAGAAGGGATTACACCTGATAATGCGTTTGATACTTAAAAACAAGCCGTGAAAAACTCCATATTTCTGTATAGCCTGATAGGAATATACGGAGCAGGTCGGTTCAAACCGGCATACTTTGGGAAGTACCAAACCAATGGAGTTTTGGTATACCTTGATGATGCCGCATAAAAATTTTCGCGCCAAGTTACTCATCCTGCTCGATTTTCCTCTTAATATTCATTAGTAAATTAAGTAATTCTTCTCGTAGAAAAGAGTACAATTTAAAACTATTATCTGCTAATGTTTCTTTTACATAGATAATGTAATAATAACCTTCCACGTATGAACCGGGATTTAATCGGACTATTTCTCTTAAAATTCTCCTGACCCTGTTTCTGAAATGGGCTTTGCCCAGTTTTTTCCTGGTAATGAAAGCAAATTTTGCACCATCGTTACCCTTTGTGCATTTAACGGTCAGGAATTTGCCGTAACTACGGTAGTTCTTTTGGGTTGAGAATAGCAGAAAATCATTTCTTTTTCTTAAAGACCTTTTCTTTGAGAAAGGATATTCTTTATTTCCTGGATTATTTTTCACTTCCTTTTCTCGGAGTCGAAACCACCAACTTCGCCCTTCCTTTGCGCCGCCTGTTGTTCAGTATCTTCTGCCCATCCTTGGTTTTCATCCTCGAACGAAATCCATGCTTTCGCCTGCGCTTTAAGTTGCTTGGAGTCTTAGTTTTCATTTTACCACCTCAAAATCAGTATCAAGATTGCTAATTTGCTATTTTTTTCCTAAAAATAAAATATTTTGAAATTTATGCAACAATTTATTTATAGCAAGGGAAAAAGTAATAATATGCTTAGGAATTTCAATAATTTAATTGATTTCATGTTGAACAATAATCTCTTGACTTTACGTTGTAAATAGTTAATATTGTAAATTCATATACAAATAATATTGTAAAAATATTTTCAAATAAGTAAAATTGACACTGGATGATTGGATGGATGAAAAGAGTTTACAAAACAAATCATTTAGATTTAACAAAAGGATAATAATGCATTATAAAAACATTTTTATTATTATAGTACTAATAAGCTTTTCCATGTTCCTCGTGGGTAGCTGCAGTGATGATGGCAACGGAAACGGGGATGGCGATAACATTTCTCCGACAGTAGAGATAACATCACCAGGTGATGGGGCGGTAGTGTCCGGTGAAATCGCAATAAATGCCGAAGCGTATGACAGTGTTGGCGTTGTGGAGGTTAAGTTCTATATCGATGGTTCCGAGCATGCCAGCGATGTGGATTCTCCATGGACGGCAAACTGGGACGTTACAGCCCTGGAAAACGGTAGCGAACATTCCATTTTCTGCAAAGCATACGACGCAGCTTCTAATGCTGGTTACTCGGATACGATACAGGTCACGGTTATAACCTCGGTTATCAGCTACGATATGGTGACTATCCCGGCAGGGCAGTTTGAAAGAGGGGATTCCTGGGGTACCGGCGATTTCGATGAAACCCCAACCGCTACACTTACCATCGACGCTTTTAAAATAAGCAAGTACGAGATAACGAACGAGCAGTTTGCCCAATTCATAGACGACAGCGGGTATTATAAGGAGGAATATTGGGATCCAGAAGGCTGGAATTGGCGAGACCGCAACAATTATTTCGCGCCCAAATGGTGGGAAGAAGGGGATTATAATTCCGGGCTGTCGTATCCCCAGTACCCGGTGGTTGGTGTCTCATGGTACGAAGCGGAAGCCTACGCGAACTGGGCAGGCGGAAGGCTCCCCACCGAAGCTGAATGGGAGAAGGCGGCAAGAGGCACCGCGTGTGCAAATGGCTGCGAGTTCCCCTGGGGAGAAGAGTTCTATATGAGCGTCGGCGGCGACACAGTACATTGTAACTTCGGTGATGGGGAGTACCCTTACTATGGCGACATCGATGGCTTCGAGGAAACATGCCCAGTTGGTAACTATCCCGGCGGAGTGTCACAGTACGGCGCTTACGATATGGCCGGCAACGTCTCCGAATGGTGCTCCGACTGGTATTCCCCTACCTATTACTCGCTTGCTGAATCTAATAATCCGCAGGGACCGGAAACGGGTGAAGAAAGGATATACCGCGGCGGTTCGTGGATCTCAGACCCGCACCTGCACGACGCTATAACCAACGCGCTCAGGACTTCAAAAAGGGAAAAAAGAGACCCGACTGACCGAAAAAGGTCTATCGGTTTCAGGATAGTTAAAGACATGTAGAAAAGAGAACAGATAAAAGAGAATGAAAAATGAATAACGAATATCGCCTGTCCCGATTTATCGGGGATTAACGATTACAGATTGAAGAAGTGAAAGAGAGGACAAATAACAGAGTACAGAGGATATATGAGAGAGGAAGAATAGCAGTTTGCTTGCATATTACTGGTTAATCGGGATGAAGTAGGGAGTTCAGATAACAGTTTAAATATTCGAAATCTATGGATATTATAATTCAGAAATATGGGGGTAGCTCGGTTGCGGACACACAACGCCTGAAGACCGTGGCAAAAAGGGTTATCGATGCTTACCGCTCGGGAAAGCATGTGGTAGTGGTAGTCTCCGCGATGGCAAATACCACCGATGACCTTATCGAGCTTGCTAAACAAGTAACAAAGCGCCCGAGAGAAAGGGAGCTGGATATGCTGATGACGGCGGGGGAGAGAATATCGATGGCTCTCCTTTCGATGATTATATGGCAGGAAGGTCTGCAGGCGATTTCGTTCACGGGCTCGCAGAGTGGGATAATCACGGATAATAACCACACGCGCGCCAAGATAATCGAGGTTAAGGCGTTCAGGATAATCGAGGAGTTGCACAGGAACAGGATAGTCATCGTTGCGGGTTTCCAGGGGGTGAGTGGGGAACGGGAAGTAACCACGCTCGGAAGAGGCGGTTCTGATACCACTGCAGTCGCGCTTGCCGCAACGCTTGGAGCGACCACGTGCGAAATATGCACCGATGTGGATGGCGTATATACTCTCGACCCAAAGATCGAACCAAAAGCTCGAAAATTGAGAGAGATAAGCTACGAAGCCATGCTCGACCTGGCGGTGCTCGGAGCAAAAGTCATACACTCAAGAGCCGTGGAACTCGCCAGGATAAAGAATATACCCCTCGAAATCAGATCAAGCTTTGAAAATAAGGAAGGGACAATTGTTAAAGGAGAAGATGAAATTATGGAAACTCCTGAAATAACCGCAGTTTCGTATAGAGAAAATATTGTGTTCTATAAGCTGAATTTCGAAGAGAAGCAAGATTTCAATGAGTTCCTGGAACAGGTAAACGGGAATCGAATAGTACTGGAGCAGCTCCATACTCATGAAGACAATGGAAAGCTCCTGGTATGTTTCTGGATATCTGATGATGACCAGAAGAGATTCGTCCCGATAGCTGAAAAGTATGGCGCTGATGCGGACGGGGAAGCAGGTATAGTAGGAATAGTCGGTCACGAGATAAACCAGAACACGGCATTGATCCATCGCGTTTTCGGGCTTCTTAACGACCGCAATTACGAGGTCAAGCGGTTTTATTCGACAAACACATCGATCTCGCTGATGGTGAAAAAGGGGGAGACTGAGAAGATCAGCAAGTATCTGCACCAAGAGCTGATAGGGTGAGTTCACAAATCGAATGCAGAATAGCGCCTGTCCCGATTTATCGGGGATTACTAGATTAACGATTTTAGAAGTAAAAAAAGAAAACATTAAGCAGTCGCAGCGCTTTAGCCTGCGATTTTATAGCAATAAAGAATAAAGACCCCGGGTAGGTTTGAGCCTCCACTCAAACCAAATCCAAAATTCATCGTTTAACTAGGGATTAGTGAAAAAAGCACAAACCCGCAACTCTCCAACTCTCAAACTCGTATCCCTCAACACCTCCCACCGTCATTACGAGGAGGAAAAAGCTCTTATTCCTGCTTTTTGCGACGTGGTAATCTCACGCGCATTTAATCAAACAAAAACTCTCTGGAACTTCGTGTTTCATCACTTTATTCACTTGCTGAGATCCCTCCACAGAAAATACGAGTGTCGGGATGACAGTGATATTCGTGTTTTCTTATTAAATTTTGTTTCTTACCTTGCCCCCGACCTTGCGTGGGGAAGGAGGGAATGCTCACGTGGTTGAAATTGCAGATTTTAGAAGGGAAAGAAAAAAAACGTCGTAACATAAGGTAGGGTTGTCATGAATGACAACCGGACACACCATCACCAATCAACCATAAAAAACCAAATTCCTCAATATCCTTCGTCACATACCGTAAGGATTAAAAATTTTGAACCCCTAACACAAAATCAACATTATTATTTCCGACAAGAATTGAATAATCTACATTATTGTAGGGGCAATCCCTTGCGGTTGCCCATCTGCCCAATACAACCATCAAATCAACCCTTGCGGTTGCCCATCTGCCCAATACAACCATCAAATCAACCC
>JAFGQG010000186.1 GCA_016935765.1 bacterium
AAATATAAATGAAATTACAAGGAGGGTTGAATGGCTGGAATAAATTTTAGAGGTGATGAAAAAATTTGGTTCGATGGAAAACTCATTCCTTTCGATGAAGCAAAAGTACATGTACTTGCTCATGTAATTCATTACGGGAGCAGTATTTTTGAAGGAGCGCGGTGTTACAGCACTCCAAAGGGTCCAGCTATTTTCAGGCTAGAGCAGCATTCAAAAAGAATTTTCAACGGCTGCAAGATCTACCGTATCGATATTCCCTTTACTGAAAAGGATGTTGAACAGGCGATGATTGACGTTGTCAGGGAGAACGGGTTTCAATCGGCATATCTTCGCCCGATCATATTCAGAGGTTATGGTGGATTGGGAGTGAATCCCGCTGGGTGTCCGACACACGTGGTTGTTGCCGGCTGCGAAATGGGAGATTACCTTGCAGGCGCAGCGAATGGTGTAAACGTTCAGGTTTCTACCTGGACGAGAATGGCGCCAAACACGTTCCCTGCGATGGCAAAATCAGGCGCGAACTACATGAACTCTCAGCTTATTAAAATGGAAGCCCTGGGTAACGGCTTCGTGGAAGGAATAGCGCTCGATGTCTTTGGATACGTCTGCGAAGGATCCGGCGAGAATATCTTCCTGGTCCATGATGGGAAATTGTACACTCCTCCCATGGGAGCATCCATTCTCGTGGGCATCACGAGAGATTCGATAATCACTCTCGCAAAGGATAATGGGCTTGAAGTCATAGAAAGGAACATCGCAAGAGAGGAATTATACATCGCTGATGAAGTTTTCTTTACGGGCAGCGCGGCTGAAGTAACCCCGATAGTGACTATAGACAGGATACAGGTAGGCAAAGGCAAACCGGGTCCAATCACATCATTGCTTAAAGAAAAATTCTTTAACATTATCGAAGGCAGGGCTGACGATAAATGGGCTTGGTTAACTTACATACACTAATGTACATATACAGGTTTCTGATAAAGAAGATACTGGTTCACTACAGTAAATCTTATGTCGTGTTATTAGCTGTGCAATTAAAGTAACTTTGATTTAAATAATAATTATTTAAGGAGATAATCAGGAGTAAATAATGAGCGTAAAAATATCAGATAGAGCCGCGAATACCCAGGCTTCTCCCATAAGGAAGTTAGTTCCTCTTGCTATGGAGGCAAAAGCCCGGGGGGTCAAGGTTTATCATTTGAATATAGGTCAGCCGGATATTCCCACGCATCCAGCTTTCTTGAACGCTGTTCACTCATTCCCTCATAAAGTTTTGCAGTACAGTAATTCACAGGGTTTACCTGAATACATCGAATGGTTGATTAAATATTACCAGGGCATAGGTATCGAACTGGAGAAGGACGAGATAATGGTGACATCCGGGGGCAGCGAAGCAGTTATTTTTGCGATATTCGCGACCACCAATCCAGGAGACAACATCCTGGTTTTCGAACCGTTCTACACGAACTATAACGGCTATGCTACTATGGCTTCCGTGGACCTTATCCCGATCACGACCCACCCTGAGACAGGGTATCATCCGCCAGGTAAAGAGGAGATCGAGAGCAAGATCAACGATAGAACGAGGGCGATCATGATATGTTCCCCTAACAATCCCACCGGCACCGTGCTCACGAGAGATGAGATAGAAATGATAACGGAAATTGCCATTGAACACAACCTATTTCTTATCTCCGACGAGGTCTATCGTGAATATTTCTATGAGAACGAACCGATAAGTGTACTTTCTTTACCTCAGTTGGGAGAAAAAGCGGTATTGCTGGACAGCATTTCTAAAAGGTTTTCCGCCTGCGGAGCGAGAGTAGGATGTATCGCCACTCACAACAAGGATTTGCTGAAAGCCTGTATTCGGTTTGGTCAAGCCCGTTTATGTTCGCCTACTATAGAGCAATATGGAGCTAAGGCTGTTCTCGAGTCACTGGAACCCAAGTATTTCGACGACATGCGCGCTGAGTTCAGGGCGAGAAGGGATGTCCTGTACGAAGAGCTGATGAAGATCGACGGACTAATTTGCAAAAAGCCGACCGGGGCGTTCTACATCATGGCGAAATTCCCGATCAACGACATCGAGGATTTCGCAAAATGGCTGCTCACTGATTTTCAAACGGATGGAGCAACGACCATGATAGCGCCGGGACCGGGCTTCTACGCTACAAAAGGTCTGGGTAATAGCGAGGCAAGAGTAGCCTACGTACTTAATACAGAAGATATTAAAAAAGCGCTTAAAATACTACAGGAAGCAGTTAGTGTTTATAATAGTAAAAAATAGTCATTTGTAATGATCGATGAAGTAAAAATTAAAGAATTGCACCCCATTCCGGACGAACGCGGAAGGCTGATGGAGCTGCTGAGATACGATGACGATATCTTCGAGGAATTCGGACAAGTCTATATTACAACTACACTTCCAGGTGTCGTAAAGGCATGGCATTACCACAAGATACAGGATGACTTCATTGCCGCAGTTGAAGGTATGATCAAGCTGGTATTGTTCGACGCAAGAAAAGATTCCAACACCTATGGAGAAATCAACGAATGGTTCATAGGCATCCACAATCCCCTGTTGATAAAGATACCGCACGGAGTTTATCACGGATGGAAATGCGTGAGTGAAAAAGAAGCTATCGTGGTGAATTGCCCTAACAAGCCCTATAATAGAGAGAATCCTGATGAATACAGAGAAGACCCTTTTGAGAACAATATCCCGTACAACTGGGAACTGAAACAAGGATAGTAGCAAGTAGCTTTAGAATTCAGAGAGTGCGATCGAACAGCCAGGCAATTTGGACTATGCGGTCCAATTTTTAATGATGGATGTTATTTATGGGGAAATAAATAATTAAACAGTAAAACCAATTTCCCCTGATAGCAGGAATCTACTATCAAATCAAGCTGTTCTTCATCGTATTAATACAAGACTGACAAAAAAAATAAGCAATGGTAAAATTGAATAAGATATTAATTACGGGAGCAGCGGGATTCATTGGTTCTCACTTTGCCCGTATTCTCTCCGAGAAATATCCTGCCCTGAAAATAGTGATACTGGATAAACTTACTTATGCAGGGAATTTGAGCAATATTGAAGACTGCCTGCAAAGACCTGGTATTGAGTTCATCAAGGGGGATATATGTGACCTGCAGACTGTTCGAAAAGCTATGCGGGACTGCAACGCGGTGGTCAATTTCGCAGCGGAAACCCACGTTGACAGGTCCATTGAAGAGTGCTCACCCTTTATTAAGACCAACTATTTTGGCACTTACGTCTTACTGGAAATTGCCAGGGAAATGAATATCAAGTCATTCATCCAAATCTCAACTGATGAGGTATATGGACCCATCCCTGAAGGCGCATTCAACGAGAATGATCCGCTGAATCCGTCTAATCCTTACGCTGCGACAAAGGCTGGAGCAGACCTTTTATGCTTGTCTTATTTTAAAAGCTACGGTTTACCGGTTTGTATAACCAGGAGCACAAATAATTACGGACCATATCAATATCCGGAGAAGGTTGTACCTCTTTTTATTATTAATGCGCTTCAGAACAAGCCTTTACCAATATATGGCGATGGAAAATATTACCGTGATTGGCTGTATGTCGGTGATAATGGCGAGGCGATTCTTCTGGTTTTGGAGAAGGGTGTTCCTGGCGAGATATATAATGTCGGGGCTCAAAATTACATAGAGAACAACCAGCTTGCAAAGTTAATTCTTGATCATCTGAAAAAGAGTTGGGACCTTGTAGTCAGGGTGAACGATAGACCTGCTCATGATAAAAGATACGCATTGGATTGCAGTAAGATCGAAAGACTTGGCTGGAGTCCTAAAACACCTTTTCAAGACGCCTTCGGTAAGACAATAATGTGGTATCTCGAGAACGAAAATTGGTGGAAAGAATAAAATCCCAAAAAAATTACAACAATTTCAAAGTTTTTATTGTGCTAATGAAGAGAGTATATATATTAAATAGTTTATTTATTTTTAGAAATATCAAGAGAGGTCAGAGTTGAAAGCAAGATATATAATAATATTCTCACTAAGTTTGATAATTTTCAGTATTGCCAATTCCCAGATACTCGAGTTCGATGTCGGTCAGGAAAAAAAGGATACCGGGATCGGGGTTACTTCACCAAAATTCTCCCTACCCGACCAAACCCAGAAGGATAAAACGCCCCAGGTGGAAAAGGGAAAGGAGATCCTTGCTCTTGAAGGTTCTGTGGATCCTGCCAAATACATCGTTGGTCCCGGCGACGTTTTTTTGCTTTATATCTGGGGACAATTCGAAGAGTACTTCCCGATTACCGTCACTTCAGATGGCTACCTTTTAATACCATATCTGGGTTCAATAGACGCAAGCGGGAAAACATTGAGCGAAGTTAATAAACTCCTCGCCGGGAAAATAAACAAGGTATATAAAGATGCTGAGTATTATCTCAGTCTTTTCGAAGTAAGGTTCATCAGGGTACACGTTGTTGGCGAGGTAAACGATCCTGGTCTCTACGCGATGAGGGCGACTAACCGTGTTACGGACGCGATCGCTTTGGCTGGAAGCACCAATACTATTGCAGACCTTGAGAACATAAAAATAATCAGGAAGGATTCAAAAGACACACTGAGCGCCAACCTTCTCTCCTACTACCAGGCAGGCAGTCTGGATGATAACCCGATGCTTTACGGGGGCGACATCGTTCTTGTCAATCCGGTGCGTTTTAACGGTGCTATAATCGATATCAATGGGGCTTCAAGGAAGGATGGATACTATTCCCTGGGTGAAGAACGTGGTTTGCGCGAGATCATCAGTAAAGTAGGTGGATTCAACAGGACAATAGACCTGACGAGCATTGACCTGATACGCGACGGGGTTCACAACAGAATTGACCTGGTTAACACAGAGGAAAACGTAACGCTAAAGGATAGGGACATTGTGATACTGCCCAACATGCCTGACAGTGTATACGTCGAAGGTTTTGTCAATACCCCTGGAGCTTATCCCTACCAGGCAGGACATACAATCAAGCAGTACATCGGATTCGCGGGGGGACCTAACGAAGAGGGCACGTATAAAAGGGTATCCGTGAAGAGAGGCAGTCTTGAATACAGCGCTGATGATGTTCTTTTCGTTCAGCGAGGGGATGTTATTACAGTAAAGCAGAGTTATATCGGAAAGATCGCTGATTATATCGGCATTGTTTCACCCCTTGCTACCATCGTACTGACTGCTTACGCTCTTGAAATATTCAAGTAAAAAAATAGATCAATTATACAATAACGGAACGAAACAGCAAAAAAAATAATTAAACCTTGGCTATTATATCATGAAAGAAGAAATTACGCAAAAGAAGGATAACAGTTTTCTTGACTGGTTAGTGATCATTCTTCAGCACAGACGTCTTCTTTTTATAAATACTATTATTGTTGGTTTATTGGCAGCGGGGGTTTCCCTTTTACTTCCTCTCTGGTATCAGGGGGAGGTTCAAGTTTTACCGCCGATGTCGGACCAGGGTGTTGGAGGCGGGTTATCCAGTTTTTTAGCAGGCGCGGGATTTTCACTTGGCGGCGGTGAATTCAGCCTGCCGATGATGACCACCCATGCTGATCTTTGGAAAACAATGATTGAGAGCAGGGCTGTTCTGGATACTATCATTTTGGATCCGCAGTTTGTTCTGAAGGAACGTTATGAAACCGAGACTATATTCGATGCGAGAGAGGCGTTATTAAACCACCTTGAACTTGAGGTCACTGCAGAGGGAATTCTAGCCATAAGGTTTGAGGACAAGGATCCCGTATTTGCCGCTAAATTGACCAATGCGATCGGAGATAGGCTGGACATTCTTAACCGAAGGATCAAATCCAGCACTGCGAAGAACACCCGGAGCTTTGTTGAAGAGCAACTAGGATTGTGCAGGGAAAACCTTACCGAAGCTGAGGCGAAGTTGGAAATTTTCCAGACCGAGCATGGTGTATTGGTTATGGATGAACAAGCGAAAATGCTGATACAGAATGCTGCGCAGCTTCAAGCTGAATTACTGATAGCGGGTATCGAGCTGAACATCCTGAAAAACACATATACTTCAACTCATGACGAGGTTCGTAAGGTTCAGACCAGGAAGAAAGAGATAGAGAACAAATTGAACGAGATAAAATCCGGGGGAGAGAAGCTTTCAGATGAATTCGATTTCAGTCTCAACCAGATACCTGAGCTCACCATGGAATATATGCGTCTTACCCGGGATATGACCATTCAAGAAATTCTGTATGAGTTTCTGGTTCAGCAGTTTGAACAGGCTAAAATACAGGAGGCGAAGGATACTCCAGTGATTAATTTCCTTTCAAAAGCAACACCGCCGGAGAAGAAATATCGACCGAAAAGGGCATTAATAACTGTTGGCGCTGCCTTCACCAGTTTCTGCCTGACTTTAATCCTGGTGATATTTCTTGGTTTGCTCAAAAGGTACAAAACTCAAAATGAAAACGGATATGAAAGGCTATCAAACGCTTTCAATTCAGCTATCAACGACATTCTATTTTGGAGAAAAAGGAGAAAATGATGGTAAAGGTGGGACAGATCGGATTAGGTGATTGGGGGAAAAACCTGTTCAGAAATTTTATTTCAATACCTGATTGCGACATGGAGATCTGCAGCGACCTTAATCAAAAGGCAATGGACAACTATAAACAGCTATTCCCTGGTGTGAAATTTACGAGCGACTGGATGGATGTATTAAAGACCGATATCGATGCGGTTATAATTGCGACTCCTCCGGAGGACCATTATCCAATGGGAAAGGAAGCTCTTGAAAAGGGTAAGCATGTTTTTATTGAAAAACCCATTACATTGACCTCCCATGAGGCTCAGGAACTGATAGATCTATCAAAACAGAACGATAAGATTCTTATGGTAGGCTATATATTGCTGTATCATCCCGCCTTGAAATTACTTAAAAGATATATTGATCAGAATGATCTTGGGAAGGTTTATTATTTTTACGCGACCCGGTTAAACCTTGGCAAGGTCAGGACCGTAGAAAATGCTCTCTGGAGTTTTGCATCACACGATATTTCCATGATATTATATTTATCTGGCAAATACCCTAAAATGGTTTCTGCCACGGGTGCTTCTTACATACAGGGCAATATCGAGGACGTCAGTTTTTTAACGATGTTCTTCTCGGACGACCTTATCGCGCATATACATACGAGCTGGCTGGATCCCCATAAAACAAGAAAACTGACTGTTGTGGGTGAAAGAAAAATGATGGTGTTTGATGACACGCAGCCATCCGAAAAGATTAGGGTATATGATAAAGGGGTGGACCGGTTGGAATATGAGACTTTCGGGGAATATCTTTCTCTTCGAAGCGGAGACATTTATGTCCCTAAAATCGAAGCAGTAGAGCCTTTGAAAAGCGAATGTCTCCATT
Organism: bacterium; assembly: GCA_016935765.1. Classification (GTDB taxonomy): domain Bacteria; phylum UBP14; class UBA6098; order JAFGQG01; family JAFGQG01; genus JAFGQG01. The sequence continues at coordinate 7,440 of JAFGQG010000186.1, forward strand.
TTATTAAATCCATTCAAAATGGCACCCAGCCTTTAAGCGACGGAAAAAGCGGTTATGATGTCGTAAGGATACTTGAAGCAGCCCAGAAATCAATGGAATCGAATGGGACACCTATTGAAGTATAACCCGTATTTATAATTTTTTAAAGGAAAACTTATGGAAAAATTTATTTCAAACGAAGCTAAAATCGGTAGTAATTTTACCACAGGTTACTTTGTGGTTGTTGAAGACGGAGCCATTATCGGTGACAACGTAAGAATAGGACATAACGTTATTATTCATGCAGATAGCGTTATTGGAAGCAACGTAGCCATTGGCGACAATACAGTGATCGGCAAACTACCAATGAAAGCGGTCAGGAGCGCGACCACAAGCGGGAAAATTCCACCAGCTGCTGAGATCGGCGATGACTGCACCATAGGAACCAACGTGGTGATATACCGTGGCGCTAAGATAGGAAACAAGCTTTTAATTGCCGACCTTGCCACTATCAGGGAAGCAGTGAGTATCGGGGACCTGACCATTGTTGGAAGGGGCGTAACCATCGAAAACGAATGCAGAATCGGAAAATGCTGCAAACTTGAGACGAATTCCTACATCACTGCGTACTCGGAGCTTGGCGATTATGTATTCATATCTCCATGTGTGGCGACGAGCAACGATAATTTTATGGGAAGGTCCGAAGAAAGATTCAAACACTTCAAAGGGGTTACTGTAAAAACCGGAGGCAGAATCGGTGCTAATTCCACTATACTTCCAGGCAAGGTAATCAAGGAGGATTCCATGGTGGGCGCTGGCTCCGTGGTAACCAAGGATACTATTCCGGGCAAGATCGTATTGGGCAACCCCGCGAGAGAATTTAAAGAAGTCCCTGAAGATCAATTATTAAAGAACCAGGGATGGGAAGACAAATAAATTAAAGCATACATGGATTAATTTAAAAAATTACACTTATCTGATTTGAATAACATCAGGAATATTCAGGAGGTTTTATATGGCTGAAGAGACTGGAATAATGAACAAACTAAGAAAAAGGATGAAGACTATTTTTTGGATAACAGCGATCATCTTCGTAGTTTATGTGGTTATTCAATGGGGTATGAACTGGTTGGGCAGATCCCAACAACAGGATACAAGCAAACAGGTCATGGGCGAAGTAAACGGAAAAGAGATATCGACCACACTCTACCAAAGGGCATTGGACCAATCCAGGAAAAATGTGATTGACAGGGGAGATGAATACACAGACCAAACGGAATCCCAGCTTATGGAGCAAACATGGAATGAGATAGTGAACAGGATGCTCCTTGAAAAGCAATTTCAGAGCAAGGAAGTAAAACTTGGTGAAAATGAGATCTATGAAATACTGAAGAACAATCCTCCTGATGTAGTAAAAAGGCATGAGGCTTTTCAAACCAATGGTACTTTCGACATGCAGAAATTCCAGCAGGCTCTTTTAAATCCCGAGGTTGACTGGCGCCCCGTTGAAAATTTTCTTACGTCAAATGTCCCCTACGATAAATTGAAGCAATTAATAGAATCGATGGTATTCCTGACCAATCCGGAAATAAAAAAGGAGTACATCGACAGGAACGAGCAAGTCAATGTAAACTTCATGAAGATAAATCCCATCGAGATGGAGAATATCGAGATTGATACAACGGATGAAGCTATAGCAAAATACTACGAGGAGAATAAGGACGAATTTTCCGAGAAACCTTCCGTGATAATGGATTATGTTACATTTCCGATTCAGCCGAGTAGAAGTGATAGTCAAGAGGTGCAGACGAAGTTGAACATGATATACCAGAGACTGGAAGATGGTGAAGATTTCGCGAACCTTGCGATGCAGTTTTCACAGGACCGTGGTACGGCGCAGTATGGCGGCGAATTAGGTTATTTCCCGCGTGGTCAGATGGTTCCCGAATTTGAAGAAGCAGCTTTCTCTCTGGACAGTGGTGCTGTATCCGAACCATTCGAGACGAGTTTCGGCTGGCATATTCTCAAAGTTCTCGATAAAAAAGTCGAGAACGATATGGAAATGGTAAACGCTGCTCATATATTGATTACACTGACCAGCAGCAATCTGACCGTTGATTCTATAAGAACAATGGCAGACAGTATTTACAGGGTTGCCCAGGAGGTGGGTTTAGATTCAGCGGCTGAATTAACGGGATTGGCGGAGGTAAATACAACAACGCCTATTTACAAGAAGAACAACATTGAAGGTATAGGTTTTCACACCGGCTTGCTGGATTTTGCTTTCAGCGCGGACGAAGGTGATGTTTACCCGGTCGTCGCGGGAGATGACGCATTCTACGTATATGAGCTGGTTAAGAGACATAATGGGGGAATACCGCCGCTTGAAGATATCAAGGAGCTTGTTAAAGACAAAATGATACTTGCTAAAAAAACCGAATATGCAATGGGAATAATGGAAAAAGCATACCAGGCTCTCAAAGGAGGAGCGGATTTCCATGAGGTAGCTGATTCTCTTGGCATCGAAGCGGATAGTACAGGATATTTTAACAGGAAAGACTTCGTCAACAATATCGGTTTTGATCCGGTTTTCAAGGGTACCGCCTTCGCTTTAAACGAAGATCATCCATTGAGTGATATTATCGAAGGTGACTTAAATACCCTGTATATAATTGAGTTCATTAATAAAAAACCCGCGGATTTTAGTGCCTACAACCAGCAAAGGACCGCGATCTTGCAGGAAATCTACAGGAACAGAAGAACTGGAGCGTATAATTCGTGGTTCAGGAACTTGAGAGAAGAGGCTAACATCACCGATAACAGATACGAAAATTTGATACTGCAATAGATTCGGTTTTTAAAACCGGATTTCTATCATTATTAATTTTGTGATAAATTAGTCAAGCGGATTTACCTTGAAGTAAATCCATACACGCATCGAACACTTCTTCGGGGGTTATTGCTTTGAGGCATTGGAAGTCTTTATCAGCGCTGCATTGAATGTGTTTGGGTGAGTAATAATAACAGGGGCTGCATTCGAAGTTTTTCGTTACCACTTTATGTTTGGTACCGTATGGTCTATCCCATATATAGTTAGTGGGTCCGAATAGTCCAACCGTTGGGACTTCCAGCGCTGCCGCGACGTGCATCAACGATGTATCATTGGAGATGAACAGGGCGCATCTGCCCATAATCGCGGCTGTTTCAGTCATGCTCGTTCCACTAACGTTCAAGCCAGGCGGTTGAATCCCCGACGCTATGAACCGTTTTAGATCATTCTCCCCGGGTCCCCCAAACACAAGCACCTCAGCTTTAGCTTTCTCCTTAAGCAAAGTCCCCAGGAAAATGAAATTCTCCGGAGGCCACCTTTTCTTTTCATGGTCCTTCAGAACAGAACCACCAGCATGGAAGCCAACCAACCGCTTCCCTATAAGATCGTGGTCTTCTAAAAAACTTTCTGCAGCTTTCTTGTCATCATCTGATAGGAACAGTTCGAGATGTTCGGGAATCGGCTCGATATCCAGACCTATCTCCCGAAGAAGATACAGATTCTCCATCACGTTATGCCGTTCGTTATTCTCCTTTATGACCTGGTGATTCAAGTAGCCGCCGCATTTAAAATCCATGTGCAAATATTCATGAGTAGGACGCCATTTTGAACCAATCATGAAATTTATACCGTTATATTCGAGGCGGTTCGAAGGATAAGCGAAGATGGTCAATGGGAACTTTTCCTTCCTGAGCTTGAGAACGAATCCGAGGGATTTTTGGAAACCCTGTTCCATGAAATTCCAATATACCAGCTCATCAATGTTCGGATTATTACTAAGTATTGTGTGTGAGCCTTTTATCATTACTATGACTTTGATATATGCCTGTGGGAAATTTCTCCTTATCACACTCAATGCCGGCGTAAATTGCAGAGTGTCACCAATACCCGGCAATGCCAGTATCAACACCTTGTTCACCTTAGATTTATCTATCTTCAACTTTCTCACCAGCGCGCCCTTTCACGATTATTTGCAAAATAACTCAATTATCTTCTCAATAATGTTCGTCGTTGATTTTCCATCGATAAGATCGACCCTGACTACTTTACCGCCATTACTCTCAACAATTTCCCTGCCTACTATCTCGTTGATACTCCAATCACTCCCCTTCACCAGTACATCCGGAATTATCTCTTCTATCACTTTCTGAGGGGTCTGTTCATTAAAAACTACGACATAGTCGACCATTTCCAAAGCTGATAGTACTTTAACTCTGTCCTTCTCTTCCACTACCGGTCTTCCACTCTCTTTTATTTGTTTAACCGAGCTATCGGAGTTCATGCCAACCACGAGGATATCTCCTTCAAATTTCGCTCTCCTTAACAGCTCAATATGTCCACTATGGATGATGTCGAAACACCCATTAGTGAAAACAACCTTTTTATTCTGGTTCTTCCAGGAAGACCGTAAATTCTTCAAAGTTTTTATATTCAGCAGTTTTTCCATCTCATCAATTAAAATTTGTTTATATTAACATTACAATATTTTATTCAATACAGAAATCTGCAACAACTTTTTTTTATTTTTTAAGCTTTACCATGGTAGCTCCATCTCCTCCATCGCAAGCTTCGGCTGGTTTACACGAAAGCACCCTGTCGTTTTGTCTCAGGTATTCTCTAACTTTATCCTTCAACACCTTTTTACCGTGTATAATGAGAACTTCATCCATTTCTTTAACGACAGCATCATCCAGATAATGTTCGATTTTCTCCTGAGCTTCACTGAAGCGTAAACCTAAAAGATTCAATGATGGTGATGGCTTTCGCTCTTCGTAATGTATCTTCTTCTTCTGCAGAGTTTGCTTTGGTTTATTCGCGGGTTCAACTTCACTCGCGTGGACTTTCATTGTATAATCGTCTATAAGAACCTTCATATATCCCGTTTTATCCGGAGGCGCTGTTACCTCCCCCTTTTTATCGAACAGCAGCAACTCAACGATGTTCCCCTTCTCGTAATTCCGATATTTCTTTCTGCTTAGTTTTTCAGCTTTCTCTACTCTTTCAATTTTCACGTTCAGGTCATCCAGGACTTCCTGTACCTTCTCTGCTTCCGGGGATTCTTCGAGCATCTTCGATATCCTTTTGCGTTCCTTATGAAGAAATTCATCCAGGACTTTTGTTTTCTCCTTTTCGTAAACGTTTTTCAGCTTTTTCAGTTCCTTTTCCTTTTCCTTATTGGAGGCGACAAGGGTTTCAAGCTCTTTTTTCAGTTTATTTATTTCCTTAGTATTTTCGTTGGCGATTTCATTTTGTTTCTGAAGCGCAACGATTTGTTCTTCGAGCTCTTTAGTCAGTGTATCGATTTTAATCTCGTCAGCAGAAAGGAGTTTATACCCTTTATTGACAATATCTTCAGGCAGACCCAACGCCTGGGCTATCTGAAATGCCCAGCTTCTCCCAGGTGAACCAACTCTCAGGCGGTAACTTGGCTGCAGTGTTTCCAGGTCAAATTCCATAGCACCATTTAAGAAGGCTTCTCTCTTGGAGGCAAGGGTTTTCAGAGTACCGAGATGAGTAGTAGCTATGACCCTGACCCTCTTTTCAACCAGTTTATCGAGAACCGCCACAGCCAGTGGTGCGCCTTCCTCGGGAGCTGTAGATGACCCCAATTCATCGAGAACGACAAGGCTGTGTTCATCGGCATTTTCCAGGGATTCCCGCCAATTCTTTACGTGGGAAGCAAAACTGGAAAGGGAAAATTCTATGGACTGTTCATCTCCGATATCAGCGTAAATACTCTTGAAAAAAGGTAATTTAGAATCTGGCGCTACCGGTAAATGTAAGCCCAGCATCGACATAAGTGACAGCAATCCTATGGTTTTAGCTGCTACTGTCTTCCCGCCCATGTTGGGTCCGGTTACTATCAAAGCTCTGATGGATGGGTCCAGTTCAAGACTCAGGGGAACTGCCTTGAATTTATCCTTCTTTCCCTCCTCCTCGAGAAGTAAAGGATGGTAAGCTTTTTTCAGGTAGAAATATCCATCTTTAGAGAATTCCGGAGGAGTGCCATCCCAGCGAATTGATAGAAAGGCGCACGAAGCGTAGAAATCCAGAGTGGTCAAATGCTCTAAATTGCCCCTTATTTCATGCGACTTCGACGCTACTACACCAGAGAGAAATCTCAGTATCCTTTCCTTCTCAGCTTTGATCGCAAGCTCGTGCTCCCGTATTTCGTTATTGTACCTAACCACGGTGAAAGGCTCGATGAAGAGAGTAGCGCCGCTGGTTGACCTGTCGTGAATTACGCCCGGTATTTTCTCCTTATAAGCTGCCTTTATCGGTATTACAAATCTTCCCTGCCTATGAGTTATGATAAATTCCTGCATAAAAGTTGAGTATTTCTTCGATGTGAGATAATTTCCAAGCTTCGATTGTATCCTTTCCCTCACGATATCATATTGCTTGTTCAACTTAACCATTAGCGGAGTGGCATTACTCTTAATCTCCCCTTCGGGTTCGATATATCTCTCGATTTGCTCGTTCAAAGGAAAAAGTGAAACAAGATTCTGTATATATTCCTTCAGGATTGGAGTATCAGCGCATTCTTTTCTCCCTATCTTCAGCAATCTTTCTGATAAATCAACAACTTCCTTCACCTTCCATAGCTGCTCCCCGGATAGGATACCCTCTTTTGAAGCCCTCGTGGAATATTCGGAAATGTCATGCAAACCTTTCATATCAGGCTGCTTTGAGCGGGATAGCATGGTTTTTAACTCGCTGATAAAATCAAAAGACCAGCACGCTTCCTCAACATCCTTTTTGGGAACAAGTTCCATCGCCCTCTGTTTTGCCATTGGCGAAACACAGTATGAACTTAGAACCTCCTT
>JAFGQG010000187.1 GCA_016935765.1 bacterium
AAACGAACATTTTCATCAACGCTTATTCTTGGAGCTATTTCCATTTATAATCTCCTTTAATTTCTTTAATTCAGTCAGTAATCAAATAGTTTCTATCATTACTATTTCTAATATATATAGTATTAAGAATATGTAAATATTTTTTATAGGTACTCGCCTCGAAAATTCTGTAAAATCCACTAAATAGACGGACCTTCATTAAGTTACATATTATAAATCACTAGCACAAACAAATCGCAGAACCCCCTGGTCAGACCAAACCGAATTAATTTTACCTCAACAGCAACATTCTCTTTGTACAATTGAAATCCCTCGAGCTTAACCGGTAAAAATAAACCCCACTGGGCAGGTCAGCACCATTCTCATCCTTCCCATCCCAGGAGAGCTTAGTAGTAAGTTGCGAGTATTCAGTAGTAAGGGGAAAAGTCCGGAGTTTTTTGCCGAGGATGTTGTATATTTCAAGGTTTGCCGGTTGCATAAGGGGTGCGTTCAGTTGAATATTGAAAGTAGTGGTAGCGTTGAATGGATTGGGGTAATTGTTTATCCTTAAAACAGGTTTCTGCATTTGCTCTCCACCATCCTCCTCTACACCCTCATAATCATATTTTGCTATAATAACATCATCGATTTGAAAACTTGCACCAGTATTCATCGCATAATAACTATAACGCTCCGTAAAACCTAAGATAAACTTTAAACTCAGATGACTTAAGTACTCGTAATATAAAAAACTAATGGTGTCCATTCATCATGAACATGTGATCCATAGGATAGATGACCAGTCCAACTTATAAGAGTATCTGAATTAGCTAAGATTGATACAGTCCGAACACAATTCCAATAACCATCCCAAGGATCAATTACACATCCTGCTTTGTGTTTTTGAAATAGATACAAGTAGTAACCTCCATCTGGTGGTAAATAAATATCCGGTGAAACCAATGTAAGAGCAAAAGTGTCATGACCACACGATATATCCATACAGTGACAGTAGCTAAAGTACTCATACCTGTTAATAAATGATGAAGGTAATCTCGGATCATCGGATAGGATCGTCCAGTTAGTATCACCATGTTCGAAATCTTCAAAAAAGACAACATCTTCAGGATCGGGATATACGAATATGCGTACTACACCAGTATCATTCTCAAAACTCAAATGTGGGTATTTTATATATATATTGAACTTATACAATCCCGCGTTATGGCATATCAGTTCAGGACTCTGGTCTGAAAAGCTGGAAAAATTAGAGGTATTAACTGTTGGTCCACTCCTTTGAACCCATCTGCATCTCGGGATATCACCGTCATCATCTGAGATAATTGTATTTAAGCATACTGTATCTCCATGTTGAGCAACCAAAAATGTATCCGGAACAGTCAATTTGGGAAGAGTAAACAAATTCCAGTTTTCTCCATCGTACACCTGGTATGAATTAGCAGTCATTATCCACAAATTACCATCCGGAGCACAGGCAAAATCCTCTATCTCCTCATCATATAGTTCCTCACCCCTATTAAATGTATCAAATTCTGCACCATCCCATTTGATAATTTCATTTGGTTTTATAAACCACCTATTACCCGATGAATCACCTATAATGGAATTTAGACTTGTGGCTGGTACTTCGGGAAAATGAATCCATAACCTTCCAGCATCAGTAGATTTGTACAATTGTGTTGCATAAGCTTTAATGTAAAGGATGTCTCCATCGAAGGGATCAACAAAAAACTCACTTATCCTAAAAGGGAAAATTGATTCTTCCCAGGTTGTTCCTCTATCAATACTCCTTGCATACATTTCTCCGGAGAAATGATAAATTATGTTCGGATAAATATGATTTATTAAAAAGCCACCATTATCATTATCTCTAATAGGATTCCAGGTTAATGCATTGTCGCTAGATTTAAAAATCCCTTCTTCCTCTCTATACACACCTTTAACATAAAGGATATTTGAATCCTCAGGATCAATGAATATCTCTCCAAACAATCTATCTATCTGGATACATGGGGAACCATGCATACTGCATTTCCTGAAAAAATAATCTCACCCGCTCTCAATGTCTTCATCAATAGAGTAATATATATTTCCTGATAAAAAAGGATCGAAAACAAAATCATGATTATAACCACACTCACGAGCATCAACAAAAATTCTGTACCACATTCTACCGCTGTTAGTTGATTTATTTATAATTATATCATCATCGAAGTCATATGAAATCTTTGAAAATATATAAAAATGTCTATTATTATTCCGGGCAGCGTAAAAGTAATTACTATAAGAGATGCCGTCTCGGTCAGCATAAAAAGTTCCCCAATAACGGGTGATATAGTTCCATAATTCTCCACCATCGTTGGACTCGAGAATATATTTTCCCCCGAAATGCATAACGATATTATCCGGATCGCTGCTATCGAAATGAACACTATTAGCCTGAATTTTGGCAATCGAAAAAAATGACATAAACAAATAAAGCACGATTAGAAAAATTATTAGCTTTTTCCCACAACACATAGACACCCCCTTAAGGTAATTATATTTCATTCAACATAAATATACTTTTTTTACTTAAAAACACAAGCACTAAAGAATTACTGCTTCAAGCTCACTTATATATCGATAATCCGATATTCAGCGAATGGAAATAATCTTTTTCGCCGGGATCGAAGAGAAAACCGACTTCAGGTCGTATTGCCCACAGACTGAAATCGGTGCTGAATCCTAACCCTGCATTTAGCGCAACCAATACATCTGAGTCCTCCTGGAAAAATATAAGTGCTTTTGGAGCGAAATTAAACTCGAAGTGGTCATGTATTGGAAGAGTAGCGATAAATCCCGGCTGGACCTGCCAATAGTCCTTTGAATTGATATCCTCCCCAAATGTGCTTCCGAGTGGCATGGAAAGAGCTAACCTATCTTTCTCTAAAGAAAACTTTGGACTAATAAAAAGCGAATGCCAGTCATTGTCAAACCCTTCAAGATCCATCATCTCATAACGCAAGCGAAGGTTTATTTTTTTCGCGATTCCATAACCAAACTGGAACCCGATATGTGTACTGGCATCATCCGATTCTTCACTCTCAGAATGATATGTCAGATCCGAATAAGTCATACCGACTTCAAAGTGCCCGGGATCGAGCACGCGCGCGCTCTCGAGCGAGGAAAAGGTATAGCAGCCATTTACAGCTATTATTACCGTAAAAAGAATTAAAAACCTTAAAACCAACTGTCTTCTCATAAACACCTTCCCTAAAACCTATGTATAGAAATAAATTTACTTGAAGTCATTAACTGGTTTAAAACCATTTGATGCCATATAAGACGGCTTCTGCATTCTCAGAACCTTTTCCCTTAATCTCTCCAGGACTGTTAAGGCTACATCCTCACGGTTCTCCTTAGTAGCCACGAATATTTCCGTATCACCAGCATTCCTGACCGCGTCCAAAAACTCGTTTTTATCGTCCTGGATTACCCCAAGTACAGGCTTATCCCCTTCCAAAGCCTTTAAAACAGTCTCGCGAAATTTCAATGCGCCAAGTTCAAATTGACCCAACTCGTCCATCAATATGATATCCTTACTTTTAATGGCGACCATAATAGACTCTACACCAATAATGTCAAAGGTCTCTGTGATAACCTCTATTTCGTCATTCCTTTTCAGCCGGGCAATCATCCCTTTATTCCCTGTAGAAATATCAATCAATTCAAATCCGATTTTCTTCTTCTTGTCGAAGACAGGTAGGGTTTTAAAACCCCCTACTGAAAATGTAATTGTAGGTAAAACCATATTAATAATGGTGCTTTTACCTATGTTCTTTGAGCCTGTAAGGAATATATTCATATTATAAATTTATTCAATATATACTTATTTAAAATAAACAGAACGAAAAAGTTTGTCAACACAATTCTTTTTTATTTTAAAACCGCCATTAAAACTAAAATATCAGGCATTTTTTCTACCGGAATCTTCAAAATAGCTAAATATTTAAAAAAAATACTTGCCATAGTTAAAAAGGTACATATTTTAGGTTTCCGAGTTTTCAAAAAGGAGAAACCTATGGCAAACGTTTGTGAAATTTGCGGAAAAAGACCGATAACAGGACACAATGTTAGCCATTCTCATCATAAAACAAAGAGAAGATGGCTACCTAACCTACAGACCGTACTGGCTGTAGTCGATGGTAAAATTAAGAAGATCAAGGTTTGTACCAAGTGTCTGAAAAGCGGGAAAGTAGTTAAACCATCCCTGCAAAAAGAAGTCCAGGAATTATTTGAAACCCAACCTGAAGTTCAGGAAACGAAAAATTTTAAACCTGAAGTAGAAAAAATCAAAGTGACCCTGACTGAAGTTCAGGAAACCGAAGAAATTCCACATGAAAACCAGGAAGTTGAAGAAACTGAACCTGAAACTCAGGAATCCGAAGAAACACAACTGGACACTCAATCCCAGGAAGAATATACAGATCCAAATCCCGAAGAAATTTAATTTTGTCTTTCTTTTTTATTTCTGTTTTTGTTAAGTAAATAATGAAGGAAGAAAAGAGGTGTATGGGTATATGGGTGTATGGGTGTAAAAGTGTAAGATTGTGAGGGTGTGTTGTTGCGAGGGGTATACTTTTGATATTTGACCTTTGACTTTAGACTTATTCTCTTTTACTTCGCCCTTTCAGGGCTGATATGGCAGGTTTTATTCTATTCCTGGGCGATACCCAGGGTTCTATTAAATCACCCGCTTCGGGGTTTGTCTTTTACCTTTTATCAATTGCCCGTCGCTCACTGATCACCAATTATATTCACTTTAATCCCATACCCTCCCATCATATTAGAGCAGAGGCTCTAACTTACACGAAATCCCCATATTTTTTTGCATTGATGATTGCTAATAGCCTGCCCCGTTTGAAACGCAGTTGCACAAACTCCAATGTTTTTTTGAAGTGAATTCATAATGCTACAATAATTAACCATCTATGATGGTTTGCCATCTACGATGTCTTTGCTTCTAAAAAGTCCCTTCGGATAATTAAACAAATCCATTTATTTTTACTTTCATTGCTAATTGATAGTTGCTGCATCTATGTTTTCCAGTTTCCCGGATAGCTATTCTTTATCTTTATTTGTGCATTCGTGGCTTTTTTTCACTGCTAATTGCTAATGAGCGCTGATAACTGTTAACTGGTCTTTTTCTTTCTTTCACTTCTCAAATCTGCAATCGTTGATCGAAATTCATCAATCCCCAATCCTCTTCTCCTCTTACCTCATAATTCCCCTGTTGCTTCTATTCTCAATAAAATCAAGGAGATACTTTATCTCTTCAGTCTGGTCGAGTTCGGTTTTTATTTTGTCAAGCGCTTGAGTAATATTTAATGGACTGTTAAACAAGAAATTATAAGCTTTTTTCAATATCCTAATAGTCTCCTTCGGAAAACTTCTTCTCCTCAGCCCAACGATATTAAGTCCATAAGGTTTTGCAGGATAACCACCAACCAAAATATAGGGAGCGACATCCTTACCTACCCTGAATCCACCCCCAACCATTACCTGCGCGCCTATCTTTACAAATTGATGTATCGCGACCATCCCCCCTATCATAGTGTGTTCGTCGATCTCCGTATATCCACCCATATTTACACCATTTGCTAGTATTATATTATCCTTCAGAATACAGTTATGAGCAACGTGACAGTAAGCCATAATATAACAGTTTGAACCAACAATGGTCGAGTTGCCTTTGCCGGTAGCTTTATGCATAGTCACAAATTCTCTGATTATGTTGTTATCTCCAATTTTTAGATAGGTTTCATCACCCGCATATTTATAATCCTGTGGATCATCACCAAGACACGCACAATGATGAATTTGACAATTCTTACCGATTTCGGTCGTTCCTTCAATCCTTACTGATGAGATCAAGCTTGTACACTCACCTATCTTTGCCCCGCTTTTTACTATGCAGTAAGGGCCAATAACTACGCCCTCACCCAAATCCACTCCCGCTTCAACGATCGCTGTTGGATGTATTTCTACCGCCATTACTTGTCCTCCAAAAATTGATTTTAAAACATACTGCTAACTTTAAATATTAAAAATTTATTATAATCCTTATGCCGATATAATCAAGTATATTTTGTACATTTCATTTTTTTCAGGAAAAGGAGGTGAAACATGCACTTTCATCCAGCCAGGTATCGATAAAATTCACGCGCATATTAAAACTCCAGCCTAACCTCCGCCTCGAAATAGTGCATTGTCTCGATATCCGGCTCCTTCTCTGCCCTGTATTTTATTCTCGCGGTAGTAGCGCTCGTAATTTGCCAATCGTAGCTCAACATCCAATCATAATTGTCACCAACTTTATCTCCATCCGCCATTTCATAAGGCAGCACTATACCATCCGGTTCAGCTTGTACGTGAGACCAGCGAAAAGACCCCCGCAATAAACCCTTCCATAAATTGTATCTGATTTCCGGAGATACAGTAAACCAGTAAATTTCAGTAGTGTCACCCTCAGTGTTTGTCTGCATAGAAAATTTGAGATCAAGTGAAGAATACAAGTTTTGGAGACCGCTATAATAAACATCAAACACGAACGAGTTGTCCATCAAATCCAAATCAGTATAGTAAGAATAACCGCGTTTAGTAACCTGATGCTCATTATCATAAGCAACTGAAAAACCGCCAGTACTCGGGAAATTATACCTGGCAATCGCTGAATGCAGCACATCGTAATTCCGTTCCTCACCAGTAGTGAATCTTCTATTCAGGTCTCTTAACCATTTTAGTCGATAATCTAAGGACAGCCTTCGCCGTCTGAATAAGTAAAACCGTTCCTCGAATTCAAACTTAGCATAGTCAACCGTTGTATCATTTAAAAAATTGTTTGGGTGTATTAAATAATTTTCTATTTTATTTGAGTATAATGTTATACGCTCACCACTTAAAGTAAATTCTGAAGATATTTCCTTCGATATTTTTAACATCCAGGAGTTTATATTTCTTAAGTTTCCAGGGTTCAGAGAAGTCCTAAGATTGAACTCCGCTTCAATAACCGGTTTAAAATCGCCGGTACTCCGCTTTTCCATTATAAAATCACCATCCGAATCCGGAATATACTGCGCTAACTCTTCATCATACCTGTAATTACCCTCTCCTTCCTCGACCTTCGTGTAAACACGCTCCATCTCCGCCGTCTGCTTATTCGCAAACTGATAATGCAGATTAAATCCAATCACCCTGTTCCGGGAATAGTATCTACCATCAGCTTTAAGAGTATTGGATATCTGACGCTCTTCAAGGAATTGTGGAATCAGTCGATAGTTTCTGTACCTGTACATCAGTGAGATATTCTTGAAGATATCAGTATTATACTCAAAACTAAATGCTTCTGCGTAGTCTGACAAATTAGTCGCTGATACCAGGGAATCTTCAAGATACCTGTCTTCGAGTGTAATCGCGAAATCATACTTCTGAAACCACCCCCGCATCAGGTTTAAATCAAATCCCCACATATATTTGTCGATACTATAATAATCAGATAATGTGTTAGCAAGTTTTTTATCTTCGCGTTCGTATTTCGCGTAAGGAGTTAATAACTGAAAAGAGTTCCTTATCTCACCTTTATACAAATTGAAATGTCCCTGGAAGCCATTTTGCCAGCTGTTCGTATTGCTAACCGTAATGTTGCCATAAATGTAGTCATTTTTATTTATGACCAATTTCCCTCCACGCTTTATGGATAGGATATCCCCCATATCCAATCTTGCATAATCCCCTGAAAGCTGAACCAGCTCAACCGGACTATAATCTGCTGAAAGCCCTTTTACTATTTCGTTTTCCTTTTTTGTATTAGTAATATTCCAATTTCGATTATACTCCGCTTCATATATTCTGCCAAGCGAGGAAAACCTTGCGCCGATATTTCGCAGGTTCCCTTTGAGTTTTATACTTCCCAGGTTTCGTGATGATAAAATAAGATTGTCTTCGGCAATAGTAGCATCCAGGGTGTATGCGTTTCCGATATTGTTCTCATCATCGAGGTTCGAGAACGTATTCATATCATAATTCGATGAAGCAAACTCACCTGTAAGCTGAAGCCTCTCCCACTCATTAAAATCAACTTTGAAATTGTAAATTTCCTTTTTAAACGGCATGGGTATGTATTCGAGTGGTAGATAACTCCCTTCATTTTTACCTCGCCATTCATAAACTCCGTTCCCAAGGTAAGCATAATCTCCCTCTTCAGCGCCAACATAAGTAAATGAAGCATAATAACTTCCGGAATCTTCTCCTACATAGACCAGATACACAAAACCCGCTGAATCCACGATATCGTATAACCCAGCGCCTTCACCTACTGAATCTATACCAGAAACAAAAGCGGAATCAATATTATCCCCGGCTGCGCTTAAAATTCCCTTATCCTCCTGGGATAAGTCAAATTCAATAGGATTATGTTTATCATCCCTTTGAGATAGAATTACCGAAGTAATCGAGAAGTTCTCCGTAGGTTTTAAAACCGCTTCCCCCTGGAAAAACCCCCTGTTGTAATTCTGTGTTGAATATTCGAAGTCAACCACAATTCTGCTATTATTGGTTATTTCAATACCGGGCATAAAAGTAATCTGGGCATCATTATAATCTATCGTATAATCATTATCTTCCCCCCTTTTTATTAATTCTCCGTCTATCCATACTCTTTCAGTCCCGGCTAGGATAGTTATTTCCTTATTGCCCTTTTCGTTGTAAAGCTGGTAAGGTCCCTGGTTCGATTCACTTCCAAAAAAGGAATATGATGTGAATTCTCCTCTCGATGAAGCGCCAGCAACATTTACTTTGAACCTGTCAAATTTCGCTTCACCCATCACTCCCTGCAGCCTTCTATTATATCGCGCGAACTCAGTGGAAGAAAAATCCACCGAGAAGTCGCCGAATGTAACGTTGAAATGGGGTGACGTCGCTTTTATGAAAATTTTATCCACTTCCTCGAGCTCTTCTGAAGTTCCTTCTGGTTGAATCGGTGAATTTTCATCGGAAAGTACAGCTGCAATTTGGACATCCTTTCCAATATTGCCCGTCGCTTCAAGCTCAAAACCTGACTTTATCGATAGATCACGATTCGTTCCCAGCTTTATTCCCCTTAATATACTGCCTGTATGATCGAAATTGCTGGTTTCAAGAACACTCTCCCTCTCAATCTCCCTGGCTACCCTTACACCACCTTCACCCATTACCGGCTCACGGCGCTTCACCTCCAATGGTAAACTAAAATAATATTTGCTATACCTCACAATTAACGTAGCACAATCTAAACCGGTTCGCAGTTCAATATGACCAGTCAGATAATCTATTTCATAGTCTATCCCTTTCTTCAATACAAGCGAATCACATAATAACGTTTCCGAGTTCGCGATCAAGAAAGAATCAGGCAGTACCGCCATATTGCCGTTTAATCCATTAAATGTATATTCTTCAGGAAAAATACTCGAAACACAAAAACACAATAATAAGGGGATAAGGATGGAATATCTCAACAATACATTTAATCCTGGTTTATTTTAATGATATCGACCGATATATCGGTTAAAACGTATAAAAAACCGCTATTAATTACACAGTCTAGTATTTTACCTTTAATATCAAGTTTTTCTTCGAAAATTCTTTTCCCTTCAGCTGAAAATAACTCTATCCGAAAGGGATTCTCATAAATAACAAAAAATGACCTGTTTAAGTTCGTTATAAATACCACGTCCTCCGGTATCCTAAGATGCACCCTACCTTCATAGTTACCGAACCGGCTGAACTTTAATACCTCCCTGGAAATACTATCAAAGAGGTAAATTCCACCCTCGCTATTCTCACCAAATATACTTGTCCTATCACTAATCTCATTCTCCAGGGGAAATTCGTAAATCTCATCATCAGGCTGGATTATGAATAACGCTCGTTTATGCTTTGAAAGAAAGAATATCGTTTTGTATTGATTTACCCATAGAGCTGAAATGAAAAAATCATCATCGAGTTTCATTTCTGAAAGCCAGTGTAATTTCCTATTCAACCGGACGATCCTGTGATTATAAAGGTCTGCGACATAAACATTTAATCCCAGGCAACTTAGATCGATGGGGAAGTTGAACTCCCCTTCTCCCCAACCGAAACCGCCAATCTCTTCTATAACATCTCCTTTTTCATCTAGTTTTACAATCCTGTTCTCTGCAATGTCCGAGATAAAGATTTCACTAAGGTTATTAACGGATAGCGCTGATGGCTGTTCAATAATTTCAGAAATGTCAATCTTTGAAGCTAACTCAAAATCCCATGAATGCACCTGGCAGACTAATAATACAATAAATACAAAGATTAATAGTATTCTAAATGTGTAATTTCTCATATTGTCATTTTAATTTAGGGTAAGGCTTTATAACCAATAGTCATTATTCAATAATCAACTCCCGCAATTTTCCTCCGGATCCCAGATTCCCCTACCCTCCTCAATTGCCTCCTCCTCAGCCTCCTCAAATAGCTCCTCATAGTCCTCACGCACTGGATAAGCATCCCAGTCATCACTCCAGCCGAAACGCACAATCTCGACATTGAGGCAAGCGCTATCCGGAAGTAAATGCACAAACCCAAGAGTGCGTCCGTAATAGTCGATTGAATCGCCTACAGAGGTATTATAGACCAGATAACATTCCTTACCATTTGCGAGTGCATAGGTAAACTCCTTCGCCTCCTCAGCACATACTTCGGGCGGATTGGGAGACATCTCAGGCGTATCAATCCCAACTAGTCTGATGGTCTCATTCTCATCAAGAATTATCGTATCACCATCAATAACGTAAATAATCTCCCTTATTTCAAAACCGCCGTTGTTATCGATGATACTCGGACCAGTATCCCTGCAACCCGCAGCAAAACACACAAGCAGGATAAGCAGCAGATAAATAAATAATCTTAATACCTTTTCCATTCAGCAAACGCATTCTTTCCATATATAATTAAAAGCCCCGAACAATACTCTGTCCGGGGCTTAAATTTCAATCGTTCTTATATTTTTCTATTCTTCTACTATGAATTCTATTCTCCGGTTCAATGCCCTGCCCTCTTCGGTATCGTTTGAAGCAATGGGTTCCCCCTCGCCTTTACCGACAGCCCGGATCCGGGCAGCATCAACCGCGCCCTCTCTAACAAGATAAGCTTTAACCGCGTCAGCCCTGCGTTGTGATAAACCCATATTGTACTCATCCGAACCTTTCGAATCAGTATGCCCTTCAATGCGAACCTGGATGTCCGGATTGTCCTTTAGAATCTTAATCGCATGGTCGAGAGTGCTTCTGCTCTCAGGTTTTATAGTAGCTTTATTGAAATCGAAATAAATACCAGTTAAGGTGATCTTCTCACCAGGTTTGATAAGCTCAAAATTCTGAACCGTAGTTTTATCATCTTCGACCACAAGAGGAAAAGCCTGCGGAAGAAAATCTCCATATTCGGCTTTTATCGTATATGTGCCCGGAGGTGTAGAAAGCTTAAATATCCCGTTTTCATCTGCTACAACAGATTCAATATCACTTCCAGGAAAACTGATTTTCGCCTGTAAAGGCTGGCTGTCTTTCGTGTTCGTTACTTTCCCTGTCACCCAACCTTTTGGAAGTGGTTTCAGAGATATCTCCTGGACTGTCGTTTCTTCAACCTTAACAACTACCGTCTGGGTAGTGGGAATATAGCCTTCCTTCTCTATACGTAAATTATAAGTACCTTCAGGTAACGTAAGATTGTATGAGCCATCTTCCGGTGAACTCATGACCGTTTCGAAACCTTCTTTACTGATCGCAACCTTTGCTTCCAGCGCAGCACCCGTTTCATCATCAGTAATAGTACCCGTTACATATCCATCAGTCGGCGTAAACACCGGTCTTAAAGCAATATCCTTCTGTGTAGCCTCATCCTTTCGAATAACAACAACATCTGTGTATTCATGATATTCATCAATTTTCAACTCAATGGTGTAAGTTCCAACAGGAAGCTGGGTTTTATACACACCCGTAGTCTTATTTATCTCAATCGGTTCCTTCTCACTATCTGGAAATGTAATTGTTCCTGACAGGATCTCCCCAGTATTAATATCCGATACTTTTCCAGTTAGCATACCATAATTGATGAGGGGCTTCAAAGTTACATCGAGTGGAATACCTATCGAATCCGCGACCGTGATCGATTTGGTGAAAGTTTCATAGCCATCCGCGGAGAATATAACGTTGTGAACACCAGCGCTTAGCAGGATTTTATAAAAACCATCATCAGCAGTCACAAAAGGTACCGGAAACGTGGTGTCATCGGTCGATACGGTAGTCAGGATTGGTGTACCTTTATCCACATCTGTAACCCTTCCCGTAACCTCTGCAAAGATCGGGACAGGTTGCTCCCTGATAATGCGGGTAACGAACGAGAATCCGCCAACAATTTTCCATTCCATCTTATCCAGATGTCTGACTGTTTCAACGCCTCTATCACCGACTCCTATATCCACACCCAGGTCAAATGCTCCACCTGGACCATAGAACCGCACACCCGGTGTAATTCTGAAGGGATTCTCCGAAAAATCAACCCCTTCGAGATCGACCTGTTCAGTAGAAACATCACAG
Organism: bacterium; assembly: GCA_016935765.1. Lineage (GTDB taxonomy): Bacteria > UBP14 > UBA6098 > JAFGQG01 > JAFGQG01 > JAFGQG01. Next base: position 12,642 of record JAFGQG010000187.1, read on the forward strand.
AATAAGTCGAAATTACCAGCCGGAATCTCCACTCCAAAACGGTACAGGTAGTAACCAAGAGCATCGCCCTCATCATCGCTGCTGAAAAGACTTTGCGCTTTATAATAACCCATATTCAAATGAAGCCTGAACGGAAGTGGAAGGTGCGCTTTGGGATCAGTCAGGTCAAAAGTGACACACCCAATAGCGCCAGCGCCACCATCCTGTGAGGTGAACATACTGTCCTTCAAAACAGCGCTGCCAGTCGCAAAAGTCATGTAACCATAACCACCAGCAGCAAACCACCAGATCGGCGAATACGAACCCTTCAAACCTAAATAGCTATCCCCAAAACCGAACTTAGTAGGCTCGTCCTTACCATATATACCATTATCAGAAACCAATACGCCCATTAAACCGCCCGAAATTTCAACAAAATCAAACGGAGCAAATGCGCCGGATAAATAAGCGTGCGAATGCCTCTTCGTGTAATCATCAAACGTGCCTCCAGAAATTTGCTCACTCACACTGGTTTGAAAATAATTGCCGTGTACCGAAAGAGAAAGATAACCTTTCCCCTGGTTGTCTGCCGATATCGTACGAAATAATCCTCTCGTACCCCAGAACGTGGTTTGAGCATGGATCACTGAAAACAACAACATTACTAGAACAGAAACAAAAACGACTTTACGCATTATACCTCCTTATCTATGATTATTTTTTCCATAATTTATTAGTTTATATAAGAAACACTATTTAGTCAATATGTTTTTACATATTTTCAAATTGCAGGTCTTCTATGTACTCTTTAATGGAAATTTAAAGAGAAAACAATCAAAGATTCAGTAATTATGTTAAATCAACATTATTTCAAATATAATATCCTTAGGGATTTCGATTGGTTTCCTACAATAACTTTCGCGAAATAAACACCACTGCTTGTAGATCGTTCCGGTTGCCATAAGAATAAACCTTCTGAACCTACTGCTCCAGTCTCAACAGATTCTCCATGTAAATCGTAAATGGAAATTTTCGAACCCACCGGAGCTTCAATCCGACAGGATGAATTGAACGGATTTGGGTACGACCTAACGCTAAGTTCATCAGGGAGGTGAACCGGGGTTTCATCGATGCCGCTGCAATTATATGCCAGTAGCTCTGAAAAAATCTCCATAGAATCCTCCGCTTCAAAATCATAGAATTTGACCGGACCAACCCCTTCTGCAAACCACATCGAATGTTCCCCTATATCAGAACTATCCGAGTAAACCTCTGTGCTGCCCATCATTACCCGAATGATGTAATACCCCACCATTGTTATTTGTACACAATTTCTAAAAAATCCTGCTGGGACGTTTACATCTTCAAGGCGAACTACTTCACTTGTCATTCTAATTTTCTGGAAATAAGTATAGGTTCCTTCAGCCCAATTAGTGTCAAGCAGGAACACTTCCCATTCATTACCAATATTGAACGGATCAGCAACAACTCTCATTACCCAGTAACTACCCATGTCCGAATTCCACTCGATACTGTATAAACCATCAGGTCTAATTTGCATATAGCTGGTATCCAGGCTTTCGGCACCGCGATCTTGGAATAAATAGGTCAGATAATCCAGTAAAGTAGTGGTTCCAATTATTTCCGAGGTCGTCGTATCAACACCATAATCCGATGAGTCACAGGTTGTCCACCAGTTGCCGACAGTAAGAGGCATATAATCCTCTACATCGAACGCATAAACTGATGTTACTAGAATTAACAAAGCGAATACAAATAATACCTTTCTCATTTTTCCCTCTCAGTTTTAAAAATATCCAGATAATCGAACAAAGATATTCACTTATATTTTCCTTATTTCAGATAAATGATTTTTTCCACAATAGGATTCCCTTTCTTCTCCGCTTTAACTAAATAAACACCACTTCCTACATTAGCTTCAGGCTCCCATAAATAATCTCCGTTCAAATCATTTTTCACAGAGGTAATTAGTTTTCCATTCACATCAAATATATCAATAGGAGTACCCCTGGGAGCACTGATCCTGCATGAAGAATTGAATGGATTCGGAAAAACATTGAGTGAAACTGCATCAGGCAAGATTTTATCCTGCTCATCGATACCACTAAAATCATAACTGACCAATACAGATGTAAATACTGAGGTATCTCCTTCTTCAATTTCGGAATCATAATGCTTTATTGGTCCAATCCCTTCAGCAACCCATATAATGTGATCTCCCATATGACCTTCCTCATGATAAACAGTATCCCCTCCCATGATAGCACTCACCTCATAGTAAACTTCCATTTTCCACTTTAAAACGCCTGAAAAATATCCTGCAGGCACTGTTACATTTTCAAATGAAACAGCATAACCTGTTAACTCCATATATTGACATAAGATATGGGTACCTTCATCCCTGCATGTATCAAACGTTAAAATCTCCCAATCATCACCAACATTAAATGGATTCGGAACCATTAGCATAAGTGTCAACGTGGCATCATCCATAAAATTCTCGTAACGGTAAAGCCCATCGGAGCGAAACTGGAAATACGTCGTGTCTGAACCATAGGAACTTTCATCAACAAATATGTATGTCAAATAATCATCCATAGTGGTTGTTCCAATCACGCTTGAAGAGCTGTTTTCAATACCATCCATCGATGAATCCTGGTAAGTCCAATTATAACCAACCACAAGCGGAAAATAATCCGCTGGATCAAATGCCCACACAAAATTTACTAGTACAAATACAAATAACATAACCAATACTGCTTTTTTCACTTTTTACTCCTTTGTGGAATGCACTGTTTATTTATATTCTAATTAATACTATCTATTCTGATAAGTCAAGAATAAATAGTACTACACTGGTTGAACGATCAAATATACCTAAATTATTATTAGATATAACTCATTGTTATTCAGCTGATTAGTGTGATTTATTTAATAAATTACATTAAGCGAGTGCATGTTTATTTCAAATATTGCCTATCAAGAATCTTAAATATTCCCTGCAAATTACTCAACATCAAGTTCCAGTGTACTCTCGATCCGCTCAAGACGTTCTCTAAGTTCATCATTCAGATCCTTTTGTTCCTCGAGCTGCTTCATAAGAGATTTTATTTCATCCTGCTGCTCTTTTATTGCCTCCACTAGAACGGCTGTTATTGGAGCATACTGCATCCCAAAATATTCACCTGGTCTATCCACTACTTCGGGTAGAATAGGTAACACTTCCTGCGCGATGAAACCGATATGTTTTCCCTCTGCATGGTGCTTAGTATCCTCCCATTCGAATTGTACACCACGAAGCTGCTCCACTCTAGCCAGAGCATTAGAGATAGTATTTATATTCTTCTTGAGTCTTTTATCCGAGTCAACGTGCCAGCTACCAGTACCACCTGCTTCACCGTTTACGAAAAGTGTCCTGTTGCTTCCATTGCTTCCTGAATTTCCATTGATGACTACTCTGTTATTGTCAAACTCACCCCAGATTAACGGAGAATCCGAATTGGAGTTTTCAATATACAATCTGTCATCACCGGTTTCACTATAACCTGCCCGATAGCCTATGAAAACGTTACGATCGCCTTCTTGATTCGAATAACCAGCCTCAAAACCAATTGCCGTATTTGAGATCCCAGCAGTATTTTCATGAAGCGTTCCAACTCCAACACCTGTGTTATTATTCCCGTCCGTCGTTTTGTAAAGAGATGTATTTCCAATAGCAGTATTATATTCCCCGGAAGTATTGTCCGGAAGCGCGGCGACGCCTATAGCTGTATTATAATCGCCACCGCCGTTGGAATATAGCGCTCGAGAACCGACAGCAGTGTTGCATACTCCGCTTGAATTCGAGCTAAGCGCGCTATCGCCCAAAGCTGAATTATAAGATCCCGGTGTAATGCCTAATCCTGAACCTTTTCCAACAAATATATTGCTGTTGCCAGCGTTCGAAAGCACTGTGATCCCGTCCAGCTTATAACTCTCACTTGAATTTATGTGCCCGTTTACATCAAGTTTATCCCCCGGATTGGTCAATCCAATACCAACATCCCAACTTGTGTTTCCAGGGTACAGGTCGCTTCCGGATAGCAGCCATTCGTTATCTCCTGGTAAAGTTGAAGGTGCCGTCCAGCTTCCATTCCCTGAAGCATCTGACGTAAGTACATAACCATTGGTGGGTGATACCGTTAGCTGAAAACCAGCAACTGTAATATTATTGGCTGAGATATCTCCGGTCGTAGTCAGGTTCTCATCATCGAATGATATTTCACCATGAGACTCGGTTATCAGTCCTTCCGCGCCGCCCGTACCATCAATAGTAACTGAACTACCGCTGATAAACTTACCACTAACATGTACATTTCCGCTGACATCAAGCTTCTCAGCAGGATTGGTGGTTCCAATACCTACACTATCAGTATTATTGAATGTGTAAACATAATTCCCGTTTCGGTCCCAATGATCGTCAGTTTGATCTGCCGCTGTGATTATTATCGAATCACCATTCTGGGTTAGAGTTATGTTAGAACCAGTCACAAACGTGGCGCTATCATAAAGCCATGGATCCCCATCCGAGCGCAAACGTACAAAACCGATATCATCCCCGTCATCAAGTCCGGCTGGGACGTTGCGAATGTTTGCCCAATAGGCGATGTTAGTGTCGATATCGTCTCCATCTGCGAGACCGGCTGGGACGTTCCGGATGTCTGCCCAGTAGGCAATGTTCGTGTCGATAGTGTTCGCCTCGAAATGACCGGTATCATCGACTCCATCCGCGAAGCCGGCAGGCATGTAGCGAACCGAA
>JAFGQG010000188.1 GCA_016935765.1 bacterium
ACCCGCTATATTAAATAATATTACAAATATTAATAATACTCTTTTCATTAATATATTATCCCTTCGGCTAAATTTGAACAATTACCGAATAAAAATATGAAATCAAGGATAATTGACAAGACAAATCGTGTTAATATCCTGTTAATGCTCAGAGTTGAGGCTCTAACCTACCCGGGGAAGCCAAAAAAACATGATTGGGCTTTATAGCATATCACAAATTACGCGATGATCCCTTCAGCATTCATCAGCTTTTTTATTTCTTCCGGATTCTTCCTGGGGAATTCCAAATTTGATCCAGCCAGGTCAAGAACCATCATGGACAATACTATCGCATTATCCTTTATATTGCGGATTTCGACTTTATCCAGGGTGTCCGCGCTGGTATGACCCCATCCTCTACCTCTCGTCTCACCCCTGGAAGCTATCATGCAGCCCGGAATCCCCTTCTCAACGAAATTCCAGTGGTCGGAATGAGGAAAGACCCTGCTTTCTAAACTGATTGGGCGGTCTATCAGCTTCGAAAAATTATCGAGATGCTCAAGGAGAGTATCGAATCCGTTCACGTTCACGCCAAGGTCCCGGCCATTACCCGCGCAATCCAGGTTCAGCGCCACGCCCACGTTCGAAAGATCGTGACTATCCGTGTATATTTTACTACCAATCAAACCGAGTTCCTCCGCGCCGAAGCCAATGAATCTCACAGTGGTTTTCAGCTTATCCTTATATATTGACAGAACGCGCGCTATCTCCATGAGAGTAGCAATCCCTGCCGCATTATCCAGGGCAGCTTGCGAGATGTCATGACCATCATAATGACCGCAAACTATCAACTCCTTTTTATCAGATGGGGAGTGTATAACTCCGACAACATTGTGGGAATGGGCAGTTTGAATTTGATTAGTGATCGTCAAGGTAATCTTTACACTCTCTTCTGATTTGACCATCCTTTTAAGCCGCTCGCCAACTTCCCTCGAAACGCTGATTCCCGGGATTGCGCCTATCCGGTTGTCATCCAGCGAGCCTGTTTGGGGAAGGTTGCCGTAGATATGGTTCATATAAATGAACGCGGTAGCTCTGCCCTTGACAGCCCTGTCATACTTCTCTTTTCTATGCACCCATCTTTTCACACCGGGCGGCGTCTCCGCGGACACCAGGACAATTTTACCCTGTACATCCCTTTCAAAATCCTTCTCCAGGCCGCATCCAAGGTCCAGAACTTCCCCTTCGAGTTCGCATGGCGGGGAATAAGGAAGGGCGATAGCATGCAATTCCTTTTCAATGGGAAAGTTTACACGTAATTTCGTGTCCCCCCGTATCCAACCTTGAAATTCGAATTCCTCTGAGGTAATTTCTTTAAGTCCATAATCCTGAAATTTCCCCTTAATAAATTCTGCCGCTGAGTGTTCGCCGGCAGTCCCCGCAAATCTGTTATCCAGTTTATCCGTTAAAAAACCCATATTACCTGCCGGCTCGTCAGACAGCCATATATCGCCGATAAGGGTACTCAACCATTTATCTTTACTGCTATTCATTTACTTGTCTCCTCTTAATGTGTCAATATGCTTTTATCGAAACAAGTTAATTCAAACGCAAAAAATGCACATCATTTTTTTTAAAAAATTATTGAAATTTCTTACCAAAAGCCTAAAAATTGTTGCCTAATTCTCCAATGGTATTTAAATTTTTAGCAACTAAAACAATTAAGAACATATTTCAAAAGGAGGTGTTCGTGGATTTCAAAAAACTATGTGTATTGTTACTGTCAGGTTTGCTGGTTTTCATGATCGCTTGCGATGGCGATGATGACGACGACAACGGAGGCTTGGGCGAATCGGCATATATGGCTTCAGGGGCTGTCAACACGAATGAAGAAGCGCTTATTGAAACTGAAAGTGGAGCATCCATATACGTTCCGATGTATGCTGTTCCCAATACCGACGGAGGTGAAAATGGTACTATGATTTTCTCAATCGAAAGAAACACAAGTACTGTAGCTCCTGTACCGGCTGGTGAAACTATCGCATCGGATGTGTACCGTTTCGGACCTGATGGATTTGTCCTGGCAAGACCTGTTAGAATAACCATTCCAATCACCAACCCTGGCGAAAGTGTAGGCTACAGGATATACAGGATAAACCCGACCACTGGTGAAGCAGAGCCATATCCAACTGACTTTGATGAAGAAAACCAGACACTATCAACTACTACTTATCACTTTTCAGAGTACTTCCCCACCTGGCAAACCTGGAGTGATACGTATGATGGGGCTCTGAGGTTCACTAATAATTCATCCAGTCATTGGCTGTATGTTACATCAGTCTCATGCTCCTTGAAATATCCCGACGTCAACAACTGCCCAATATGTGGATATCATCATTCTCTGTGGGCGCCTTCCGGCACAATAGGCTGGAACAATGGGGGCAACTGGTACATTGCACAGGGAACACATAGACTGTGTTTCGAAATGCAAGAGAAGGGAACATTCTCGACTCCACCAGGTCCTAAACAACATGTTTATGTTGATGATGTAGTCGTGAACGGAGCATGGTCTTGCTGGAATAACCACTACTCCCACCATTTTGTCGTTTCTACGCTTGAAGGACTGGGTGCCGGCGACCCGATAGATGGACCTTGCGATTGCACCCCTGAACCCACACCTTCCGTAGGAACCGGTGACGTTCAGGTTACCCTCACCTGGCATAATGAACGTGCTCTCGATTTAGACTTATGGGTGTATGAGCCAAGTGGCGAGCGGTGTTATTATGGTAACGTTGAAACTGAAACCGGCGGAACTCTGGATAGAGACAATAAGTGCGACAATTATATAAATGGCCAGCCGGAGAACATATTCTGGTCAACCGCACCTGCTGGGGAATATAGTGTCGTAGTTCATTGGTTTGGCAGTTGCGGTAACTCTTATCCCTCACAATCTTATGACGTGCGTGTTATTAATGGCAGCCAAGCAACTACATACAGCGGTACCCTTAACAATCAAGGGGAAACGCAAGAAGTATGCACCTTTACAGTAAGTGGCGCTTCTAAAATAGTAGCAGTTAGTGACTTTATCGGAACATCGAGAAGGTCCACCGAAGCCAGACCACCAAAAGAATAGTATAAGCTGAAAACGGAATAAATAAAAAGCCCGTGGCGCACGCTGTGGGCTTTTTTTATATGAAAATAAAAATTTTTAGTCTTCTATAATCAAGATTCGAAATAAAGCTAATCAAGAATTTCGCTTGCTCAAAAACAAAACCCCTACACCCAGTATCACAACCAAGACAATTGCTATCGTTGGCAAGCCCTGGGCTATCTTCGTGATATCCATCTCCCCGCCTCTCTGCGCGAAGAAAAACCCGAGAAGACCGAGTAACATCAAGGCGACTGCCAGACCAATAGCAACAGACATTTTCTTAGCAGCTGCCCCGACTGATACCATACTTAAAGCCTGTCTGATCTCTCCACTTGTCAAATCCGGATTATCCCGCTTGTATTTGTCTATGGTCTCCTTCAGGCGCATACTCAACTCCTGCGCTCTCGGCGAAGATTGCGGCGGAGGCCCATAAGGAACATAAGACATTTTTTTCTCCTCGTTAATAGTATTTATTCTCTGATTATTTAATATATCATAAAAATCGTAAAAATGCAAATCAATCTGCTGGATTATTATATTTCTTTGTTGCTTTTGATTTTTTTTAAAGAATATTTACAGATAAATAAGGAATACAATTAGTCAAAACAATAGGAGGTATTAAATGGGGAACGAAAAAAAGAAGTACACCACAGGATTCGGAGCTCCCATCGATAACGACCAGGCAAGCAAAACGCTTGGGGAGAAAGGTCCCATATTGATACAGGATACGCATTTTCTGGAGAAAATGGGACATTTCACGAGGGAACGCATCCCAGAGAGAGTGGTACACGCCAAGGGCGCGGGGGCACACGGTTATTTCGAAGTTACCGCTGACGTCACCAAATATACCAACGCCAAATTCCTCTCGGAAATCGGCAAACAAACTGAGGTATTCGCGCGTTTCTCCACAGTCGGCGGGGAAAAGGGTTCCGCAGACGCGGAACGCGACCCACGAGGTTTCGCCGTTAAATTCTACACTGAGGAAGGGAACTACGATATGGCAGGGAACAATACCCCGGTTTTCTTTATTCGGGACCCTGTCAAATTCCCAGACTTCATCCATACCCAGAAACGCAACCCGGAAACGAACCTCAAGGACGCGAACATGTTCTGGGATTTCCTGTCACTCACTCCGGAATCCGTGCACCAGGTAACCATCCTGTTTTCCGACCGCGGCACTCCCGCTACATATCGCAACATGAACGGTTATAGCGGTCACGCGTTCAAGTGGTACAATGATAAGGGCGAATACGTCTGGGTGAAGCTGCACTTCAAAACGGAACAGGGGATTAAAAACCTCACCCGCCAGGAAGCGGATGAAATCAAAAGCCGGGACCCTGATCATGCCACAAGGGACCTCTTTGACGCTATCGAGAGGGGAGATTACCCTTCATGGAGAGTGGAGATACAGGTGATTACTCCCAAGCAAGCTGAAGAATATCGCTTCGACCCGTTCGATGTCACCAAGGTATTGTTTCACGGCGATTTCCCTCCCATTACGATTGGAAGAATGGTCCTTAACCGCAATCCCGAGAACTATTTTGCCGAGGTTGAACAAGCGGCTTTCTCACCGGCCAACCTTGTGCCGGGAATGGCTCCCTCCCCTGACCGAATGTTACAGGGACGCCTCTTTGCTTACCATGACGCGCACTTACATCGCCTTGGACCCAACTACCATCTCCTGCCCATTAACCGCCCAAAAGCCGCACCAGTCAATTACTACCAGCGGGACGGCGCAATGTGCTACGGTGACAACAGCGGAGCAGCTCCCAATTACTACCCCAACAGCTTCAGTGGACCTGCGCCAACTCCAAACGCAGCAGAACCGCCAAGTGAATATTCCGGCATGGCTGCCCGTGAACCATACACTCTTAAGGACGATGACTATTTCCAGGCGGGGGAACTCTATCGCCGGGTTATGACTGATACAGCCAAGAAAAACCTGGTTGGCAATATTACAAGTCACCTGTGCAATGCGCAGAATAGAATCCAGTACCGTCAAACTGCGATCTTCTATAAAGCCAACGTGGGATATGGTACCGAAGTGGCAAAGGGCTTGAATCTGGACCTGAATGAAGTGAAAAAGCTCGCGGAAATGACGCACGAGCAAAGGGTGGAAGCGACCCAGCTCGGACAATACGAGTAAACCTTCGAATCGATATACGCTGTAGTTGAAAAAGACATATTGGGAACAACATCAGGTTGAACCAGTGACCGCATCTGCGAGCGCTGATTCAATGAATTCCGTCTTGGCTTCGTTATAACCCAGCCGGTCAGAACCATACCTGGCTGCAAGTTTAACCTTTAACCTGTAATAATCCCGGGCAACTTCTGGATTATTCCTGAGATAATCCCTGAAAAGGAGATGTTTTTTAAAAAATCCGCTACCTGCCAGAACAAGGTGGAGGTGGAAATATTGGAAACGTCCATCTGTACTATCGGGAGATTTTCCAAGGCAATAGAACCATTCCGTCTGACCAGGCTGCGGAGTAACATCATCATATCCGATCTTTGCAAGGCGCGGCAGACATTGATCAGCACACTCTGCACTGTCAACAGTAGCCATGATATCCACTACTGGCTTTGCCCCTAAGCCGGGTACTGCAGTACTCCCTATATGCTCGATATCTATTACAAAATCACCAATAGTCTGAACAATGACCCTTTTCTCTTCAAGAAATATTGGGGACCAGCGGGGATCGTATTCAACTATTACTATGGGTTTTTTCATATCATTAAAATCTATTACCGCGCCTTACTATACCCTAGAACGCCTTTATTCTTATTCCGGCATAGTACAGTGGCTTCCCTTCTATCCGCATCTCAACATCCTCGTAAGAGTGGATCTCCTGCCCGAGAAGGTTGTCCACAGTTCCAAAAACCTGGTAGCGGTCATTGAAGGTGATATTCATTCCGGCATCCAGCTTCTGGTAGTCGTCCAGCTCAACCTGCTGCTGACCATCGTGCTGGTATTTCCAGATCTTTCTGCCGGATACAGCATTGACACCAAGGAAGCCGCCGATATTAAGCCATTTATTAAGTGACTGATTACCGTACACTTTAGCTGAGACCGTGCTTCCGGGAAAATAGGGCAGGGATTCACCCGTATCCTTGTTTTCATTATAAGTATAGTTTAAAGAACCCTCCAGGTAGAGATTCTTCACAAAATTCCAGAGCAGCTTGAATTCACCGCCGTAAACCGCAGCTTTATGGATATTCTCCCTGCGGTAAATGTAATAAAGCGTTGTATCCTCAGGGTCCCAACTGGGTATCTCCTCAGGAGTGAAGTAATCAAATGGGCTTTCGAGCCCGTGGTCGATGGGGGTTATCATGTCGGCCAGGCTGGTATAGTAGCCGTTAAGCATAATTGAGAGCGAGGTTAGGGGTTCGACTTCTACACTGCCGGTGATGCCCGTGGAGTATTCGGGTTCGAGGTCGGGGTTTCCCGCGCGGATGTGCGTGCCGTGCCCGTAGAGTGTCTCGTAAAGGTCCTGTATCGACGGAGCCCTGAAACCCTGTCCTACCGAAGCCCTTAATTTAAGGATGTTCACCGGTTCATACATGGCGGTTAATTTCGGAGTGAACACACCATCGATATTCTCCACCTTATCAAACCGGAGCGCTGCGAGAAGCGAGAGATTATCCAAAAGCTGCCATTCATCCTGTAAAAACAACCCGAACGCCTGCTGATCCTCCTCGGTAACGGATGTCCGCCTGAAATTGCGGTAACTGAACTCTCCACCGAAGAGCAAGTAATTATTTTTTAAGCCACCAAATCCTACACTCAATTCCGGTTCCGCTATCTCGTTTATCTCGGAATTCCTCTCGCTGTTCCATTTAGTGTAATAGAATGAAGGTTTGATGTTCAGGTCTTCCGTCATGTTATACTCAAGGTCCAGCTTGGGGGTTATCAGCCACGAGTCATAAGGACTGTCTCCTTTATAGGGATAGCTTGACGCCAGGTAGAACATCTGCGCGCCCAGTGAAAGATTCTCTGTAATATAGGCGTCTATCTTATCCATGAGATGGAAGAGAGTGTAGTCGAACTGCCCAAGTCTGAAAACCGGTTCGATAATGGGAACCCCGTCCGACTGTTCCCAGCTCGAAAAGATGGAGTGTTTTACCCTGTCATTTATTGACCCCCGAAGGGATAGCGAAGTATGGAAGGTGTTCTGACTACCACCATAGGAGGTGTACAGGAGTTCGGGATTTTCTGTACCGGTTTTTGATATAATGTTCAGGACGCCTCCCATTCCGTCGCTGCCGTACTGAGCCGACGCAGCTCCCTTTACCAGCTCGATCCGCTCGATATTCTCCGGGGGAATGACGTTCACGTTTGCCCCGGTATGATAATGCGAACTCACAACCCTCGCGCCGTTCAAGAGAACCATGCAATACTGGGATGGCAGACCATCGATGCTGACGTTCCTTTTAAAGGGCTGCCCTGAGCCTGTACCACCCTCGATACTGACGCCGGGTACGTAAGTTATAACCTCACTGATATCCTGCGGTGAGACCATCTCGATTTCCCGTTCCGGTATGACGAAGGTGATCTCGGGCACATCTTCCAGGAGACTGGAGTGACGCGTCGCAGTAACTACCACCTTGTCACTCTTCAAAGGGGATGCCTGAAGCTCGATCTTCAAGTAGGTCTCCCTGTCCCCGTTAATTTCCACACCTTTCAGCGTTTGAGTTTCATACCCCAGGATGGAAATAACCAGATAGTATTTACCGGGTTCCAGATTTATAATCATGAATTTGCCTTCCGGATCAGTAGCTGCGCCAAAATGAGTGCCGGACACTTTGACATTAGCATTCGGTAATGGTTTTCCGGTTTCAGCGTCAACGACTTTCCCTTTAATAATACCTTCAGCTGCAGAAGCGAATCCAATGGCGAAGCCGACCATCAGAGTTATTACTACTGATAGAATTACTTTCGAAAAATTATTATTTCCCATAATACCAGTCTACTCCTTATTATGATTTCCTATTTGTCACTATTCATTTATCAAAAATCAACTCGTATAGTTGCTTAGTCATTAGACATTTTTGCTCATCCATTCATTCACGGGCAGACCTATCCTCTCCATCTTTTTCATAAAATCCCGGTGAGCATTACCGAAGAGCCCGGGAGAGCCCGGGAAAGTGGGCATGTAACTGTAGCAGAGGTTTACCCAGAGGCATGCGACCAGCCATTCCTTGACCAGTGTTTTCTCATTTCCCAAGTAGGCATATACACGCAGTATCTCATTTTTTGGATTGAAGCCAGCGTCTATATATTCCAGGTCGAGAAGGAGAAAGTGCTTGGGGATACCAAGCAGCCATTTATCCAATGCGAACGCGTAGCTGAAGAGGAGTTCTGCCATGCGCTTCTTTTCGCGCCCCGTTGGTTTTCTCCACTTGAGATTTCCGATGCCGTATATCCAGTTTTCTATCCAGTGGAACGTGTTATGGTGACAGTCGGATAAGCCGTGGAGGCTGTGAGCAAGCGCGCCGCTGATTTTATAAATTTCCTTCTTTTCGGGGTCTATGATAGATTCCAGGGCTTCACGGTATTCGTTCATATAATTGGGGTATATTTTCGGAAGCCCTGCTAATTCGGCAATTTGGGTATCGATTCTCTCTCCTTCGCTTCCTTCTCCGAAGCACCTAGCCATGACTTTTTCGTGGTCTTCGATACGCCTGGCGAAGAAGTCGAACGGGAGGAGCATTCTCTTCAGCAACAGCTTCTGGAGTTCCGAAAAATCGTCTGGATTTCCCAGCCACTTGTAGGTACTGTCGATGAAGTTCTTCGCGTAGGGATATTTCTCAATCAGGATATTTTTGTTGACATTATTTCGCCATTTTGTCAAGATATTTTCGATTATTTGTATGCATTCAACCTGGAGGGGTTGCGTGCTTCTGGTACCGAATCCCATCCAGCAGCCGGCATGGAAGTGATTTTCGGGGAGTTGCCCCTGACCGATCGAGTTCAATATTTCGTCCAGTGTTACCGGGAAACCGCTGTCACACGGGAGAAAACTCCCTATGTGGATGCGAAGCCAGCGGATATCAACATTCAACGGACTCAGCTTCTCTTGTACCGAGTTGAGATATTTCATCTCTTCGTTCCAGTCGTCTTCGTTTCGTGAGATAGTCCACACCGACCATTTTCGGATCTCGTTATCGTCATCATCACCGTAGAATGTTGCCCATTCGCTTGACTTATTGGGCGATGTCGAGAATTTTTCGTCGGTATAGATGGCTTCCCAGCCGGGGGAGACCATTTCGTAAGGCACCAGGCTGCTTTTTGTTTTTTCATTCATTTATACGCTTCTTTTCTATGTTTGATTCTATAAACAAAAATAGCCTTTTTCCTCTTATCAACGCGGCAAAGGATTCTGTATCTCCCTTTCCGAATCCGGTATCCATTTTCAGTGGTCAGTTTAAGACACCCACGCGGGTATGGATTCTCAGATAGGGAGTTTATTTTTTCAATAATTCTCTCAAAATCCTTTTTCCCCAACTTGTCTAGGTCTTTCCCGGCTGAAGGCAGAACAAATATTTCATAGACCTTTTTCACGAAGCTTCAGGTAATCCTCCATAGATATAGCTTGTTCTTCTTCATTTCTCAAAGTCTTAAAGTCCATTATATCATCCCGCAGCTCTTCCTCCTCGAGTTTATCTTCAAGCGCTTTTTCTACGAAGAAACTATACTTCACACCATGTTCCCTGCAATAATTTTTGACCCTGTTGAGTGTATCGTCGTCTATTCTCACAGCGAATGTTATTTTACTCATAATAATCACCTATATAACAAATTATAATTTTTTATAACTTTGTCAATAAAAAGTTATAATATTTTAAAAAAGAGGGCTAATCCAAGAATTCGACATGATTATAATTCATTACATTACAAGCTGTTAAGTGTCATTGTTGTAATTTTAAAGCCTGACTTTAAATTTGCATGGTTATTGTTATTCCCTTCGCCTCCAACGACACCCTCGATGTCATCCAGATCCCGCCTTAGCGGGAGAAGGAACTTACTCCAAATGGTATTTTGGCTTATCAATTGCTGGTGTCTGGAATAAGGTTCTTCACAAGATAATGTTATTAATAGTAAATTCTTGGTTCTGGTTTCTATCACTTCCCTACCAGCAAATCCCAGCTTCAAGTTCAGAATGACAGGTTTGTTTTTCTGTGAGAGTGCTTTTGTTTTGGGATTGAAGAAAAACCGGTTGACATTGGTATCAGTTCATTCTAAAACAATGCGGGTTATTACTAAAACAATGCGTTTCATGCTGAAAAGATGCAGATCATAAAAACGGAGCATGTGATTAATTAAAACTATCACCCACAACGATATAGTTACGTCAATCGCGTATTCGCCATACGCTGGCTTTAGACAATCCCATAAATTCGAATCCAACAAAAAGTGTCTCTCACAATAAAACCCTCCTCACCGTCATTGCGAGGAATAAAAGACTCTTATTTCTGTCTTTTATGAGGAAGCAATCTTTTTAGCATTAGAATCCAACAAAAAATCCCAGGGAATTCGTGTGTTATAACTTAATGAAATTGCTGAGATTTCTCGGTAAGAAATAAGAACCTCGAAATGACAGTGATAGTTTTTTTACTGAATAAAAATGAAGCGTTGACAATTGGATGAAACTACGTAATATTCAATACAAGTAAAACCATGACAAAAGTTTTGTACACACTATTCTTCATCTTCCTTGCAACCCCTATCTTAGCGGAAGGAACCAGTGGGCACTTCGAACGATACGAACTTGAAACGCAGGAAATGCTGGAGGCACTCTCCAATCCAGAAAACTGGCAAAATTGCGCTTATAAGAAATACAGATTAGGGAAAGAACTAACCACGGAGACGCCGTTAGATAGCCTCCCATTTGATAATTATCAACATCACTCGAGACAAGTTCGGCATCTAACGGGGCAGGCACAGAGACACGGAGAAAAAAATAAGAAAGGTAAAACCAAGGTGGGCTACACCTTTGAGGTGGCGTCCACCTGGATTCACGATACAACCTACGTTTCAGGGCATATAACATCGAACATGACGTGGGATACGGAGGGTTCACCTTACATAATTACAGGGGATGTTTATGTGGACGAAGGGTGTACATTAACCATTGAACCAGGAGTGGATGTTTTGTTTCGTTATACTGAGGATTATCTTTATTCTATCATTATCGATGGCAGGCTGTTTGCGGTTGGGACAACAGAAGATACGATACTTTTCAGTTATAAGAGTTTGATAAATCCCTTGAATGTTCAGTGGGGTTCTATCTGGTTCAGGGATTCAACTGATACAACAAGTAGAGTAGAATATTGTAAGCTGGTTTATGGTTATAGAATGATAATTTGCGACAAGGGATCCCCGAGGATAATAAATTGCTCATTTCATTATAATCCTGATTATGCTTCTGTTGGAAGCTGTATTTATACCAGAGATGGTAATCCAATTGTACAAGAAAACTATTTAACAGGTTGGTCTGTAGGAGTCTCATTACACGGTAAATCGCACCTGATAATTAAAGGCAATATTTTTGATAGTCTTGGTTATAGTATTGTATTGGGGGATTCTACCGGGGGTTTAATAGAAAACAACAGAATTCTTCAATGTAACACTGGAATTTTTTGCACTGGCGACAGTGGTAGAGAAATCTTGATCACCCACAATTTGATCAGGGATGGTATATACAGTCCAGGCATCTACATCAACCACTGCGCTGCGGTCGTGAAGATTTATAATAATACGATCGTAGGGAATGGAAATGGTGGTATACATGTTTGGTATAATGAATGTTCTGCAGATATTAGAAATAACATATTTTCTAACAACAGCCCAAGGGCAATCACCGCAGATCCATCAATTTCGTTTTTTATCGTGCGAAATAATTTATTTTACGGTGATACTATGAATTTATCTGGACTTATTCCTGAAGGTTTTGAATTAATTTCAATATCTAATTTCAATGGTGATTCCTGCGATACTTTCTACAACCTTTTTGAATATGATCCATTATTTATCGACTCAACAGACTTTCACTTACAGGAAGATTCCCCTTGTATTGATGCAGGTGATCCAACATTTCCATTAGATCCCGATTCTACGATAGCAGATATTGGGGCATATTTCTATAATCATACTCCTTATGTTCCAGAGATATTAACAAAACCGCAAAGTTTTATTCTTTATCAAAATTATCCAAATCCATTTAATACCGATACGAAAATAAAATATATTATTCCCAAAAAGGGGTTGGTAAATATTTCTATTTATTCAATTACTGGTACTTTAATAGAAACAATAGTAAATCAGTTTCATAAAGTAGGTAGCTATGAAACTATCTGGGAAGGAAAACCATACTGTTCGGGTGTTTATTTGTGCAAATTAGAAATTAAAGGAGTTAAAAAAATTATTAAATTACTTTTAATTAAGTAAAGAAGGATTATAATGAAAATCTTTAAATTATACCTTAACAAATAAATTTATAATCCTATAATTTCCACTTTTCAAACCGAGAACAATACCAGGGCTACTACCGCGAACCCGATCCCTAATCCCTGGGTCATGGAGATCTTCTCCTTCAGCGCAAAGAACGCGAGTGCCATCGTAATGATGGGATAGAGCGACGTTGTGGTGACGACCACCGAGGCTTTAGATTTGCTTACCGCCATGAGAAAAAACAGGGCGCCGAGCGAGCCGCATACCCCGGTTAGAACAGAAAAAAGTATCCCCTTCGCGTGAACCTGCGGTTTGAAGTGCAGGCTCAAAAGGACCAGCACCGCAATCACGAAACTTCCAGCAGCACTGAACACCATCGCGCTTTTAGGATCGATATAGTTTGTCGCCAGCTTGGGAAAGAATCCCCATAAACCCCACATTATCAATACTATTATTGCATATAAAAACCAGTTGGGCATACTATTCTCCTTTATACTATTATAGTTGGTACCGTTTAAAAATGAATAGCGAATAATGTTTACCGATCAACGGTTTTAGAAGTAAAGCAGAAAAAATTAGATTACAGAGACCATTATTTTAGATCATCGGAAGCATTCTTTATTATTCAATTACTTAATTCCTAATTCTCAGATTCGGTGTTTTTTTATTTCTAATCCACACTTATTCACTACAAGCTTCCCATCCATGAACAGAGCATCCACGGGGGAACCTATAAGACCGGGATCCTGCAGCGGGTCGCCATCCAGGATAGCTAAGTCCGCGACCTTGCCGGGTTCGATCGTACCGAAATCATTTTCCAATCCGAGAGCGCGAGCGCTGTTGAGCGTCGCCATCCTAAGAGCGTCTCCCCCGCTTACCACTACCTTTCCTGGCTCTTCATCCAGCAGAAAACTTCGTAGCTCGATTTCCTGTTTAACTGATGCGGGGGCGAAATTGGTAGCGCCTGCATCATTCCCGCAAGCCATCCTGTCCATAGCCCCCATGAGGCTAAGCTGCTTTAGATTATCAACTCCGTTCGTAATGAAACTCGAGAGGTATCTATATACGAATTTCATATCAATCGTTCTGAACATTTTGGTTTTCTCCTGCTTAGATCTCTCCATACCCTTGATAACCGATGGTCGCAGCTCTGGTATCCAATAATCCTTCGCCAGCTTATTGAAGGGGTATATAGAGTCGCGGTATTCTTCTATTCTCTCTATTCTCGGATTACCATAAGCAGCACATCCCTTAAAGTTCCATGAATATGAATATGATAGAGAGACAGTAGGCTCAATCATACAATTCGAGTCCATAAAAGCCTCGATGTCTTCTATGGTCAGCAATCCATCGCGGGGTAAATGAGCCAGGGAATCGACACCCGCTTTCACAGCTCTTCGAAATGACTCTACGGTTATCTGGTGGATTGTGGTCTTGACGCCCCTTTTTCGAGCCTGGTTAACTAATGTCTCAAGCTGCTCCTGTGTCAGTATCTTCGCTCCCGGTCTGAATGTTATTTTCTTCTCTCTCTGGTCGTATATTTTTATATAGTCCGCGCCGCGCTCATCGATTGCCCTATCCACTGCATCCCTGACCTCCTGAGTGGTCGCATCTTCATTCAAGGCAAGCACCCCGGATTCGTGCTTCTCATAATGAACCGGAGGAAAACCCGCCCAGGTGTAGATCGGTCTGCCAATTGGTCCCTGACTCGGTGCGAACGTGCCACCAAGTGGGCTGATATTCACAGCCTGGTATATCCGTGGACCCCTAAGTTCCTTTCGAAGAATCCTATCCTTTAAGTTCCGGTTGAAAACCAGGTTCTCAGTTATCGCATCCCGTATGTTCGTCACCCCCCTCAGCAGGCAATCCGCCATGTTCTTTTCAATCTGCCGAACCTTAAACTTTTTTATGAGCTTCAGGTCTTTAACCGAAATGAGAAGTGAAGGATTGATTATCTGTATATGCACGTGGGTATTGAACAGTCCCGGAATGACCGCTTTGCCTTCAAGGTCGATAGTGAAATCCGGATCGATACCTTTCTCCTGCCCTGGCAATCCCGGCATCGAGAGTATTCTCCCGTTCTGCAGCACCAAATTAACGCCGGCAGCATAATAGCAACCGTTCAAAACGTCCACTATCCTGCCGTTTTTAAGAGACACCTTTGCGTCGGAAGGTGCCGTATAATTCCTGACAAAAAAATTGCTGCTATCGTCGATGCCGTTTTTTTGATTATTTCCCATATTATAGTTTCGATTCTCGGTTGTCATGGTTGGCATGTTTTTTGATTCCTAACCGGGTCAAAAAACCCGCCAACCAGAATTTCCTTGGTGGACTTATTTATCTACAATTATTGAACATCTACAATGTTCTTCTAAGTATTCACTTTATTTATTAACTTCCAAATTTAATTTTGAGTTTTTTTCTGCCCTGAAGCATTCGCGTTGTTATCCCACAATACACTCTTTTTACCTTTCTGCACTAATCTGAGAATCCGATTTCATTCTTTAAGCTGCTTTTAGCATCTAATTTATGATTATTACGCATACACCTGCAAAACCCATGGAAGTTGGCGCATATTCCTCCCAGTACGGAGAAGAATCCCCAGAAGAGAGGGCGTCCAAATACGACATTTACTAACGTTAGATTTCCCGGGGGCGGCAAATATATCCCCCATGTAATTAGCAGGCAGCCGACTACTATAGCAGAGTGACCGAATATTATCAAACCGGTTCGATTCCTGCTGAAGGAGAGGTAAATAAGTGAGCCGCCAAGTATAATTTTAATTACGCCCCAGAGGTGCATCCCAATAGCGTGATGATAAACCGCGTAAACAAGGAGTCCAATACCGAGAATCAAGGTGATTATTGACCATGGTTTCATAGTAATTTTTCCTTCTATTTAATGTTTTCCCGTTCAGTTTTCTGCCGAAGGCAGTATTCTAAGAAATCATGTACTACAGCCAATACTGCGCTGTTATATTCAACACGAGACTGTCAGCTTCGAGCATGAACTTCGCATCTTCGAATTTGGGGGCTGCGAACTTCCTGACCGCATCGTTGGAAGCCCCGTAGCCCTCCTTGGGAATCCCCAGGAAATTGTAGTTCATATCGTCATCGAGATTTTCATCATGGAGAAGAACGATTGCATAAGTGCCATAAGGGAGGTTATCATAAACAACTTTCGAAGTTCCATCCTTGATAGTTGCCTGAGCACTTCGGAACACCTTTTCTTTATCCTTCGGGAATCCGTCAGGGGAGTTAAAGAGCGCCATTCGAACCAGCCCTTTTTCATTCCGAAGATTATTGACATAAGCAATAATTCTCCCTTTAATAATGGATTCGGCTTTACCCGTATCTTCCTGAGAAAGTGGAGCATTTATTAACAGGAAAACAATAACCAAAGTAGTAAGTGTTTTTTTCATAATCTATTATTATCTCAATATTAAGATACTCTTATCATCAGAAAAGGAATACGATTTTCGTTATTTAGCAAGGTTTTTTTCTGGCTTTTAACTAAGTACAATAAACTTAACCCAAAATTAATAAAATATTTATTATGACTTAACAATAGTTGTTTATTTGCACCCCACATTAAATTTAGTTTGACGGTTTCTATATTTGACATGAAAAAAATACATACTATATTTAATGAATCGGCACTGTTCTATGTTATATTTTAGAAACCTTAAAAAACCAACTTAACTGGAAGATACAATGAGTGGACTTATCTATGTTGTCGATGACGAACCTGATATATCGGAGTTGGTTTCGCTTTTCCTTGAAAAGGCAAGTTTCAGCGTTATGGAGTTCGAGGACGGCGAAAGCTTCTACAATCATTTAAAACAGCAAGTTCCCGACCTTATCATACTTGACCTGATGCTCCCGGATATGGACGGTTTCGATATATGCAAAAGTCTTAAGAAGGATGACAGGTTTTCTTCTATCCCCGTAATAATGCTGACCGCGAGAGGTGATGAAATGGACAGGATACTCGGTTTGGAACTTGGCGCTGACGATTACGTAACCAAGCCTTTCTCCCCCAGGGAGCTGGTTGCGCGCGTAAAAGCGGTACTCAGGCGCAAAGAGATGAAAGATAAGAGCAAAAAGATAAGCATAGGCGGGATTCTCGACATAGACCTTAAAAAGTACCAGGTGACTGTGAATGGGCAGAAAGTGGAGCTTACTCCAACCGAGTTCAATATCCTGCAAATGTTAGTCTCTCGAGTGGGCTGGGTTTTTACCAGGGACCAGATACTTGATTACCTTTGGGGTGACGAAAAAGTGGTTCTGGACCGTACTATCGACGTTCATGTTAAGAACCTTCGCGACAAACTCGGTCCAGCAAAAAAATTTATTAAAAATATCAGAGGCGTTGGCTACAAATTTGAGATATGAAAAGATCGATATTCGCAAGAATCTTTAGCAGCTATTTCCTGGTAATACTCCTCCTCGGAGTTTTAGTGCTGCTCTTTACTCTCCGAACGATAAGGAACCACTACATCGATACCCTGGCAGATGATCTAAAGAATTTGGGATATGCAATACAGCTGAAGGTAATGCCTCTTTACCTGGAGGGCGACTTCGATGCGCTGGACAGCCTTGTGAAACAGCTTGGCAGTAGTATTAATACCCGGATAACTATTGTTGATACTACCGGTTTGGTATGGGCGGATTCTGAGGAGGATCCGGCAAAAATGGAGAATCACAAGAGCCGCCCCGAAATATCCAAAGCATTAAGGGGACAGACAGGTCGTTCCATGCGGTTCAGCGAAACCGTTAAAAGCGATATGCTTTATATAGCCCTGCCGCTAATGAAAAACCAGCGTGTCGCAGGGGTTATAAGACTTAGTTTGTTCCTCGAGGACATCGATAGGCTTATCGGAAAACTCAGAAGAAGAATTATCGATATATCTTTGATCGTAATTTTAGCATCAATGTTAATAGCAGCTCTTTATGCAAGGAGTTTAACCAAGCCCATAAGGAAGCTTGCGGACGCCGCGCGGCGAGTTGCAGAGGGAGATTTCGACGTCAAGGTCATTTTGAAAAAGGGGGACGAACTTAACGAACTCGCGGATAGCTTCAACTTTATGACGGACAAGATAAAAGAATTATTCATCAACCTGTCTCACCAGAAAAAAGAATTGAACAGTATCCTTGCCTCCCTTCAGGAAGGACTCCTGGTGACAGACGAAAGCGGAAAGATACTGCTGTGTAATGAAAGCTGCAAAAGGTTTGCCGAAGGGGATATGGTCCAAGGAAAATTCTATTGGGAATTTTTGAGAAACCCAAAACTTACCGAGTTGGTTAACCAGGTTATTGAGAAAAAGAAAAATGTAACAGTTGAGGTTGAGTTCGGAGAAATTGTTTTTCTCTGCAATGGTACTTACGTGGAACCCAGCCGTGAGATAGTGCTGGTATTTCACGATATAACCGAGATGAAGAACCTGGAGAATATTAAGAAGGATTTTGTGGTCAATGTTTCTCATGAACTGCGCACACCACTTACCGCTGTTAAAGGCTTCGTAGAGACCCTGGAATCCGAGGTCGACCAGGAGCACAAACGCTATCTGGAGATAATAAAGAGGCACACAGACCGTCTTATTAACATCGTTCAGGACCTGCTTCTGCTATCTGACTTAGAAGAACATAGCACAAAACTGGAAAAAGAAAAACTCGACATGCTCCACCTTATCGAAAACGTACTGAAGGTATTTGAACCCCAGATAAAAGAGAAGGATTTAAAGGTCGGAATTAATAGCAAAGATAATATACCCCGGATATTGGGAGACCCATTCAAACTGGAACAAATGTTCATTAATCTTATTGATAATGCAATCAAATATACACAGGAGGGAGCTATCAACATATCGCTGGCTCCCCAGGAAGAGGATTTGAAAATTGAGATCGAGGATTCGGGGATTGGTATCCCTCACGAACACCTGAACCGGATATTCGAGAGGTTTTACGTGGTGGACAAATCCCGCTCAAGAAGTGTTGGAGGAACCGGGCTGGGATTATCCATCGTCAAACACATCGTGCTTCTACACAACGGGGAAATTAGCGTAGAGAGCATACTTGGTAAGGGAACGAAATTCACCATCATCCTGCCGATAGGGGGAGAGGGAAAGTAAGCAGTAGGAACCAATGCGTAGTATAAGTTAGTAGGCAGCAAAAGACAATTAGCATTTATCAATTAACAATTAACAGTAAGCAATAAATAAAATGGGGTGGGTGTCGGAGTGCATTAACTTTGTATGCCCAAATTATGAAAAAATAATATGGTATTATTCAATATTCAAATTAACATCATCAATTTCCTGTACGTTTGCATACAAGCTAATGCGTTTTTTGTGGGAGGGAAATAGCATCAAGTAAGCAGTAAATTTAAAGGGGTGGGTGTGAGAGCAATTGGCAGCTATCAATTAGCAATTATCAACTAACAATGAACAATTAGCGGTTATCAGCGAAAGGAAAAAGAACGGATTCGGGTAGGTTAGAGCCTCTGCTTTAGCACGGGGGAAAGGGAAATTGATTAATTGAATACCGATTAACGATTGCAGATTAGAGAAGGGGGGGAAGAAAAGTTTAAAGCTGGAGCAATTGAAAGGAAGATAATATATCTTGTAGCTGCGTGTTCTTCAGCTTGCGCACTAAAACCGAATACCGTTTATACTCGTGAAGCACTCAAACCATCGTAGATGGTTAATTATTGTAGAATAAAAATATCCCTATATAAAAATCCTTGTAGAGGATGGAAAATGTTTTTTCAGTACCTATTATTGACAATTTGCTATTTTCAATTATATTTGCTAAAACAAAAATCCGGCAATGGAGGTTGACGAATGAGAACAATATTACTATGCATTATTTTCATAGCTGCGCTTTTATTAATAAGCTGCGCCGCTGGATACAACAGCCTTGAGAAGGTCCCGAACGACGAGGGCGAAATCGCCGGTTTCTGGTTGGGACTCTGGCATGGACTTATCGCGCCGGTAACGTTCATAATATCACTCTTCACCGACAAAGTCCATTTCTACCAGGTTTACAACAACGGCAACTGGTATAACATCGGGTTCATTCTTGGGGCTGGAATACTCGGTCAGGGTGGCTTCAGGTTCATTCGCGGTAAACCTAAAAAGGTGAAAAAGCTGGAGAGAAGAATCCGCGAACTCGAGAAGAAGCTTGAAGAGGGAAAATAGAGAATTAAGACCTGCTCACAAAGAGATGGAATCAGCATACCCATTTTAAGAAGTGATCAAGAGGATTGGATTGCTCTGGATTTAATGTTGGTATTGAATACCGATGAGACTGCCTTAATTCAGCGAGTTCTGAATACTCAATAGACGAGTGATGAAATGTACTTGAGCGGAGGATTTTTTATTAGATTAAATCCTTTTGTCCTATAGACTGTTTTACTTCATTAACACCAATATATAATTGAAACAAAAACCTCCATATCGGAACTGAAACTTAAGGTATTGGAACCCTGATTAGTATTCCCTTAATATTTTGGAATCTAAAATTATTCACTAAAAGCCAGGAACCAGTTAATATTCTATTTAATTGCTTTAAATACGCATCATTAGGGCGAAATAATTACTTCGAAAGATACACTGCAGTTGGTTGAAGCACCTGAGTTATCTATACATGTTATTATAAATTCAAGTTTATATGTACCCACCTGATTGAAATTATACGATTGGGGATTCGAATATAGTGTTTGTATAGTTCCATCCGGTTTAGTAACCTTCCAGGTATCACTCTTTTCACAATCACCACAGTCAGCGTTCATAGGATCAACATGTAGTTGGACGTTAACTGGTGGAGAATTGTAATTCAGAACACCTCCATCGCTAATAATTTCATCACCAACCATGATCTCGCCGATTTTACAGGGGCAATCAGCTGGAGTTACCTCACCACATATAGTAAAGGTACATTTATCACATTCTTCACCATCGCATAAAGAGAGTATTCCAAAGGTATAGCAGCCTGATTCGGTTATTGAATAATTATAGCTGTTAGCGAATTGGGGAATTTGAACCACTGAGGAGGGAGTTTTAATTTCTCCGATATAAGTTAATTCGCAAACATCAGGGTCATCAGGTACGCATAAATAATCCGGTGTTATGGTTATGTTTGTGCCCGAAAGTATTGGACCAAAGTCAAGTGTATCTATTTCTGTCGGGCAATGTAGAGGGTGAGATTTACCTCCAATTTCTACAGTCAAAGGATTCCATTCCCCACATTCACAGGGTTTTCCGGTATTTGCAAGAACGGTATCACATATATAGAATTCGCAGGAATCGCATATTAGTGTATCACAGGTGGTAATCACCAGCACTCTATAACAGGGCTTTTTATAAAAGATAGGGACATGAGGTGGACCCAGGGTTATAGCGTCAAGAAATGTACCATACCCGGCGACACTCGCATCATAGGCTGTAACACGCCAATGATGAGTGGGGGTGCAATCAGGTGAACCGTCACAGGAATAATTGTTATAATCTTCCATGTAAAATGTTTCATCAGTATCCAGTATAGGCGCATAAATAGTTTCCGCCACTGAGCAGTTAATGTCTTTGCTTCCGGAGCTCCATTCAACACCGATAATTTTTTCATCCCACTCTCCGCATTCGCATGTATCTAATGAAGTTGTAGCGGTATCACAGACATGAAAGTAACAAGTATCGCATAAATCTGTACCGCAATAAGGAAGAATAATTACCTCATAACAACCGAACTCATCAGTGGTAAAATCAAAGCTCAAGTTATTGGTAACTGTTGTTGAAGGAATAACGGTCGAGTTTGAGGGAGATAATACATAGTATTCATATTTACTTGTACACATTGATCCACTACAATCAAAGCTGCCACTGATGTTGATATTCTGGTTATGTTCTACGAAAATCTGAGTTATTGGTGACAGGTCGCATGAAGGCACCGGTTCGGAGTTGCCGCTCCAGGATACTGTCAAGGGATTCCAACCTGATCCGCATTCGCATGTATCAACGGAGACGATAGCGGTATCACATATTTTGAACACACAGGAATCACAAATATCCCCACAACATTTGGGGATTACCGAAACCTTATAACAATCTCCTGCATTAGGGAGCTGGTCTAAGGTTAGATTAAAAGAGCCCGTTTGGTTTTGCCAGGAATTCAATACACTGCCATCTGGTTTCCATATTGTCCAATCAAAGGTCGGTATAAATGAGTTCGGATCACATTGGTAATTTGGGGTTATAGTAAAGGTTTCCCCCGGGGATTGGATATCTAAATCTACTTTGCCACCATAACACGAAAACGTTTCCCCTCCGCTGCTCCATACTACTTCGATAGAACCCCATTCCGGTCCACAACTGCAGGTGTCACCGGGAGGCATGGTACCATCACACGAATCGGCAGCGAGGTAACAGATCAAGGTGTCACAGGTTATACATTCAATATCCGTAAAGGTCCACCGAATACAGAACCAAATAGAGTCGCAGCAACAATCTCCCTGGAAGACATGATAGGGAGGTGTAACCAGTGTGAATTCCACACCTTCACCGCTTAAAGGCGGTCGGGGTATAAGATTACCTTCACCATCCGGCGAGTCCCAGATTAGTTCCCGGGGGTTTGCCCCCGGACATGCTATCATAGGAGATATTACGTCATCGTAACTCCAGTCGATATCAGATTGAGGTGTGGAAATTATGCTTCCCAGGTTGAGATTATCGAAGAAACCCTGGTATTCATCTGAAAGACACCTTTCGCATCCGGGCTGATCGTTCATATAGAAATTCACCAGGTTAGCTCTTATTTCGATTATGTCGTTAGGTCCGGTAGTTAGATTTGAGGAAACAGTCCAGTTGGGATTTGCACCATCCACCGAGGAAGTAATATTTATCTCAAAATCTTCGCAACAGTTACATGGACTAACCGTGCTTGTCGGCTCATCCGAACATACCCAACAGAAGTTGTCGAAATATACTATTTCAGATGGGTTACCGTTATAATCTGTTGATAGGAAAAGCCCGGTCACATTTTGTATGATATTATCCCACGCTGTCGCCGCAGCAGTTCCAGTTAATTCAACATCAGAATCATTCCAGACCCTCCAAAAGCCATAACCATTTGCAGGAAGGCCATTTGGAGGATATTTAGCGGCATCGCTTAAATCTAACGGGAGACAGAAATGATTCCATTTATTATCTTGAATCGGATTGGGAGTTGCGGAATAAGAAGGTCCGCCTGAAAACTCAGCCCTGTATCTTTGTTTTATCTGATATATGAATGGTATGCTCGGGTCTGTTATTATAGAACCAGTATATATTCCGAATTTAGTTGGCGTATAATTGTCCTTGTCAGAATTGTTCTTCCAATCTACTTTATAATCAAAGCATAAACAACTATCATCTGCCATTATTATCCAATTGCCCTGAAAGTTAAAATTGTTTATTACCATCGATTTGTAACCATATTTAATGTTGGGGTGGTTAATAGGATCAGGGTAATATACAGCCCCATCATCCTTGAATTTAATAACATTATTATATGTTGGATCGCTATCTGTTATAATACTTGGGTTTATTACATTTGAAAGCAGCCAATTGGTTGTGCCTTGAGGTGGAACTTCAAAATCAATACAAGGAGTAGTTTGCGCTCTCACTATCCCCGTCGCGAATATGCAACATAGGATTAAAAGAAGATAGAATTTATTTATAGCCCCGTTTTTTACGATTACTACCGCTCCCAATGCTACCGGTAAAAACATAAGCTTAATTAGCCAATCATTAGCGGATTTTTCTTTTTCATTATCTGCTTCAGGGTCAACAGTATTATATCCATACCCGATAGCGGAACCACCGTTCTCTCCGTTAAAATATGAAAGGTCTATCAAGTGCAGACCCTCACTGAGGGGGCAACGGGTGAACCAGAAACCTACAACCGTATCGCAAGTAATGCAGGCGGTATCAGTAAACACAAACCTGATGCACATTTGGATGGTATCAGTGCAGCACCCCACATCCGGTAATAATAATGAGAAGTTGAAATCAGCACCATCGGAAATATCAACCGGATCTGAACCTTCCCAGATTATTTCTCTACTATAATTAAATATAGATCCTCCTGCGCCTAATGGGAGTGTTTCGGTGGTCAGAATTGGCGCTGGTGATAAATCTCCAATTGATACAGGGTCTGTGAAATTACCAAATTTACTGCTGGGCCAGAGGCATGGCCAGATACATGGGCACCCGTCAGAAGTTTCTCTGGCACCATGGGTATATTTGAAATTAATTATCTCCGCCTGGATTTTACACATTGGATTTGGACCCGCAGCCATTGAACCGGTTAGCGAATAGCTTCCCTCCGGTGTATCACCTTCCTGGATATTTAAGTCCTCTATCGCAATCTCAAAATCCTCACAGCAATTAACAGCGCAAACACATGTTGTATCTACCCAGGCAAATCCTCCTCCGGAATGAGCGTCAACACCGTTCAACTGAAATTTCAACCATATTTTATTCACATGGATGGGATTCCCATTATCCTCAGTATAAATATATCCACTAATAGTCAAGCTATTACCCGAACTTATTGTTTGAGGCAGAGCAGGAGTTGTAGAAACAATTTGTGCTGTCGAAGGAGGATCAGTGTCGATTTGAGTCAAATCACAGCTTGCAGCGCCACCATTTGCAGAGGGATTAGTAACCGTAACTTCGAAGTAGTAGTACCCGATACTATCGCACATGCAATCGAAAGAGTCAATAACCACCAATACTTCCCAATACCCTGTTGAAAAAGTCCACACTTCGCTTTCACCGATAGGGTTACCATCTTCATCTTTCGCTGTAACTTGCCAGGCATAAATTTTGCCTTCTTCCAGGTCACGAGCTGAAAGAGGGTACGGAAAAGTGGCTGCCCGAATATCTTCTTTGTAGAACCAGGGTCTTCCTCCCTCTATTGCTTCCTGAGGGCTCAACATACTGCCTTCCGGTATTTCCGCGATCTTAAGATCATAAGTTACTGTTCCAGGAGGCGGGGTTGGCGGCGTCCATACGAACGTGGGCAGGCTTTCGGTAATATGGGCTCCATCACGGGGCGATATTAGCTGCGGCGGTCTGCTTCTCTGGGTTCTATGGTCCCGGCAGTCCTCAGCTAATTCGCCATCAGATACCTTGAAAGCCTTTAGACAGTAGGTATAATTCCCAGCAGGAAGCGCGGCGCGCCGCTCTACAATTTCCTCATAATCCGGATGATACCAATCGTTTGACACGTCGGTTATATCCCTGGAGGTAATCGTATATCTGCCGGGGGGAATTCGTATGCGGTTGCTCGTAGCGTGTCCGATCTCCTCACCACCTTCGAATATCTGACCTATTAAATAGATTTCTACCGGAGAACCCTCGGGATTGGTTATGTTAGCTCTCCACATACTCTCTATAAAGAACTGACTCGTCGCCGGGGGAAGAAGATTTATATCCCAGCTCTGTGCATAGAGACCTCCAACCAACAGAATAAGGGTGAAAACTATTACTAATTTCTTCACGTCTTTGCTCCTTTTTAAATTCTATATTATTTACGTCTCATTTATTAAAACTTCAATTGTTAATTGTATTCTTTATCTCCGCTATGCAGTTTTTTGTTAATTTTTGCTTGTTATTTCCGCGTTAATCCGTGTCATCCGCGTAATCCGTGTTCCATTTTCTTTTTTTTCATCGTTAATTTTTTAGAACTAATTGCTAATCTACCACTTATAACTAACACCAGCGATTGCAACATATTCCGTATAGTTTTCTTCTACCTCGGAATCGTAAACGATATATTTATTGGAAATCTCTAAATCGAAATTTTTAAACAACTCTAGGCTGTTCGTCAGTTTCAAGCTAACTTTGTTTTCTTCTGTTTGAGATTCAAGCTGATAAGACCCGTATAATGAATTCCGCGATTTCCCTTTCCAGAGACCGACATCAACTCCCAATCCACCGTTCAAATAACTCCCACAGCTATCGTCATTATTCTCAGATATTCCCATGTTCCAGATAGCAGTAAAGACTCCGGATATTCCGTGAGTTCCGTTTATGTTAAGATTCCAGGTATAAGATTCTTCATTTTCGACTGTATTCTCTGTGAGGTTCCCGGAGAAATTTACACCTATATTTTGATTCTGTTCATTTATTTTAAAATTGTAAGATGATGAACCCCATAATGAGTGGGTTATCTCTTCCAGTCTTTCTACTCCCATAATACTGTCCGCGGGAGCTGACATAAAAAATAGACAATAACCTATATTAAGAGTTGGGAATTTTACAGGATACATACCGAAACTAAACGTCCCCATTTGCGTTTTGGTGGTTACTGATTTCATTCCGTCCAGGTTATCCCGGCATAACTCACCTGAAATCGAGAGAAACATGGGCACCGCACCTGAAAACGTTTGATCGAATGACAGTTCCCATGTGCGGGTATCCTGGTCAAGGTAGTTCACGGTAACCGCTTCGAAACCCCATCCGATCTGCTGAAAGGTAAAATTTACTTGTGTTGAGTTCAGGTCCAGGCTTGCTCCTGTCTTTACTGCGTAGTCCAACTGGCTGGTCATCCGCGGCTGAAAAAGAAACTTCGGGAACCAGTTTGCCTCCTCAACCGATACCGGGTTCGAACGAATATCCCTGGTGTAAGCGGAAAGGGCAAATTCGGTATTAAGCTTAAGTTTTCTCTTAAACATGGTGAGTTTACTTTCAAGGGAAGCTACTGAGTTTTCTATCGGCGCAGCTAATTCTATGGTATCTTCTTCGCAGTCCTGGTCAATTACAACACCAATATATGAAGGGATAGAACTTGAATCATCCCATGCGTGAACGTAGTTTAAATGTATGTGTGAATTTTCTTTTTTCCCGACGCCGATTTTTATACCATACATAAATCGACTGTAAGCTACTTCCGTTGAATCAGAACCGGTGATCCCCCGTTGGAGTTTCCCCCCAGACACTGAAAAAACGAACCATCCCGGCCGCAGATCGATTGCGCCACCCCTCACATTTGTACCTGAGAGAACGAAATCGCTATAATTTGGATTAGCGTCTATAAAGTGGAGATTTAACCAGGGCAGGTCAAGTTGCAAGGTTGGCATTAGCAGAGAGGGTATGTTTAACTTAAACCGATTGAATGCTTGCCGGTAATCTACATCATAGGAAGAAATAAACGATTTGAAATTTAGTTTCAGGCTCCATAACTCAAATGTGGGATCTATTCTGAAATTCCATACATAAGGATCCCGGTCCAATTCCGCTCCTTCCCTGGCGGTGTATTCCATATCCGCGGATATTCTGCCGTGGAAGCTTACTGGGGAACTCCAGAGAGTGGTTATTAAAAACAATGAAACAAAAAACGAACACAAAAATCTATTTAAAATAATAGTGCTTCTTCCTGATTATTCCACTTAAAAAAAGAAAAATACAAAGGATTTATTTTTTGATTAAGGTAAAATAATCGCTATGATCTAACCATCCGTAATTTGTTAATTCCTAATAAAAACCTTTAGATATAGTTTTTAAACCTCCTTTTTGAAAGACATTATC
>JAFGQG010000189.1 GCA_016935765.1 bacterium
AATTTTAAAGTTGCATTTTTATTAAAAATCACTAATATTGAAACCTAGTGAAAATAAAGAAATACAAGGTCTTAAATAATGAAACTACAAAAGGTTTTAATTTTAATAATCATTATTCTGTTATTTGGGGTTATAAACTGCGAAAAGAAGTATGATTTACAGGGAGGAATAGCAGTTTTTAAACAGCCTAATCAACTTGAAGGAGGCAGTACCAGCACTAATCCACCCTTACTAGTAAATAGCAATAAAGGCAGGCTCTATGCTTCATGGATAAGCTATCCTGACCCGGCAAATGCTTCAACTCAGTCAATTTACATGGATATTTCGACCGATAATGGTTGTTCATGGAAAGGGAAATTCATCGATATCGGCAACGAGGATTTCACCCGATTAACCTATTCACTCAAATCTATAGCTTTAACAAGCGATAAAAAGGGAAATCTGTACCTTGTACATACACCATCAAATAAAGATATCTTCTTCACAAGGTCTAAAAACGGCGGCAAATCCTGGATAAACAACATCCGAGCAAAACCGTTACCAATTTCCTTTCAACCTTATTATTTTAATCCTTCGTTGATTAAAGCGGATAACGGAAATTTGTATCTTGCCTACATTAGAAACAGATCAGTTAACGAAATTCTATCGATAGGTCGAGAAAAAACCAAGGATTATGGTTTATACATTTCAGTTTCAGAAGATGAAGGAGAAACCTGGGAAGAGAGAATTTCGATAACACAAATACTTTACCAGGGCTCATCTGCTCATCCTGGTCTTCGAGAATATAAAGATACCTTCTACCTGGTCTATGCTGATAAAATCTACATATCGAAGGACAAATGCGAAAGTTGGCTCGAAATAAACAGTCCTGAAAATGGATACAAAACCGGTAATCCACTGATAGAATTGGGACAAGATGGCAATCTTTATTCCCTATGGACAAAAACCATAATGCTAAATGATAGCAGCAATGACAGCAGCGGTATGATAAATGGAAATGTTGAAATTCGCTTCTCTATTTTTGATAGTGATTCAAATTCCTGGTCCAAGCCTGTTACAGTTAATGACACGATCCTACCATTTTCTTACAAGCTATCAGATTTCGAAGCTTCGTCCAACTCTCAAACCGGTCGATTAAGAAAAATAATCGGTGAAGCTGAACTCCTTGATCTTGCCGTAAGTGAAGGGAAAATGCTAATCGGTGTCCTTTGGAAAGACTACTGGAATGGGGGTCCAAAGATGCGGTTTGCATTCTCTGCAGATGCTGGAAAAACCTGGAGTAAGACTGTGGAGATCGAAGCAAAACCCAAAAACGCTTCTCTTGTGATTACTGATGAAGGAAATCTATACGTTTTATGGGATGAAGTTTATTTTATCAGCAAGACAAAAAGAGCCCCTTACCCGGGGATGATCAAGTTCGTGTCGGGGAAAATTGATAAATCAAACCGATGATACATTGTGAAATATACAGTATAGAGCCTCAGTCTAGTACCATTTTAACATAGCTCAAATCGAGAGTTCCATTTCCTCAAGCGTTTTTGGCAGCCTCGTAATTACTTGACAAGAGCTTTTTTTTATGACAACATCATCCTCTATTCTGACTCCACCCTTTCCTTCCAGGTAAATTCCCGGTTCGATGGTCACCACCATGTTTTCTTCCATTTCATTCTTACCCATGCTGCTTACCCGGGGACCGTCGTGGACTACTAATCCGATGCCATGTCCGAGGCTATGCCCAAACTTATCGCCGTATCCCTTCCCGTTTATATAATCACGGGCGGCTGCATCGAGGTCAGGTGATTTGATTCCCGCTTTCGCGGCTTTGATAGCTTTTAACTGCGCCTCTAATGTGATATTGTATATTTCACGCTGCCACTTATTAGCTTTGCCAAGTACGAATGTCCTTGTGATATCGCAGTGATAGCCGTCATACACTGTTCCGTAATCTATCACCAGTAATTCGCCCTTCTTCAGCTTCTTGCTGGATGCACGGGCATGAGGGAGCGCGGAATTCGGTCCGGATGCGACAATAGTGTTGAAAGCCGGGTACTCTCCCCCACCCTTCTTCATGCGGTATTCGAGTTCCGCAGCGACTTCCAACTCAGTTACCCCGGGCTTGATGAAGGGAATTGTATCGATCAGCGCTTGCTCGGCGATTCTCGACGCCTGGTTTATCTTCTTGATCTCGCCTGTATCCTTCACGAAGCGAAGTTCTTCTATTAGGTTCTCCGTCTCGATCTTCTTCGCTTTGGGGAATAGTTTCCTTATCCATTTGTAAGATAAATAGTTGATGTTCATTTTTTCAAATCCCACATACTTGAAGCGTTTGAGTTTTGTTACCTCGTCAAATAGTGAAAATAAACCCTTCTTTACTATGACAGGTTTCGCGCCTTTGACCTCCTTCCGCACCTGTGATTTATAACGGAAATCAGTAGCTAAAAAGGCTTCGTCGTGTGTGATCGCCAGCAAAGCGAACGAACCGGAATAGCCCACCAGGTACCTGATGTTGCTGAGGTCGGTGACTATCAGCAGGGTTATTTTCTTACCCGCCATCTTCTTCCGGACTTTTTCCAATCTGGTCATTTACACTCCTTATAGTTATCTTGTATACTCTTCCTGAATTGACTTGATTCCTTATAATTTATTCAAATATAATTTGGAGGGAGAATTAAACAACAAAAAACTACACCAAAAACCGTCACCAAGGCTCGAAAGCACAGAGAAACACTAAGAAAAGAAGAGGAGGCGTATATTATTCCCACTTCT
Source organism: bacterium (assembly GCA_016935765.1). Taxonomy (GTDB): domain Bacteria; phylum UBP14; class UBA6098; order JAFGQG01; family JAFGQG01; genus JAFGQG01. The sequence continues at coordinate 2,767 of JAFGQG010000189.1, forward strand.
GAATCCACAATTCTTCCTTTGTAAAACTTAGTGTCCTTGTGTCTTTGCGGCTATTTGGGGGTTCGATATTATTGGGTTTGTAACGAGTTTATCAATCCTCTACAAGGATGAAATACTTTTTTTGATCATCTTCTACAATAATCGGACTTCTACAAAGTCCTGATGGTAAAATGGTGTTATTTCTTTGTTTTTTTCTTGCGTGCAATTTCGTGTTTTCGTGTTTTCCCACTCCCCAAGCGGGACACACGCGTGAGTCCCCTACCCAATGAGACGATGAATTGTCAAGGTTTTTTAATTTTGTTCTCCGTGGCTCTGTGGTTTTTATTATTTTTGTGAGGTTTCGTGTGTTTGTGTTTTCGTGGCAGTCTGTGGTTTTCTTCTGTTCATTGCTAATTGATAATTGCCAATTGATTCATTGCTTTTGAACCCCTTCCGCTCCCCAAGCGGTACAGGTACACCAGTACCCTACCCGATGAGACGAAGAACATAAAAGGTCTGTTGTTTTTACACTTCTTAAATGGGCAATCGGCAATCGTTATTCTGCAATCAATCCGTCCCCTCACACTCATAGCATTAGATATTTCTTAGGAATAACGTAAAGTCCTTCCCGTAATTCTTCGCCTTAAATTCCATTTCCATGGATACTTCCACTTCGCCGAACTTCCCTACGTTCCTGAACACCAACGACTTGAACGGTTTGAAGCCTACCGACTCATAGAAATATTTCAGGGTTACTTCCGCCGATTTGAAAACCATTTCACCCTTTGATCCCGCAACACCTATCATGCCGCCAAGACCCTTATACTTCGTGAATTCCTTTAGTACATAATCCCTTGCCCAGTATGGTTGAAACCTATCTATGAAGCATTTAGCGTAACCTGGTATACCATAAAAGAATATTGGAGTTGAAAATATAATACCAATTGCTTCTTCAAGCTTCGGATAGAGCTTCTGCATGTCATCCTCCTGGACGCATTTACCGGTCTTGATGCAAGAGTTGCATTCGATACATGGTTTGAAATTATAATCCTGGAGGAAGAGAAATTCGGTTTCGAAGCCCTTATCTTTTATGCCATCGAGGGCGATCTTTAGAAGAGTTGAACTGTTCCCCTCCTTCCGGGGAGAAGCGGCGATGCCCAGTACTTTTTTATCTGACATGACCTTTTCCTTTCAGTCTATTGATTAACAGATGAACTAACCAAAGAGTCACAGAGGAAAGTGGATGGTTGGATGAATAAATTGAATTAATGACTAATGAAAAGACAATAATAAACATATTTGGACACAGATTTATAATATTGATTTGGTTCATTGGCTATGATCAAACAAAGTTCGTTATTTTAATTGACAGAGTATGAAATTTATGTTTATTACATTTATAAATGTTGGAATAATTTAAACGAGCAATCATGGAAAAGCAAGGTAAAATTATCACTTCAGCATTTTCTGTTGGCACCGGTACTCTCATCAGCCGTATCATGGGCTTAGTGCGAGAGATCGCTATGGCGGCGCTTTTCGGCACTTCAATGGTCGCTGACGCTTTTGTAGCCGCGCTTCGTATTCCGAACCTTCTCAGGCGGCTCTTCGCCGAAGGCGCTTTCTATGCGGCTTTCATTCCGAAATACACCGAGAAACTCACCAACGAGAGTAAGGAAGATGCTATGGAATTCGCCTCCGCTGCGTGGTGGTCACTTATTATAGTCCTGGTCATCGTAACCGCTATCGGAATAATCATCGCGCCATGGCTGGTGAGCATCTTCACTTATGGTTGGCGCTCTGATCCGGAGAAACTCAATCTCACCATAAAACTCACCCGGTTCTTTTTTCCGTACATCATCTTCATGGGGGTCGGCGCTGTTTTAGCCGGGATACTCAACTCCCACAGGATATTTTTTCTTCCGGCGGTCTCACCGGTTTTCCTGAACATATTCTGGATCGGCTCCTTACTTTACGCGATTTTCGCGTCAGACCTCCCTCTTGAGCAAAGGGTAATCATAGTTGTTATTGGTGTACTAATCGGTGGTTTGGCACAGGCGTTCATACAATTCCCTGCCACGTACAAGCTGGGTTTCAATATGAAATTCGCCATTGGTAAGAGAGTATCCGACCTCGTTGAAACCGGGAAGCTGATGATTCCGGGCATGTTCGGTCTCGCGGTTGCCGAAGTGAACTACATCGCGGATCTCGTCCTGGCATCACTCCTTGTTGAAGGTTCAGTCGCGGCGCTGCAATACGGAATGAAAATTGCCCTTGTCCCAGTGGGCATCCTGGGTATCTCTATTGCAACAGCCACTCTCCCGGCTCTCTCTCAATCCGCGGCACAAAAAAAATACGATGAGATGACGGACATCTTTTCACATACTTTCAGAATGATACTGGCGATACTGATTCCCATAGCAGTGCTTATGTTGGTGCTTCGCACCGAGATCGTGCGACTCCTTCTTGAGCGGGGAAGTTTCACAGCGCAGGATTCCACTCCTATGACTACGTGGGCGCTACTTTTCTATGCGCTTGGTTTACCAGCATTTGGAGGCGTTAAAGGCGCAGTTCAGGCGTTCTATTCAATGAAGGACACAAGAACACCGGTCAAGATCGCCGCTTACGCTATGCTTCTGAACGTTATCTTCAACGTCCTTCTCATGGGACCATTGAAACATGGCGGTCTTGCGCTTGCAACCAGCATCGCATCGACTTTCAATGTCGTTACTCTTATATTTCTTCTTAAGAAGCGATTACCACAACTAAACCTCAAACCGATACTCATCACATTAGTTAAATTATTGACTACCAGTGTCATAAGCGGATTTGTAACCTATATTACGGTCAAGTTCGTGTTGCCGATATTCATCGTGCACTCTGGAAGCTTTATAATTAAACTATTGTACTTTTTAATACCTTTTGTTATTGGGTTCGCGTTATTCCTGTTTTTATCTGTTGTTTTTAAAATAGAGGAATTAAAGGACGTTTGGAATGTGCTTAAAGAAAGGTTCACCAGGAAACGGGGGTAAATCTTCAATTCTGTATAAATATTGGGCGAATTCCTACTTTAGCTTGAAAACCAAGCATACCTTGTAGATTATTAAATCTTAAATACATGACAACCTTTGAAACTGCAAAACAAAATTAATACTTGTGATATTCTGTGGATTATTCCTGCTAAAGCTAATAAGGCGGTGGATATAATATTCTTGACTATTAATTAAAAATAGGTAAATTAATTTAAAATACCCAAGATTTTAAGAAAGGAGAACCAAAATTGAAGAAGTATTTCGTATTCGTTTTAGTATTGTTAATACCCGGTTTGCTTCTATCTGAGGAGATAACTTCAAAGGGATCAGATATCGATATTGGATTCAAGGCAGTTGGCGTAAAGATCGGTCTTGTAATGCCCAATCATGACAATTATTACACAACACTGGGATACTCGATTGTAGTATTCCTGGGCTCATTTTCAAAACTCGCTCATCTTGAATTCGGCTTCAGGTATTGGGATGCAGACATGGATTACAGCGGTTACAAAGATAATCCTTATGACGATGGGCGGTATTCAGACATGATGTTCTTTCCCACTCTCAAGTTAGTTCCCCCCATAAAGAGCATTCCTGTTGATCTTTATGTCGGCGCGGGATTAGGTATCAATATTTATAAGACGAAACCCGATAATGATAAAAATCCGATATTTTCGGAAGAATCGAGAACGCGTTTAGAACCTCATTTTGATTTTGGTGTAACTTACCTGGTAATTCCCGAAATAACAGCGGTGCTTTCAGGGCAAATCAATATATCTGATATCAGCAGTTTCTATGTTGATCTAGGAGTTTTATTCAACTTAGAATAAACTTGTCGCAAATTCAACATGCCTGAAAAAATAAATATTTTAGTAGTAAGCGCTGACGCAAGGACTCCGAATTTTCTCAGTGACTTGCTTCAGGAAAATGGATTCCACCTTATAGTCGCCCTTTCGGTTGAAGAGGGTATCTCTACTTTTAGGTCCAGGGGGGCTGACGTTGTACTTCTCTGTGAAAATTTTCCCGGAAACGAACCAGTCGAGTTTATCGATAAGATAAAAGAAATAGATCCGTTTCAACAGTGTATTCTTATCGGTGATAAAAATTCAGAAAAAATTGCCTATTTTTTAAACAACGGTTTTTTCGATTTCATTGATAGGAACCTCCCCATTGCATTGATCACGCATCGAGTAAAGCAGGCATACGAGATGAAGAAAGCCCAAAGCAACTGCCGAATGTGGATGGAAGGGATCCTGGATTCGATTGGTGACGGTTTAGCTATAATAGACAGTAACTATAAAATAGTAAAAGCGAACAAGAATTTTGCCCGGGTAATAGACCGTGGGGATGATTTAGAGGGGCAATACTGCTACAAATTGCTGCACAAGTTCTCGAAACCCTGTTCTCAATGCCCAATCACAAAAACCCTTAAAACAGGTCAATTAGCAACAGATTGTGAATACATCTGGACCAAGTTGGGATTAGAAAAAGTAATTAACCTGAGCACACTCCCCATCAAAACCGATCATGGGAAAATAAAACAGGTTGTTGCAATTTTTAAGGATGCATCTGAAAATGAAATACTGTACAAAGACCTTGCGCAAACAAAGCACAACCTTGAATTGCTCAACAAGAAACTTGAGGAAAAGCTAAATTACTTTTCTATTTTACTAAGTATAAGCGATAAACTGCAATTTGCTGATAACCTGGATGGTATATTGAGTATAATTACAAAAGCGGTTATTTCAGAAGATGGTTTAAATTTAGACAGGGTATCCATTCTATTAATAAACGACGATGGGTATCTGGAGAAGCAATATGAACTTCAGGACTCAAGGGATATCGGTTCTATTCAAGTGTTCGATGAACTTCAGATATCGCTCAACGATACTGAACATCAATTTATGAAATGCCTTTATGAAGAAAAAGCCAGGATATTACGAAGCTCGCTTTGTCCAGACCAAACAGAGCTTTTCGCCCTTCTTGACACAGACGAAATATGTGTTGTTCCTCTGGTTGTGGAAAAGCAGATCTATGGAGTAATCCTTGCGGACAACGCTTTGAGACACGTTAAAATTACAGAGGATAAATTCGGTTTACTTCAAATACTAGCGAACTATACTGCTTCAGCAGTAGATAGAACTATACTCAAGCACAAACTTGAGGGGAAAATAAAGGAACTCGAAGAGGCTTACGATAGTCTCAGATACAATCAAGCTAAGCTGATAAGGATTCAGAGATTGACCACAATAGGAGAATTAGCCGCTCAAATCGCTCACGAATTGAAGAATCCTCTCGTAGCGATAGGTGGATTTGCCAACTCGATTCTCAAAGACATTGATCCCGAGCATAAAACCTACGAAAAAGCAAAAATCATTGCTGAAGAAGTTCAAAGCCTTGAACGAATAACCTCAACGATCTTGAACTATTCGAAGCTGAGCAAACCTAAGTTCGAAGAATTGGATATTTCCAAGGTTATCAGTCTTACATTGAAGATAGTAGAGGGAATAATAAAGCCGAGGAACATACGTATAATAAACGAGATAAGTGAGGGTTTCGATACGATACTTGGAGATAAAGAACAGATCCACCAGGTATTCCTCAACCTTATAATGAATGCCATCTCTGCGATGCCTGATGGCGGAGAGTTAGCATTCAAGGGATTTCAGGATAGCAACTACTTAAATATAGAAATTCGAGATACGGGTACCGGCATTTCCGACGATCTGGCGGATAAAGTGTTTCAGCCCTTTTTTACAACAAAATCAACAGGAACCGGGCTTGGATTGGCGATAGTATCGGACATTATCGAAACACATAACGGCAAGATATCCTTCGTTTCAAACCCTAACAAGGGTACGACATTCTTTGTTAAATTACCCATAAAAAAAATGAAATATCTTAGTTAATAACAAAAATGACCAGGAGGTCAAAATGGCAACTTTACTGATTATAGACGACGAAAAGAATATTTGCTCATTATACAAGAAGGAACTGGAGGATGAAGGCTATAGCGTATTCACTGCTCAGTCCGCAAAAGATGGTTTTGAAATCCTGAACCACAATAAGATAGACCTTGTTGTATTGGACATAAGAATGCCTGAAATGGATGGAATAACAGCGCTACAGAAAATGCTATCGAATAACAGAAACCTGCCGGTTATAATTAATACGGCATATAATATGTACAAAGACAACTTCTTAACATGGCTTGCTGAGGATTACATCATCAAATCCAGCGATCTAACTGAATTGAAGGAAAAAATCAGAAAAATTCTAGCGCGTGGAAAAGCATAATACATTTATACACTTGAGCAAATAGAATATATGAGATCCAAGTCTCGAAAAACGACGATTTTTAAAAGTATTGTATATATTTTTTTGATAACATTTCTAATTGTTATCACCCAAATCTTCATGCTGCTTTTTTATACTCCCTACCAGCTTTGGGTGTTGAAGTTTTTTTTAAGAAGTAATGATATATCGTGTTCCGTAAGCTATGAGAATCTAAAATGGGGTTTAGATAAGTCATGTGAAATAGAGAACCTGTATTTTAAGAGTGAGGGAGCGGAGCAATGTATTGAATTACATATAGATACATTGAAAATCGCCGTTAATTCCCTGGGACTCGGAAGAAGTAATTGGAACCTGAAGTATGTGCTGCTGCACAATCCTGAAATACATTTGAGCAGCCAAAGGGATTCGACTCAAAAGAAAGAAAAAACAGAATCCGCTACTAATCAATTCCCCGTACTCAAAATAGATATAATAGAGGTCAGGCATGGGAATTTATTCCTGGGAAAGCAGGATATTTTCGATTTGAACTGTGTTACATCCCTATCTTCTTCAAAGCAACTGATCAATGCTGATATTGCTGAATTGTCTACCGAACTGCCGGGCAGAGGAAAAATAAAAAACGCTCAGGGCAATGTTCATTATGGTTCCACTCTGCATACCAATCTCGAATTGACACTACTTAAAACAGAGTGTTCACTGGACATGGAGATCCAGGAGTTTTCTCCACTGACACTGGATGTATTGATAATCGGGGATGAAGTAAATTTAAATGAAGTGGACAGCTTGATAGGATTGCACATATTCAAGGGTGACGGCAAAGTACTCATTCACACCTGGGGAATAAAAGACGCAGGATTCAACGGCGAAGTTGAGTTCACAGGAACGCTGTTCGGTGAAGACTACAGGGATGCAGAGACCAAATTCAGATCGAAGGATAATGTAGTATATCTAACCGATTTTAATGGTTATTTACGTAACACTAAGCTGATCGGGGACTTAACGTTAGACTTTTCAAAGGAGATCAAGGAATTTCATGGTGATTTTTATGTAGCTAACATGGATCTTCGAAACATCCTTCAGGATCCTTCGGCGTCCGAAAGCGATTTCTCCGGCAGATGTTGGTTTGATGGTAAGAACCTGGATCCTGAAAAGTTTTCATTTATCCTGAATGCTTATCTTTCCGACGGATCATTCACATTCCTTCCCTTCGATACAGCCGTGGGCAAACTCTACGTTAATAAGGACACGGTTTACTTTTACCCGAATACTAACTTTTCACAGGGGGAAACTGATATTTCTCTTGAGGGGTTCGTCTTCAGCAAAGTTGAGAAACTGGAGCTGGACCTTCACGTAGAAACAAGCGATCTTTATAAATTCCTTGAATCGATCGATAAGGAAGTGGATAATCTCACCGGGACTGGAACACTTATCGGTCAAATCCATGGCAGCCAGGATAATCCTGCTTTTACCGGAAATTTTACTTCCGATTCGGTTAGAGTCTCAAGCGTGCTACTATCTGAAATCAACTCGAATGTTCAACTTGATTACACTCTTCCTGATCCCGGAGGTACTATCAAACTCAGTTCAAAGGGAAAGATCGGTAATCTGGAGCTCGACAGCGTTTATTCGATAATAGAACTGACCCCCGAGAGGCTCAGGTTAAAACCCTTGCTAGCCTGGGGTGATTCGCTGTATATAAAAAGTATCGGGACTCTTCAGCCTATCGACCAGCTTGAAAGGACTTTTATTCTCGAAGGCTTGAGAATCTTTTACCTGGATGAATTGATTGAAATTGCGGACGAATGTACTTTCCTGGTCAATGATACCCTAATTTCAACAGAGAACATCAACCTATCCTGCCTCGGCGGAACTGTGTCCACAAGTATAAAACAAGGACCGGATAATATCACAAAATTAGAAGGCGAGCTGAACAAAATTGATTTCGGAAGACTGAACCGGGTTTTCAAAACGAAATACTCTACTTCGGGAATTGTTAATAGTAATTTTTCCATAAGGATTCCGGAAGATACAGAAGACATTCTTGGAAGGATTTTTTTGGATTCGGATAGCCTGGATATTGAAGGTATCGATTGGCAGAATATTTGGGCTGACCTGATTCTGGAAGAAGGATACCTTTATATAGACTCTCTCCTGTTACAAAAATACGGGGGAACCTATTCAGTGCATGGTATGTTTGGTTGGGCGGATACATTACATCCACTCTATTTGGATATCAATGGTGAAGACGAAGAGTTGTCTTTTATCAACGTCCTGGTACCGCAAATAACAAAATCGAAGGGGCATTTTATCCTGGATATCGATGCTATCGGGGACCTTGACACATTGGTAACTTCCGGGACTATCACGATCAAAGACGCTGAGCTCGAACTGAAGGATTTCGCCTACCCAATCAGGGGGCTCAACACTAAAATGTCTATTGAAAAATCACAGATTAATATTGATGAATTCTCAGGCTATATTGAAGGAGAACCGATCCATGCAAAGAGTCTATGGGAGAAGATAAAAAAATTCTTCACGGGTAAAGAAAAAATCAAAGGTGAATTCGAAGCTTCCGGAGGAATGGATATTTCAAGCATCCAGGATCCAAAGGCAAACATCCGTATCGAATGTGAGAGGCTGCCTATCTGGATGCCTGGCGAAGGTCTTTACGGGAAATTCAGCTCGGATTTAGTCATGATCTACAACGATAATAACCTTGCTATAGAGGGGTCAGTGGAAGTTAACGAAGTGAACCTGGTGAAGCTGCCAGAAATGGCTGAGGACGATACTGAACAGAGTCAGCTTCCCGATTTTAACGTAGTTATCAATATTCCCAATAATTTTTGGGTACTGACCGAAGACCAAACCATTGAAGCCGAATTACAGGGCGAGTTGCTTGTAACCACCCTTGACAACAACTTGAATTTGCTAGGTGATCTCGAAATAATAAGAGGAAAATATCGCTACTCCTTCTCAGATTATCCGGCAGCAATATTTGAAATCCAAAGTGGCGCGGTTTATTTCAACAATCTGGAGGAGATCGATCCAGAGCTGGATATTCACGCCAGGACTTTAACATACGATCAGTATGTTTATCTTGATGTAACTGGTACATTGACTCAACCTGAATTGCATCTATATACCGAAAATCCGCAACACACTGAAAAGGATGCAATAGCGCTTCTCACCTTGAACAGACCGGTAAATACCACGGGAGATTCCGTTTCGCAAACGGCTTTTCTGCAGGATAGAACACAAAAGCTCTTAGAAGCCTATGTTCAAACCCAGGTTCAGAAAGCAGGCAGGGAATTTCTGGGTGTAGAAACGTTTGAAATCAAACCTGACGAAGAAAACCAATTTCAATTAGATAAAACTGAAATAACACTCGGGAAATATCTGACAGATAATATATATGTTTCATATTCAAGGGAATTATCGGCAGAAGAGACCGGAAAACTGCAGCTTGAATACAGGCTTGGACGGCATAGTACAGTCAGGGCTTCAAGGGATGAAACAGGGTATTATAAAATTGACCTCCAGTTCAAGTGGGAGTTTTAATATCATGATAAGAAATACTCCAAAAAAACATCAACTTGTCTTCCCAATGATTGTACTATCTTTGCTATTTTGTTGCTTCACAATGAGTTATGCTATTGATAAAAATAAAATCATTATTAAAAAAATAAATTTCGCAGGAAATGAAAATATCAAGGAAACAACACTTAGATTTTTGATAGATTCAAAAGAATACCGGTTTTACCACAGGATTTTCGGTATGCCGTACCTTGATGAAAGGTTGGTTAAAAAAGACGCTACTATCATACATAAGTATTACCTGAGTAAAGGATATTTGAACTGCATTGTAAAGGGTGATATCACCTACATTCCGGATAAAAACGAAGCTTATATTACTTTTTTTATCACTGAAGGGAAACAATATTTTTTCAAGAAATTGCAGATAATTGGCGCTGATTTCATCGATTCGAAGAAGGTAATGGAAGAGTTAAAACTCAAAAAAGGAATACCCTTCGATGGTAGAGCTAAAAAGGAATACAAGGATCAGGTTCAATACATTGTACAAAACTACGGTTATCCCTACGCTGATGTTAGTTTAGCTATTGATTCTATGGGAACAAACGATATAAAATTAGTTCTGGATATTGAACCGAAGAACCTGGCTTATATGGGCAAAACCTATTTTAAAGGGAACAATCATACGAAGAATTTTGTCATCAGACGCACTCTTGATTTTCGTAAAGGGGACATATATTCTTTGGACGCGGTTCGCAAAACCCGTGATGATCTATATAAGACGGGATTATTTAGTTATGTTAAGATCGAACCTATTGATTTTGATCAAAATCCAGACACTTTGAGCCATAACATAGTTGTTTTCGAAAAGAAATCCCAATGGTTTGGTCTTGGGACGGCGGCTGGAACAAACCAAACATACGATATGACCTCAGAGTTGTCACTGGAATGGGGACACCGTAATCTTAAAGGCACGTCACGTGCTATCAACCTGAAAGGGACTTCGCAATTTCACCTTATCACCGAGTGGGAAATACTGAACAATCTATTTGAACTAAATCTCATTGAGCCCTGGATCTTTAACATGCACATTCCGACCACTCTCAAGCTTTACTTTGAACCGGGGAGTAAAACTGAAGTAGAGCAATACAGGATCCAGCATTTTGGAGGACAGATCTCCTCCTCCTATGAACCTTCGAGAGAGACAATGCACTCGGTCACTGTAACCTATGAGAGGGTTGATATTTACGGTATACAGGATACATTGATTGAGGAACAGATTCGAATGCAGGAAGGAATGCTGATCCAGAGAAAGATCAGTTATGTATATAATAAAGACAAGAGAGACAACCTTTTCACGCCCACAAAGGGCTATTCCTTCAATTTATCTCTTGAATATGCCGGTGGGATTTTAGGGGGCGATGACGATTTTTCAAAAATTGACGTCACCTTCTCGAAATACGGAACTCTGAAGAACAAGATAATTTTTGCCCAGAGATTAAGAGGCGCTATTGTTGGAAATTTTATGAAAGAAAAAGATATACTGCCCCATAACAGGTTCTTCCTGGGTGGAGCGAACAGCATAAGGGGATTCAAGGAAAGGGGAGTTGGTCCGAAGGACGATTCCGGTCCGTTAGGGGGCAAAGTTCTCGTGCTTCTCAACCTGGAACTTCGATTTCCGATCATCTGGAGGTTCTGGGGCAATACCTTCATCGATGCTGGAAACCTCTGGGCGCAACCCACAGAAGTCCATCCCGAAGATCTTGTCGTCACCGCAGGCTGGGGTCTACAATTCCTGACCCCGGTTGGTCCGCTTAGATTCGAATATGGTTACAGACTGAAGAAGGTGGGAGCGCCTCCCTATTCAAACTGGCACCTGGCAATACTTTACGCATTCTAAATAAATGACTGACCCAAATTATAAATTCGTTGCGGATGTTATGCTGGGAAGACTTTCCAGATGGCTGAGATTACTCGGCTACGATGTAAAATACAGTCCGGACAACGACGATAATAAACTGCTGTACTTAGCTCTAACTGAAGAACGCTTACTGCTAACAAGAGATAGAAAATTGGCTGAAAGGGCTAGCAAACAGTCTATATTGATCGGTTCAGAGAAACTCGTGGAGCAGCTCAAAGAATTAGTGAATAAAGCAGGAATATCAACAGAACTCCGATTCAGCAGGTGCTCTATATGCAATAAGATAATCAAGCCCATCGATAAAAAAGCAGTAATTGATAAAGTTCCTCCCTACACATATAAAACTCATGACGAATTTTACTATTGCCCTGAGTGTGAAAGGATTTACTGGAAAGGTTCGCATAAAAAACTCATCAGGGATTTTTTAGAAAAGGGATAAGATAAATAAGCAAAAATTCGCTATGCATATAGATCGAATACATACCTGGGATATAACGTATAAAGAGGCAATGAGGCTTCAAAGTGAATTATCTGCCAGGATCAAGCTTACCCGAATGAAGAAGATCCCCAAGATTGTTGCAGGCGCAGATATTGCTTATAGTAAAAGGTTGAACTTATCATTTGGAGTTGTCGCCTTATTTGAATTCCCCGCATTAGAGCAAATAAATGTATATTCAGCATACCAGAAGACAAATATGCCATATATACCCGGGCTCTTAAGTTTCAGGGAAGCTCCGGTACTCCTTTCTATCTTTGAGCAGGTCGAGGAGAATATCGATCTAATCATGATTGATGGTCAGGGAATAGCCCATCCCCGGGGTCTTGGACTGGCTTCACACATCGGGATCTTCCTTGAAACCCCTACAATCGGGTGCGCAAAAAGCAGACTGGTAGGGGAACACAAAGACATCGACCTGATCAGGGGTAATAAGGAACCTGTAAATTACAAAGACAAACTATGCGCTTATGTCGTATGTACCAGGGATAATGTAAAACCGCTGTACATCTCGCCAGGTCACCTGATCGATTTTCAAGGCGCTTGCGAATATGTTCTAAAATGCAGCGATGGTTTCAGGCTTCCAAAACCCACCCGTATAGCCGATCAACTGGTTGCTGAATATAAAAAACAAATCATCGGACAAATAAATAAAGTAATCTACCCCCCATAGAGCTTTCAAGTATCCTTGATCTTCGCTTTTTTTCTCATTACTACCAAAGTGCCGGTCTTATCGTTCTTAAATTCAACTTCATCCATGAAATGCCTTATGATGTGTAACCCCCTTCCCGTCGGTTTACACAAGTTTTCCTCCGTGCAGGGATCCGGCACCTCTTCAGGCTTGAAACCCTCACCTTCATCCTTAACCCTAAACTCAACCATGTTACTGTTAATAGTCACTTTAACATTTACTTTTTTCGTCTTATCATTTTTATTCCCATGTATTATTGCATTATTCAAGGCTTCTGAAAGCGCCACAGATAAATTGTGACAATGGTCTTCGATAATCATTTTACCATCGAGAAAACCATAGATTTCCTGTACCACGTTATCAACAAGCGATAAATCGCTATTTATGGTAATTTCCTTAGAGTGTTCCATTTATTTGAAGCTATTAACCGCTTCCTCAACAGTATCATAACTCTTAAAAATCTTTTCCAGTTGGGTTATGATAAGCAGAGTATTGATTTTCTTGGATGGACGGGCAATAACAAGATCGCCACCCGCATTCCTTACCGATGTCATACTGCTTATTAATATTCCTAATCCTGAACTATTCATCCAGTTAATATTACCAAGATCAACCACAATATTGGTTTTTTTATCATCGACAAAGTCTTTAATAGTCTTGTGAAATTTGTTCGCGTCCGGTCCACCCATCATTTTACCCTTCGGAGTAATAACAACAGCATTGTACTGTTCCCCTGTTTCTAATCTCATCTTTTCCTCCTTGAATTTAAAAAATACTTGATCATTTTTAGTTTAATAAAACTGTATTATATAAATATAAATGTAATTAAATAAAATGTTAAGTCAATCAAACAATTCGAATTGACCCTGTTTTCATTCAGGTTATGATAAAAACGGTTATCTCAAACCCAATAAACCTCTTTCAAGTATTACACCAACAATCATTTTCCGATAATCGATATTGGACCTCAAGTCAGTAATGGGTGCTGCTTCCGATTCGACTATTCTGGCAGCTTGCTGCGCGATATCATTATCCAATTTCTTACCCTCCAGGAATGCAGCGGTTTTCATAGCTAGAATAACCTTTGGAGCAACTGCTCCTAAAACAACCCTAACGTCACTGAGTTTATCTGATTGAACACTCGCTTTTAATGCCACAGAAGCTTTCGCGATGGACATTGCTCTTCTCTGTCCTGTCTTCTTATAGAATCCTTTGTCATTATTTTCCATTTTTGTAAAGGATATTTGGGTAAGAATTTCATCATCCTCAATAACACTTTTGCCAGGACATATAGCAAAATTCTCGATTGGCACTTTTCTCTCCCGCTTAATACTCCTAAGTGTCAAGTTTGCGCCAAGAACGCATAGCGGAGGTACTGTATCTGCTACTGGCGAGGCATTTACCACATTTCCGCCTATCGTTGCAATGTTCCTTATCTGGGGTGAACCTAACACCTTGCAGCCTTCGACCAAGATACCCGCATACCTGTTCAGCACCTCCGACCCTACTGCTTCGCTATGAGTTATTGACGGTCCAATCATTATCTTGTTTTCATCCTGCTCTATATAATTCAATTCAATGATCTTTGAGAGGCTTAAAAGAGCTTTTGGTTTAACGAGTTTATCCTTCAAATGCCCAACAATATCTGTTCCGCCAGCAAGTATTAGTATGTTATTTAAATACTTAGCCTTAATTTCTAAAGCTTCATCTAAAGTAGTCGGTGAATATATTTTAAAATCTTTCATTTATAGTGACTGCTTGTATTAAAAATTCTATTTAAACTCTTTCATTTGCCTGACATCATCAAGCTTTCCGTATTTGACTGCAAGAATTTCGCTAAGTATGCTAACTGCAATCTCTCCGGGCGATTGACCACCGATATTCAAACCAATTGGTGAATGCACTTCGTTAATCTTTTCTTGTGGTATCCCCTTATCTAACAAATTATTAAAGATAACACTTACTTTTTTTCTGCTCCCTATCATACCTAAATACTTGTATGACTTATTAATACAAATATTTAAAACATCCTGATCGAACTTGTGTCCATGAGTGACAATGACTATATAAGCAATTGCTGGAAATTTGAGTTCATTTGCGATTTGAATGAAATCCCCACAATGGATGTCGTCAGCTTCCGGAAACCTTTCACGCGTTACCATATCCTCTCTATCATCCGCAATGATCACCTTGAAGCCGCACAGTACTGCCATTTTGGAAAGGGCAAACCCGATATGTCCCGCGCCAAAAATATACAAGCTTGGTTTGATAGAGACCGGTTCGATAAAAACCTCCATTTTCCCGCCGCACAACATTTCACCTATCTCGACATCACTACCCGAAAAATCAAAGGATACGAGTGCTGGTTCCATTTTTCTCATCGCATCGACCGCTTTATCAATAACTTCAGCTTCCAGGGCGCCTCCCCCAACAGTACCGTATATCTTCTTATCAGCGGTTACGATCATCTTGGCTCCAACCACCTGCGGAGTCGAACCTTCAATCTTCACCACGGTGGCGAGAGCGCATAAAACACCATCCTCCTGCAGTTTTGCTAATTGTTCGTGAATTTCCATCTTACTTCTTTCACTTATCGCGCAGTTTTTCTGCCGCCAGTTGAATAGCATCGATTATTTTTTTATAGCCTGTACACCTGCACAGGTTTCCGGAAATCCCTTTCTTTATCTCTTCGCGTGTCGGTTGTGGGTTCTCCATGAGCAAGGCTTTAGCGCTCATAATGAACCCCGGGATACAGAATCCGCATTGCACCGCGCCGGCTTCAATGAAGGCTTCCTGTATCTGATCCAACTCTCCATCTTTCTCCAAACCCTCGATGGTAATTATTTCACAGCCATCAACTTGCGGAGCTAAAACAAGACAAGAATTCACGGATTTCCCATTGAAAATAACTGTGCATGCGCCACATTCTCCCTTTCCACAACCTTCCTTCGTACCCGTTAAATACAGGTGCTCCCGCAAAATTTCGAGTAACGTCGCTGTTCCGGGAACGATTAGCTCCTTCCCTGTACCGTTTATCTTGAAATTGATCGTGATCATTTTCCCTCACCCTTGCGTTTCAACGCATCCATTATCCTTTCCGGTGTAGCGGGTAACTCGTGAAGCTTCACACCTATCGCATCGGATATTGCAGCGGTTACAGCAGGCGCAATACCCATTAAGGGCTGTTCTCCAAAGCCCTTAGCCCCGTATGGACCATCTTCAAAAGGCTCTTCTACTATCAGTGGAACTACTTCGGGAGTATCCAGCGCGGTAGGAATAATGTAAGTCGAGAAGTTGGGATTGATTATCCTGCCATTTTCAGTCAGCACCTCTTCCATCAAACCATATCCCATTCCCTGAAGAGACCCACCTTCTATCTGACCCTCCACCTGGGTTGGGTTGATTGCCTTCCCCATATCATGCGCGGCAGTGATGCTCAGGACTTTAACCTCATAGGTCTTTGTATCTACCTCAACCTCCGCGACATTGGTTGCCCATGAGTACGCGAAATATGCCTTACCCTGACCGAGTTCAGCGTTCCAGGAAGTCGTTGGCGCTACAAACCAACCCTCTGATGCCATATTCTCATTGTTGTTATGGCATTCCTCAATTACTTGCGTAACTGCAACTTTCGCTTTGGGCTCTTTTTGAAGCATGATCTCTTCACCGCTAAATTCAAGGTATTCAGGTCTGCTGTTTAATAGTTTCGCTGCTGTTTTCAACATCGTCTGCTTGATCGGTTTACAGGCTTCGATAAGCGCGTTTCCGGACATAACTGTCGCCCTTGAAGCGACCGTCGGACCGCTGTCCGGCACCCGGCTGGTGTCAGTTTCCATCATGAAAACCTGCCGGTAGGACACTCCCAACTGCTCAGCTACTATCTGTGTCAATACTGTTCGCATCCCCTGTCCCATCTCCGTGGTGCCAACCGCGAATTGCACGGTGCAATCCTTGAGCACCTGTACGTAAGCCCCTGTTTTTGCCAGGTGTTTACCACCCGCTCCAAGCCCTACGCCGTAGAAAATAGTGGATAATCCAATCCCTCGCCTGGTTTCACCTGTATCCTTCGAGTACTCCTCCTTTTTACGCATCCAATCAGCTTTCCCGCATGCCGCTTCAAGCGTCTTCCCTATCCCGACACTATGGTCGAGTAACTGACCCGTAGCGGTTCTATCGCCAACACGCAGGATGTTCTTCCGCCTTAGGTCCACCGGGTCCATCCCCAATTTATCCGCAAGTTCGTTCATTTGAGTCTCACCCGCGAAGATCACCTGCGGCGAACCAAAACCTCTGAACGCTCCGCAAGGCACCTTATTCGTAGCCACCGCGTAAGCATCTACTTTCACGTTAGGCACATTGTACGGACCAACTGAATGCACGATACCCCTCCAGAGCACTATCGAGCTGAGGGTCGAATAAGCGCCTGAATCGAAAATGAACTCTATCTCGACCGCAGTAAGTTCACCCTCCCTGGTCATGCCTGTTTTGTACCGTATCCACCCCGGGTGGCGCTTGCTCATAGAGATTATATCCTCTTCCCGGGTATATATCAGCTTGACTGGACGCTGAGTTCTGTAGGCAGATAATGCCGCTTGACCACCAACCAGCGAAGGCACATCCTCTTTGCCGCCAAACGCTCCCCCGGTTCTCATCTGGATTACCCTGACCTTGTTGAGACTCAAACCCAGGATATCTGATACGGTTTGCTGAACGTAGAACGGGCACTGCATCGAGCCATGAATATCGATCGCGCCCCCGAACCTCGGTACCGCAACCATCCCCTGGGTCTCAAGATAAGCATGTTCCTGGTAAGGTGTTCGATAAGTATTTTCCAATATTATATCCGCTTGTTCGAATCCCTGCTCGATATCCCCTTTTCTTATCTTATGATGAGCGAATATGTTATCTTCACCATAGATCTTCACTGAGTCCTCACCACGCGATTTGAGGGGATCCAGAATTGCAGGAAGCTCATCGTACTCAACATCGATTAACTCGCAAGCCTCCTCGGCGATCTCAGGGGTTTCCGCAGCAACCACAGCGATGGGTTCGCCAATATACTTCACCAAACCATCAGCTAAGAGCGGCTGATCATCGATGACCACATGCACCAGGTTTTTCCCCGGAATCTCATTTGAGGTTGCAATATCGTGTACTCCAGTTAAAGCCTTTGCTTTAGAAGTATCGACTCTAAGGAGTTTCGCGTGTGGAAAACTACTCCGCTTCACCTTAGCGTAAAGCATTCCGGCAAACGATAGATCGTCCGTGAAGGGCGCTTTACCAGTCACCTTTTCATAAGCATCTTCTCTATTTACGCTCTTGCCGATTATACGCATTTAGTCACCATCAATCTTCAATTTATACTTAAAATCAGTATTTTTATTCTTTTTTTGAGATTTCAATAGTCATGGCTGTCACGATTTTTGAGACTTCCCTTCGCTCGTGTCAATAATCCCGCCAGCCACATTCTTTTTTGATTTACATTTTTTTCTACAATTATGAACCTTCTACAAAGGTTTGGTTTTATTATCATTTCCAAAATACAACATAAATCCGTTTCTGGTTTTTAAACTTTATTCTCTAATTGCATCATTTACAACTACTTGTTTTTCAATATTCATCATTACATATTTCCAATCATCTTGGCAATCATTCCCTATATGAGTAATCTGTGTCCTTTCTTTTTCCTATTGGTCATTAGTCATTTATCATTAGTTAATTAAATCTATCCATTTTCCAATACACTCTTCATACTTTTCAACAGTATTAATATTTTGCGTTATTCCTTTATCGTCAACATCTAAATCCACAAGGTTTTCTTTATTATCATGAATAACGTGCCTAAGTCCTTCATCTAAAGGAGCTTGCATAATTTGCTTAAAGTATTTTCTTGGAATCAGAACAGGATGTCCCCTTTTCCCATTATACTTAGGTAGAATAATTTTACTCGGATTCTCAATACCACATTCGATAATCTTACTGTAAGTGTGCGCTGTAACTAAAGGGTGATCAACGAGAACCATCAATAAAGCATCGGTATTTTCAGCTATAAAACTCAAACCTGTTTGAAGTGAAGATAGCTGACCGTTCTTATAATTTCTATTAATCACTATTTTACTATTTTCAAGATCGATTTGCTTTTTAATTTCCTCCGCGCCGGAACCTAAAACCACAATAATTTCCCCTGAAGAGGCATTTAATAGGTTATTAATGATGTGTTGAAGAAATGTATTGCCATTTATCTTAAGGAGTGCTTTGTGCCTCCCCATTCTTGCAGAACTGCCTGCGGCGAGTATTATGGCTGTAACTTTAATCTATATCACCTTTTGTTTAGCATTATTTTTAATAGATGTCAAGAGTTTAATTCTCATCATAATAATCCCAACTTCAATCTAATAGAAGATCATCTATTATTAGGACTTGTTACTGTTGTTTTCTCTTTATCCTCAGCTTAGATTTTTCAATGATGATTAAATTACCCCAAAAATCAGTTATTTCGAGTTCTTTTAAACATACTAATATTCGGTTATTTATTTCATCTGTTGGAATTTCATTGGGAAAGTTTGCAACAACTATTCCGTAATGTTGCCCTAACGGGAAACGCAGGATATTACCAAAACCTCTATCTCCTGTTAATATTATAGCATTGTTTAATTGTGCGAACTTAAATATTTCTTCATCACTTTTACCACGCAAACCAAAATCTCTAATGTCCATAACTTCATAACCATTTTTTTCCAGTAGGAAACCTATAGAGCGCTGCATATCTTCATCAATCACGAATCGAATCATTTTATCAACCTACTTTTAATTCTTCACTCGAAAGAATTTTTGCAGCATAATTTAAAACAGCTAAGATATCTTCAATCGATATTTCATATTCTTTAATAACTTGCTTGTACGTCATTCCACCGGCTAATTTCGCAATAATTAGCTCTATGGGTATTCGAGTACCAGAAATAACTGGTTTGCCGAAACGAACATTTTCATC